>NZ_LCTF01000005.1 GCF_001663375.1 Caldivirga sp. MU80
ACCGTAAGTATAGGCAGGAGTATCCGGGCTTGCATGCTCACTTAGTAATCCAGGCGATTAGGCAAGCCTCTGAGGTTGCGGAATCATTCGTTAAAAGGGGAATGAGGAGCTTGGTGAGCAAGCCCTATCCAGAGGTTAGGAGCGTCTCGATTAGGTTTACGGAGAAGGCATGGAGTTATGAACAGTTCGCTAGGTCAATAGCCCCGGTTAGGCTTAGCCTATCACTGCTCGGCGGGAGAAGGGAGGTTTGGTTAAGGTTGCACAAGCGCTTCTGGCTCTACTGGTGGAAAGTGTTGAATGGAGAGGCTGAGCTTGCCAGGACGTTGATTGTTAAGAGAAAGGCAAACAAGTGGTACGTAGTGTTCGTGTTCGAAATAAAGCCTAGGGAGGAAAGACCACAGTCAATTGTTGCCTTCGACATAAACGAGAACACCGTTGCTGTTAGTAGGATTGATTTACCATCCACCGTGGATAAGGTGGTTAATTGGAATAGGCAGTATCTAACGCCACAGCTCTACATGATTAGGACGGACTTCGGTAGGCTAGCCAGGAGGTATGAAAGGATTAGGGACGCAATTATCGATAGGCTAAAACCACACTTCGCATTACCGAGCGGTAATTACGTGAACATAACGAACACAAGGGAGTTTAGGAAGCGCGTGAAGAGGCTGCGCGAGGAAGAGAGGAAGGTTGGTAGGGTTAGGTATGTGGCGAGTGAGTTAACCAAGAACCCAGCAATCATAATCACCGAGGAACTTGGTGATAACCCGCAGGAATCAATGATTAATGAAATCAGGAGGAACGAAACAAGACACCGCATAAAGCAGATACCATTCAAGGCTGTGGAGAGGGCTATTGTGGATAAGGCTTTAGAGCGCGGCTCTAAACTGTTCCACGCATCATCCTATAGGAACAGCAGGGTTTGTCCAATTCATTTTACGAGACTTGAGAGGACTGATGATTGGCATTTCTTAAAATGCCCACTTGGACACCTCGTGCATAGGGACTACGCATCCATACTCAATATGGCTTGGAAAACAACACCAGAAGCATGGACCAAAGGCGTGTGGTGGGATTTGAAGAGGGAGAAGATGAATTGGAAGGTACGTGAAGGCGATTCCAACCCAATTATACCATACCCCATCGTACAGTACCTGCATGCAATATTAAAGACTTTCACGGCCAGCGAGGAAAGCCCCGCAGTGCTGGCCCGGGGCAGCCCCATGAACCCAGCCAGAGAAGCCAATGAAGGCTGGGCGAGGACACCACCCCGTTCTAAGACAACACCCACCCCTCAGAACGGGGAGGAGGCCAGTTCAGAAACGACGTCCTGGTGGTGACTGGGTCGTTATCAATATCAGCTAAGAGGGAGGTTGAGACCTTCCCTGGGAGGAGGGGTGGTGGTAAAACACTGCTAATGTTACCCCTACCCTTCTCCAGGTATGTGGAGCTCTTTAACATTCACTTACCTAGGGGTGACTTAGGCTTCGTCCTGTCGAATTACCAAGCATATAACCAATTCATTCCAATCCTAAATGATCTTCTGGAGAGGTATGAGGTGACTGGTGGATTTCCAAATGCCATTAGGGACTTCCTAAGGACTGGGGGCATTTCCAGCGATGTACTCAGTGACTTCATATCAAGCATTGTGAGTGATGTGAATAGGCTCAGGAGGAGTGAGACTTTCCTCAAGCTTACGGTTAGGGGGATAATGGAGAGGACCGCCAGTGAATTCAGCTACCATACGCTATCCAGGTCATTTGGGGTGGGTACGGTTAAGACTGCGATAAGCTACGTAGAGCTACTGGAGAGACTACACCTGCTTAAGGTTGTGGAGCAGGTGGACCTTGAGGGTAATGTGATGCCCAGAAAGGAGAAGAAGTTCTACTTCATCGACCCCTTCATCTACAGGGCCTTTGCCTTCTGGACCTCGGCCAGGTTACCTGACGAGAGCGGGTTAGTGGAGAGCATAGTCCTAACCCACCTATCCAGGATCTACGACGTCCACTACACTAAGGCTAGAGGTGAGGTTGATGCAGTGGTTGAGGATGGGGAGCCCATTGGGTTTGAAGTTAAGTTCGGAAGGGTTAAGCATGAAAGAAGGATCCTGGGCAGGATGAAGAAGATCTACATCCTAAGCAAAGACATGTTAGGAGATAATGTGATACCGGTAAGCCTATTCCTCGCCATGCTGAATATTCCGCAAACCATCGAATTAAAAATCCTAGAATGATGATTATATAGCCTCAACTTACATATAACCTTAAAATGCCAGTAACCTCCTCACCCATTCAGCAACTCTTATAACCACCTCCACGCACTTCTCATCCATCTTCCCCCAAGTACACTTCACTAAGTACCCCATTTGCCGCATCTGGGAACCTGGAGACGAGGTAGTATGAATTCAAATCCCTTAGGTAATCCATCACCTCATTAACCGGCAATCCACCATCCCTTAACCCCTCAACTAACTCAAGCAGGTTATGAATCTTCGGCAGCAGTATGCACAACCTCCGTATAATTAAAGCCCTAAGCGGCTTGCCCCCTTCTGCATCCTTAGCACTAAATAACCACCCCTCTCAATAAGGCTTCACATTAAATAACAATTAAATACTGAATACACTATAGAGAAATAAAATAACATTAGATTAAATATTCAACATGATAAATAATATTATATGGTATTATCGGTTAAATACATATTATATATAGGAATATGTGACTAACAAATAGTAATGAATTATAATATAATGGCATAGTTATCGTAGTATTCAACTTATTATATAGACTACCTATCAATACGGAACTGTTTCTTCTAAGTATGTAGCCTACTTCAATTCAATTCCTAGGGACACCATTAGGACTCGGTTTCTTGAGTCAGTTGGGGCGAACTGACTCATGATCCAAGTAAGGCCTCTTCACCTAAATGGGGATTTCAAGTTCACTAACGATTAAAAATTGAATGAATGACACTGTCCATTTAATTCCTAACTAGTGTTGTTTTTCCCGGGTGTTGGCATTAGTTTTTGGGTTTCTGAGCTCCCCTGACTTATGGCGCTGTAGCATTACCCTGCATGCACGTGAGGTACCCTTACCCTAAGGCGCTCATTAGGGGGATTCATGTAGGGTAAGAAGGGGATTAAGGAACCAAGTTACCTGGTTCCCAATGGGCACTAGTTCCACTGCACCTACTCGTTGCTTGTCGGCACGGTACACTAAAGCTCAGCATTAATCATGGAGTCAACCTCATTGCGGATGATTAATAGAACCTTCCTAGCCCTCTCCCAGTCACGATTCCTCAAGCGCATGTGCAGTAACTCCGACTCTCCACAAATACGCTAAAGTCTAACATCACCTTTTACCTGAGTTTTACAAACTGACCCAGAGTAATGATAGCCGCCGCTGGGTGTCGGTGTTAAGCCATGTGCAGTCAACCTTGGCTTTAAGGGGCCTTGATGTAATGGTATAATGTCCTAATAAAATAAAAAGATTCTCTACACTAATGCCTATATGAGGTCAGGTAGGAGAGTTGGGCTTGTGACAATAGGTGAATCGCCTAGGGTTGACATAACCAGTGAAATTAAACCTATACTTGGCATTGATGTTGAATTAATGGAGTGTGGTGCTTTAGATGGCTTAAGCAGAGATGAGATAAGGAACCTATTGCCTAAACCCAGTGACTACGTGTTAGTTACTAGGCTTAGGGATGATACCGTGGTGAAACTTAGTAAGATTAAGATCATTGAAAGGATGCAGAGGTGTATAAATTACCTTGAGGACTACGTTAATGTGATTGGCCTACTGTGTACCGGTGACTTCCCTGAACTATCGTCAAGAAGGCTCATGGTGGAGCCCTCCAGGTTAACCATGAACGTGGTGTCTTCGCTTAGTGGTGTAAGAAGACTTGGCGTAATCGTGCATGATAAGGATCAGATGCGTATGGAGGAGGAGAGGTGGAGGCGTATTATTAGCGACGTGGTTGTTATACCAGTATCAGCATATACAAGTAGTGAATATGACTTCAGAAGGGCCGCTGAGTATTTACGTGCCAGTAACGTTGACGTGGTGGTCCTTGACTCACTGGGCTATAGCATAGACATGAGGAACGTGGTTAGGGAGGTTTCTGGAAAGCCCGTGATACTGCCTAGGACAATTATGGCTGAGGTAATTAGGGAATTATCTGCATAATGCATTTAAGGGAAAAACCTGAAGTGATGGTATGTCGATGCTTAAGTACCTGTTAGAAATAATAGATTTACTCGATAACCCGAACGTTGACGGTGACTCTGTTCGAAAACTCTTTATCACTAAGGGTCTCGATAAATACCTAACGATAAGTATTGAACGTATTAGTAGTGAAAAGGGATTTACGGATTTTGTAAAGATTATAGTTCTGGGAAAACGCGGTAAGTACAATGGTGGTGATGCACCAACTCTAGGTATTATTGGTAGGCTTGGTGGTGTTGGTGCAAGGCCGTTGATAAAGGGCTTGGTATCTGATGCTGATGGTGCTATAATAGCCTTAACCGTTGCCTATAAACTTGCCGAAATGAGCATGAGGGGTGATGTTCTTGATGGCGACGTAATAGTAACCACGAATATATGCCCTAATGCCGTGGTAACCCCTCATAGACCAGCACCGATGATGTCGAGCCCAGTAAGCATATTTGAGCTTTTAAAGAGGGAGGTTGATCCACAAATGGACGCCGTGTTAAGTATTGATGCGACGAAGGCTAACCTGGTTGTTAAGGGTAGTGGTTTTGCAATAACCCCCACTGTTAAGGATGGGTGGATACTCAAGGTCAGTGATGATTTAATAAACATATACATGTGGGTAACTGGAAGATTGCCCATTATAGTGCCAATAACAATGCAGGACTTACTACCATTCTCGACACCAATATATCATATAAACAGTATCATGCAACCCTGGCTTTACACGCACTCCCCAGTGGTTGGTGTAGCTACGATAACGGAAACCGTGGTACCAGGCTCAGCAAGCTATGCCACAAACATTAATAGCCTCGATGAGACATCAAGATTCGTAATGGAGATTGCCAAAGGGTTTACCGCAGGAAGCGTTAAGTTTTATGATGAAAGTGAGTGGGAGACTATAATAAAGCTACATGGAGAGATAAGGCCAATTTTAACGAGGACACTGCACACTTAGTGCAGCGTTAGAGTCTCAGTACCGGTAACTTAGCCCTCCACGCAATATACAGGTCAACCACCCATATGACCGTCACTATACCTGTCAATGCCAATTCCAATGGCTTCACAGGGCTATTGAAGAATGGTGAAACGTCTATTGCGATGTAAGCTGTCACTATTGATATGATTAGCCAGGCATCGGCAACAACACGGCTACCCTGCCCCCTCCACGAGAAGTATATCCCCAACACGGCAGTTATCAGCATGAATAGGGAGATAGCCAGCGTGTGGTACAATGCGTAGATATTGGAGTTAAGCTGCAACGTACCAAGAAGTATCGCCGAAAAGGCTAGTTGCACGGCGGAAAAGTAGAGACTAAACCTGTGGAAGTTCATCTAACCACCCTTTCTAAACCACTCCTATACACGTACCTACCGAATTCATACCTAATGCCTGCTCTCTTGAACACGTACGCCAATGCCACATGCACGACGAAGGCCACCAGTATTGCGTTTATAGCCGCAATGCCCGGAACAAAGAAGCCGGCCAATGCACCGGCGGCGAATGACAGTAGCCCAACTAGGTTCACCTCCGGGTATTCCCTACCAGGCTCAAGTTTAAACCTCTGGCGTGGATCCTTAATACCCTCAAAGTACCTCTTAACAATGTAAAACTCAGCGAACACTGATCCACCTGCAGCGGGTAGTAGTGAACCAAGTAGCGTTATGAAGTTTTCAAAGGGTGTTAATGAGGCGCCGGCCGTGTACCCCCAGTAGGCCGCTAGCAGCGTACCTATGACGCCGACTATTATTGAGGATAAGTCCCTCCTAACCGGTATAGCATTTGTAAAGCTTAAACTACCACTGTATAGGTTAACCGTGTTTATTATCCACTGCCCCAGTATTATTATAAGCAAGACACCAACACCCATGCCAAGCTTTAACATGTCCTCCGTGATTATTACACTACCCGTCAGTAGCACTATGGCCACGGCACCTAGTATTAAGAATGGGTAGAAGACGTACATGTGCAGTACCCATGCCGTAACCGCATCTCTAGCCCTCTTGGCAAACCTGGTTATGTCGGGTGCTATCAAGGACCCAGCTATATATAGGCCAACGGTGTCTGTTATAGCATCAGTAAGGGTCATGTGTGACTTAGGTGCTGCCGTAAAAACAGCACCCCATCCACCATGTAGTGAAATGGCGAGCAGTAGGCCAACCGCAATGAGCCAGACATGCTGCGGTAAAATGAAGTAGCTAAGGAATGATAACGCCCTGTAGCCTATGTACGTAGACAATATCATGAGGATCCCACCCCAAAGGGCTGCTGCCCATACGGAGAAGAATGGGTTATGTGGAAAGATCTCGTTCATAACGACACCGAAGAACCAGCTCTCAACCGCGAACCACCCAATGCCCGTGGTTATCGTTATCAATGCGAACCCAAGAACCTTACCACCAACCCTGCCAAAGGGGAACCTCCAACCAACGTATGTTGATAAGCCTGAGTAAGCACCAATAGCACCACTAAGGGCACCTATTATAGCGAGGACCGTGGTACCTCCCGTTAGCACCGCTATTGTGGCATCAACGAAGTTAAGCCCACCGCCAAGAACACCGCCAGCAAAGAGGACTGCTATGGCTCCAAACGATGCACTTAACGTAAGGAACATGTTATATAAACCATACCTTTCCGTGGAAGGCACCTCCTCTAGTGAGTAGTCGTCGAAGAATATACCCCTTCCTCTCCCCTCCATATGAAACGTATGCACTAGATTGTTTTTTAAGCATTATCCATATTTTTCATTACATACTACATTTCCTAATGATGATAATATTTAAAATCTATTCCCATACAACGCAACTTAATATGGTACGTTACCACCTATCTAAAACTGATGTCGAGGATCTTGTGGTAGGGGCCGCAATACTGGGTACTGGTGGTGGAGGGGATCCCTACATTGGTAAGTTGATGGTTATTCAGGAGCTTGAGAGGGGCAGAAGGATTGAGATTGTCAGCATTGATGAGGCTGATGGAGATGCCTTCATAGTACCTGTGGCAGCCATGGGAACACCTGTTGTGCTTATGGAGAAGATACCAAGTGGTAAGGAGGCTCTATACTCACTTAGGTTACTTGAGGGTTACTTCAACAGGAGGGTTGACTTCATATCGCCAATAGAGGCTGGTGGCGTAAACTCAACAATACCACTGGTAGTTGGCGCCGAGAGGGGGTTACCTGTGATAGATGCGGATGGTATGGGTAGGGCATTCCCAGAGTTGCAGATGGTCACATTTCACATATACGGCATTAAGGCAACACCCATGGCTATATCCGACGAGAGGGGTAATGCAGCGATCCTGGACACGGTGGACAACTACTGGGCTGAGAGAATAGCTAGGGCGATCACGGTTAAGTATGGTGGCTCGGCATGGATTGCAATATACCCAACCTTCGGTAAACTATACAGGGATGCAGCCATTAAAGGCAGCATCTCCCTGGCCATTGAGGTAGGTAAGGCATTACGGGAGGCTAAACTAGCCGGTAGAAACCCAGTAGATGCATTGCTTGATGTTACCCACGGCTTTGAGTTGTTTAAGGGTAAGATAATTGATGTGCAGAGGTTCAATATTGGCGGATTTGCACGTGGTGAGGCTGTTATCGAAGGGCTCGATGAGTACAAGGGTTCAAGGTTAATGATCAGGTTTCAGAATGAGAACCTAGTTGCAATTAAGGATAACGAGGTGGTGGCCTCAGTACCAGACTTAATAACAGTGCTGGATAGTGAATCCGGTAAGCCAATAACCACGGAGAGGCTTAGATACGGACTCAGGGTCCTCGTAATCAGCATGCCATGTAATGAGAAGTGGAGGACCTCCAAGGGCCTTGAAACCGTTGGCCCAAGGTACTTCGGATACGACATTGACTACGTGCCAATAGAGGTAAGGGTGAAGAGGGTGGTTAAGCCATGACTAAGTACAAGGTTGGCATTGACGTTGGCAGCACACATACGGACGCAGTAATACTAGACGAGGGCAATAACCTAATACACGCCGAGAAGACCATGACCACGCCTGACGTAACCAGCGGCATAATCAACGCACTAAGACTTGTCCTGGAGGGGTCAGGGGTGAGTAGGGATGATATTGCAGCAGTCATGTTCGGCACAACCCACATAATAAATGCAATAGTTCAACGCAGGAACCTAGGTAAGGTTGGCGTCGTTAGGATTGGGCTACCGGCAACCGAGGCCATTGAACCAATGCTTGACTGGCCAATTGACCTCAGGGATTCTGTTAACGCTGGCATTACGATGATTAGGGGTGGGCACGACTACACAGGCGAACCAATAACGCAATTCGACGAAGACTCCCTTAGAAAGGCACTTGAGGCGTTCCGTAATAGGGGTGTTGACGCAGTAGCTGTAACGTCGGTTTGGTCAGTTGTTAACCCTGAACATGAGGTTAAGGTCAGGGAATTGGCCAGTGAGCTACTGCCAGGCGTACCTATAGTTTTATCTCATGAAATCAGCTCAATAGGGCTCCTTGAGAGGGAAAATGCGACTATACTAAATGCAGCCTCGATAAAGGTCATGGTTAACGCAATAAATGCGCTTAGGGAGGCTTTAAGAGATATGGGCCTTGAGCATGCCAAGATGTTCTTCGCCCAAAACGATGGCACAACGGCATCAGCTGACTACATAGTTAGGTTCCCCATATTCACTGTAATAGCGCCGATATCCAACAGCATCAGGGGTGCATATGTCCTAACCAAGATACCTAACGCCATAGTCGCAGACACTGGTGGAGCAACAACCAACATAGGGGCGTTAATCAATGGCTACCCAAGGGAGGCACTTGAGATTGAGATTGGGGGTGTTAGAACAAACATCAGGGCACCTGACGTAATAGCTATAGGTCTCGCTGGGGGTAGTATTGTCGAGGTTAAGGATGGTGACGTTAAGGTTGGCCCCGTGAGCGTCGGTTACAGGTTAATTTACGAGGGAATATCGTGGGGTGGTGGTACGGTCACCGCAACCGACATAGCGTTAGCAAAGGGTATCATGAGTATTGATGACCCAATGTGCAACCCTGAGCTGGCCAGATCCAAGATACCGAGCTGGCTTGTTGAAAGGGCATACGCCAAAATGATTGAGATACTTGAGGATTCCATTGACAGGATAAAGCTAAAGCCAGAACCGGAAACAGTAATACTGGTTGGCGGTGGATCCGCAATGTGGCCCAAGACGCTTAGGGGAGCCAGGGAGGTTATTAGACCTGAGCATGCCCAATATGCAAATGCAATAGGTGCAGCCACGGCGCTGGTTGGCGCCGTCGTAGAGAAGGCATACTCGTACGAGCAGATAACCAGGGAGAGGGCTATCCAGGATGCATCCGAGGAGGCTAAGAAGAGGGCTGTTGAAGCCGGTGCTGATCCATCAACGGTGGAGGTGGCTGAGGTTGAAGAAATAGCAATGCCATACCTACCAGGCAATGCGGTGAAGGTAAGGGTAAAGGCAGTTGGAAAACTAAAACTCTAAAAGAAGTAATAATGATTTATCTCCAAGTTTATTAACCCTTAAGTAAATATTAATCAATGAACTTCTGGCTTAACGTATTGGCTGTAATACTTGGACTGCTGGCTGGTATAGCGGTAATAGTAGCCGTTGTTGTTGGGGTAGTATCCGTGGTGGCGCTTATCTTAAATAAGCTTGGTAGGTATGATGATGTGGAAACTGCATTAAGCGTCGTAATCCCAGCCTTGTCTATAATACTCGCTGGTATTGGCATAGTACTGCTCGTTACGTCAATCACCCAGATAGCTCACAATGGGTTGACGTGGTGGGATGCGTTCAACCTTGGCTTAAGCATACAGCTCGTGCTAAGCCTGTCTTTAAGACGCAAGAGAGAGGAGTAGCCAATTATCGCCACCACTATTGTGCCTGCTTCTTAATGCAATGAGCAACCCCACGGTTCCTGCTACCCTTTGCCTCACACTGGTAGTCCCTTTGCAACGTTCTTAGTAGTGCATTCACAGGTTTGTTGACGGCATATGGGTGGTATTCGAAGATTAACTCCTTGAATAGCCTAACATGCTCGTAGTCGTTTAGTATTACGTCGAATTCGCAGCCTTGGCAATCCATCTTGAGGACAGCCTCACCACCATTGATACTGAGTCTACTCATTAATTCGCCTAGCGTTACGGCTGGGATACCACTGTTACAATTACCTGGCCTGTGGTATGTAACTACTGTGGCATCTAAATCAACATTCTCGATGCATATTTTTCCTGGCTTGCTTGCTAGGCCTGCATTAATTGGTATAATCACGTTTTCCAGATTGTTTAGCCTAATGTTATCAAGCATCTCGGCAAAGGCACCAGGATGAGGCTCAATGGCTATTACCTTCCTTGCACCTTTTAAGGCGAAGTAAATGGCCGAGTCCCCTATGTAGGCCCCAGCATCAACAACCCTACCAACAACATTCAACGACTCATACTCACCGTAATCAAAAACCTCAAGGATAGTACCATGCATATGCCTAAACTTCACACCACCCCTAAACCAAAAACCACCAACAGAATCATAAACCCAACCATTTACCTCAGCATCCCCATTAGTATCATCAACCCTCATGTCTCTCACCAAATTCACTTCAAGGTTAATGCACCTAATTAAACTTTAATCAACCGCACGTCTAGGTTCATCAATAGACTTCAATTACCCCACGAACTCCTAGCTGACTTTACTTAATGCAGATAGCCATTAATCTACTCGAGATTATAAGGAAGGTAATTGAAGATCAATTGAAAGAATGCGTAGATAATTACCTTGGAACATCTCTATTGCTGATCCGAATTGACAAGTTAGGGTTAATATCTACCTTTACCTCTCATTCTCATTAACTGCGCTGCCAAGACAAGTATAGGTCCAACAATGGCACCGCCGATAGCCATAATGATTATAAGTAGAATGATGAGTATTAGCCAGGCAAATGGATTGTCTCTCCATTCCCTTCCCATTATCCATTGGAAGACGATTATAAATAATCCAAATAATATTAAACCGGCCACAAGATAGAGCCAAAGTTTTACTAATATTATCACAAATATTAGATAAATAAGAATAATACCAATATTTATATATACTGCATATATGATATTACTATTAATCCTATAAGCAATAGTTAGAGCAAGTGAAACCACTGGGAAAATCCATAAGTAACTAGGAATAGTAATATGTAGCTTAAGGAAAGGCAGAATAATGAGAGAAACTAGCCAGATTATCAATCCAATCCAGTCTAAGGCACTTACCCAGTTAACACGCATAATAAACTTAAAGATATAACATTTTTAAGCATAATCATAATCTATAGTGATATTACGGTGAATCGCATCATATGTGTCTACATTAGGCACATCAGACAAGCATTACTTCACTGTGTTTTCCCGAATCCATAAGGGTTATGTACCGTTTTACGATAATTTTAAATACATGACTTAGTTGCATGATTACGTGAAGTATTTCGTATTCCAAGGTAGAGCTGTTAATGCGGCGCATTCATTGATTATGCTTAGAAGTGGGGGAACTAGGTATTTTGTCTGGGGTTTTCATAGTGGGTTAGAGAGCAGGTACAATTCAATTAATACCGGTGACTATGCATTTCTCTATGTGACTAGTCCAGTGAGTGCAATAGTGCTTGGTGGTTTTGTTCGCAGTAAGTTTAGGGGTGATGATAAATTCTGGCCAATTGACTATGAGGCTGGGGATAAGTGGCCACTTAGGGTTGATATTGAGGTTGAATTCCTGTGTGTAAAGGATGAAGGGACGTGGAGTATCATTAAGGGGTGCTCCGAATCCAGCTATGATAAGAGTAATGACTGCAGTAGGTGGGGTCAGTATTCCCAGGAGCTTATAGGTGATTTACCGTATGGGCTAATGAACAAGAGGCCGATGCTTGGTTCTATAATACCCTTACCTGATGAGGATGGGACTAAATTACGCAAGTTCTTAATTGAAAGGTGTGCTACAATTGAGCGTATTAGGCAGGTTAACATTGATGATGTTGCCAAAGACGTTTCATCAAGGTTATTTATTAATGGGGACATTATTAAGGACGTTGCCAATGCCGTGATGACAGGTAACGTTATGCTCATTGGTCCACCTGGCGTCGGTAAGACTAGCCTTGCCAAGGAGGTTGCTAAAGCCCTTAGCGACGTTCCACCCATTGTCAAGGTTGCCAATGCATTATGGTTTAGAAGGGATGTTATCGGCGGTGAAACCATTAGGATGGGTTCAGTTGAATGGAAATCGGGCTTTGTAATACAGGCTTATAATCTAGCGGCTAAAAACCCGGGTAGGTACGTTTTCCTCATTATTGATGAGTTTAATAGGGCTGATGTTGATAAGGCATTCGGGGACTTCTTCACAATATTCACATCACCAAACCCTGAGGATTGGGGGATGCCCGGTACGCTCATTGAGGAGATTAGGAGCTACAGGGAGAGGGATAATTACGCCGAGGAGTTTATGAAACTCTATGAGCAGTACAGCGATGAACCACTTAGGCGCATTAGAATCATCGGCACCATGAATGTCGTCGACATTAGGAACCTGTTCATGGTTGGTGAAGCAATCTTAAGGAGATTCATCATAATAGAGGTCAAATGCCCAACAGACACCAGTGACGTTGAAGGATTCCTCAATAGGTATGGCAAGGACATACCCAGTGACGTTCATAAGGAGATAATAGACTTCATTAGAGGTCTACGTAGGCCACCAGAGCCAGGTAAGTCGAGGGGTAGGCTTTGCATATCCCCAGGCTCCGTCAAAGTCAGTATTCAACTCCTTAACAATGCGTACGTCAACGGCATCATTGATAAGGCTAAGAATCCCCGTGAGGTGGTTAGGGACCACTTCATAAATTACCTCAGGTCCTCACTAGGCGTATTAATCGGAAATGAGCTGAAGGCATTTGACGAAACCGTGAGGAGGCTTATAAGTAAGGCTGGGTGACGATTAGTGAGGCGGAGTCTCCTTAAAAAGAGGCTTAGAAACTTAACAATACTAGGCAGGTACTACCTTGACCACTACGGAATCAGCAACTCCGCTAAGGTCATCAGAGCCTTACTTGGGTATGTCGGTGAAGGCCTTAATGTTGATGAGTTAAGCAGAAGCTACCTATCAATCACCATGGCGAACCTGGTGGTAAACGACCTGGTTCATGCAGTAACAGCCTCCCTAAACGATTATGTTAGGTATAGGGAATTCCGCGTAACCTACGATGAAGAGGCCTGGGGCCCGGTTGACGTAGCTAGGACTATTAGCGTGTACCCAAGCGGCCTATACGCCTCATTAACCTACCTCCCAACCAATAGGTCACCTGAATACGTCCTACTAAGGGAGATGGCTGTCCGTTCTCTGAAGTTGATTAACAAGGTTCGTAATAATGTAGTGGGTATTAAGCCGAAACTGGGTGAGATAGGTGATAAGTTCAATGAACCTATGGCGGGTGAGTTGGAGAGTAGGATTAATGCCCTAGGCGATGCAATTAAGAGACTTAGGGGGCTGATTAACAGGTTGCCTAAGCCCAGCATCAGGTATAGTGGTGATGAATTACTCAGTGAGGTTAGGAAGCTTTTACCGTACTCACCATCATGGTTCATTAGGGCTTATAACGCATACCTATTGAGTATACACCTCCTTAAGCCTATTTTAATTGCTCAGAGGAGGTTAAGGATCAGTAGGCGTGACCTGGTACTACTTGGTTGGAGACTCTATGAGATATTTGTCTACACACTACTACTTAGCATATTCATTGAGAACGGCTATAGAATCGTGAGTGGTAACCCACGAAGAATACTGCTCATTAAGGGTACTGAGGAGGTCCTAGTGCTATTCAATAGCGCATTGGACAATTCAATAATCAGCGATGTTAATGGTAATACAGGTATTGCTGAGAGAATTAGGGGCAGGCCTGACGCTGCTGTTAGTAGTAATGAGAGGGTTATTGTGGTTGAGTGTAAGTTCTCAAGCAACCCCACCTACATAACGGCCGGTAGGTTTAAGGCAATGGCTTACATGCATGAGTATAATGCCAACCTCGGCATAGTGGCGTTCCCAGACCTAGCCGTTGGAATGGCCTATGACGAGGAGGATAAAGCACAGAAGGCCTATGGGGCATGATGGTTAAGGGCGGTGGCATAGCCAGGATCTCGCTTAGGAATGGTGAAGTATTATACATGGTTAGGGTTGACCCGGCGGAAAAAGATGAGCCTGGTGAAAATTGGGAAATCTCCAAGTTAAGGCTCACAAAGGTGCTTAAGCATGTATTGAACTTACAATAATCTTCATCATCCCGCGGATTACAAATCCTAACCACAGCAGCCGTATTACCCATCGCAGCCCTTTAACTATACCTGGTTATGATTAAAAATCCATCCATCGCCGTAGTGATGCTATAGGTTATGTTACCTTACATTAAGGATTCTCATCAACTAAGTAATATTATGTTACGTGGATTCAAATGATGGTTGATGCGTTCTTACTAGGGGCGCCGAGATGAGAGGAACGGGGCGTAATGGCCATGGGGACATCTTTAAAAACTAAAGCCATAGGGTGGCGCGCATGGAATTTGGGGTCTTCTTCGCGGCGTTAGGTATAAGTCTCCTAGAACTTTCCGAAGCAGGTGCGGTAACTGCAATTTACCAGGGTTTGTACAGGGGGTTTAGACCTGTGCTGTATTCACTAGCCGGCGTCCTACTGGTGTTGGTACCCACCTTCACGGTGGGGCGCTACATAGTCTACCTACCACTCGACTACGTACTAGCGGCCTCAGCAGTAATACTGTTTTACTTTGGGTATAGGCTACTTAGGAGTGCCCGAAGGTACTTTAAGAGGATGAACAAGGGTGGGGGCGGTGAGGAGGAGCGTGGCGACTTAGCCGTGGTGTTCACGGTATCAGCAATAGAGGCCTTCGAGGCCGCCCTAGTTTTAATCGCCCTAATACCGAAGAGCTATGCCTCAACCTTAATGGGGACTTTAATAGCCGCAGCAGTAGTCGTCGTCCTCACGGCACTCATCAAGAACCAGATAGCTAGAATTAGGCTACCTCATCTCAAGTACGTCCTATCCTCATTGCTCTTCAGCCTGGGGACACTATGGGCCATGGAGGCCACCGGCCTTGAGATAACAGACCTAGTGCTACTTCCCCTCTTCCTAGCATACCTAGGCATCAACTACCTGTTGATTAAGGCATGATGCAATGTGGTACGTAGACACGCCAGAGTGCCTATTATGCCTTATTGAGTCTAGGTATTCGGAACTAAAGAAATTGAATGTTAAGGACCCGGCAATGTACAATGGAACTCGGTGGATACGTGATGGAGAACGCAGGCAAGGGCGGGGAGGAGGCCAGAGTATTCATGGAATCCCACATATGGCTTAGGCGCAGGCTCGGATTGATGATCCACATAATGATGAGAAAGCATCCCTAGAATCCCTCACAAAGGACGCAATAAGCAATCTACTCAGTAATTTAGGTGATAATGTGGTAAGGTACGTGGAATTGGCGGCAGCGGCTAACTCCGTGGACATACCCATGAGGAGCAGTTTTGGTTTTCATGATTATTTGTGGGGTTTATTACCATTGGTGATGAAGCGATTTACTTATAAACTCAATCCTAGCAATCCCTATTGGTTACCCTGGGTTTCCGAGATCCGTAGTGGCTGGGAGCCGCGGGCGACCGTTGGGGAGCTGCTGCGGTGAGGGGGCTCGGGGAGACCGTCGAGAAGGAGACGGTGGAGACAACAAACCTCTACCGCCTCCGGAGAGACGGCTACAGGTTCGGTACGGATGACCTACTGGCTAGGCTCAATGATGGGGTTCATTGGTTGGGGGTCACGCGGGATGGCTTGCGTGAGGTCATCGCTAGGGCTGGCTCGATAGGGTATGTAGTGGATAATGCTGGTGAGTTTCAATTCGATAAGGCACTCATCAAGAGACTTGCTGAGTTGGGTAGGGAGGTGGTTGTTTTATGCCAGGTCCGAGCCGTACGAGGTGGACGTTACAGAGGAGTACGTCATTAATGAATTACACGGCCTCAGCAATGTGAAAGTTGCGGGAAGTGGCAATGCGTACTCGGCATTGGTGAAAAGGGATTTGTGGTCATCATTGGGGTCTCATGGCCTATTGATAATGAAGGGTCTGGATAACTTCGAAACGTCCTAGAGCTAAAGCCAGGTTAGGCAATGCATTATTTCTACTAAGGGCTAAGTGTCCATTAATAGCCAGGCTTCTCGGTGTACCAACCAACAGCCCTGTTATAGCTAGCCGAGATTATGTGGATAAAATACGTATTCAATAATAGGCATTAGGCATTCTAGCCCTGATAACAGCCTCCCTCAATGTTGGGTACTCTATCCTATAATTATTATTTACCTTAGCTATGAAACCACCCTTGATCAGGTTTGTAATTACCCTATGCATTACTGACTTACTTAATGGCTTGCCCAATGCCCTACCCACTTCACTCATGATTTCACTCCATGATAGGCCAATTGGGAAATTAGCCAGTAGTTTAAGCACGGTAATGTAGACGCCGGAATTGTATAATTTAACGAACGCCCCTAAATCATGAAGCCACTGGGATATTGCGTACTCCCTAGCCCTCTCCAGGGCATCAACATGGCTCTTCCCAACACTCCTCCCTATTCCATACATCACAACGAAACCAGGAATTCCGGAGAGAACATTATGCACCTCAACCAACTCATCCCTCGTATAATGAATACCAGCCTCATTGAAACCCCTCGATAGATACTCCACGGTATCGTCTAAACCCCATCTATCGATAACGACCTCATCAACAAACCTAGCAAAACCAGCCTCAGAAGCCGATGGTGCAATAACTCTCTCAAGGAGCCCCGGCATTGAGCCCGTCAGTATGACTATTATGTTTGGGTAATTATCATGGATAAACTGAAGAAAGCCCCTATAATTGAAACCCCTTATAAACGGCAAGACCTGAGCTTCATCAAACACCACAACAAACCTATCATGCCTACGACTAAGCTCCCTCATAAGCGTCAACAGGTTCGATTGAAACACTGACGCAGTAACTCTAACGTTCTTAAGACCTAACTTAAGTATTGCAAGGTTAAGTTCGAGATCAACCTCAACCTGCCTATCACCAAACCTCATATCGCTCGGCACAAGGGCTTGGTAACTAACAGACCTAAGGCCTATGTATGGTGAAAGATCAAAGTAGATGTATGGGTAATTAAATTCATTAAGCACAACCCTAACAACACTAGTCTTACCAACCCTACGCGGACCAAGAACCGCCGCAAAAACTCCTCTCTCAATATCATCCTTAATACGAGAAACAGCCCTCCTATGCCCATCACCGACTAATAGTCTCAAGCTATTTATCGGTCTATCGCTGAAGTACATGAGTTCTCACTAAGAACTAGTTCTTAGTGAGAACCTATATAAACTAATCGGTGAAATTCACGATTAAAACTACCGATGCATTATCGCTGACTTATTACTTCTCTTAATGCCATTAGCATTCCCTTCCTGTTTGGTGCGTCCCTTGGCAGTATGTACTCATCATCTATCCTTTCTATGAAGCCCGTATTGACTAATCTATTTAGTATTTCGTAGACTCTTGATTCTGGGGCTTCCCCAATTAAAGCCTTAACCACCTTAGCCACCTCACCCAGCGTACCCTTCCCGCCTAACCTATCCAGTGCTATGATTACGGCTGAGTATCTTTCTGGGGATTGGGAGCCAAGTAGGAAGCCCTTAAACTCCTCCTTAACCTCATTAATCACCATCCCCTCCACTTCACTTAAGTCGACAGGAACATTTAGTGCTCGGGGTGGTGCCCCCGAGAGGGGGTTATTTCCCTCCGTTAGATGAGCCGATGGGGCGATACCCCACTGTTACCACCACTCCGAGGCGAAGCCATTAACCCCCAAAGAGGGGGCAACGGACGAGACCCCCACGGTGAAACCCCGCCCAAAAGACGGGGAGGGGGATCATTCCAATCTTCACGGCGTTGAACTCAAGGAAGGTTTCCTCATCCACACCCAATACATTAGAGATGAACCTAACCACCCTACCACCCAGTGTATACCTCCTAATGGCTTCATTAACTCCCTCCAGGAATACCCTAATGAAGTCGGGCCTTGAGTACCTTCTCTTCTTTGGGTCGTAGAGTCTCATTAAGTTAACCTTGACGACAATATATCTTTGATCATTAACTGCGACATTAACTACACTGGTCTTGCCAACCCTCCTAAAGCCATAAACTGATAGCCAAACCCTCCTATCAATGCTCTCCCTTATTTCACTCAACTTCCTCTCTATCGTAAAGATCTCTCTTATCCTCCTTAGGCCTAACATCGAATAACATTACGCCCCCGTAATTATTACGCCCGCGTAATGTTAAAACCTTACTCATCTTGCAAATATCTACCCTTAGATCAGGTAAGGTTAATTACGCAATCAAGTTCCTCCCAGCCCATCAAGGATGGGGGGGAGGATAACTTGCCTTAAACCCCTTAAAGATTTAGTCTGGAACGATGAAATAATGAAAATAAGTTTAATAATCTGGGCATTGGTATAATTAGTATGTCTTGGAAGCCCAGTGAGGATGTTGAGAGGGATAAGGAGAGGGTTATTGAGTATGAGAAACTGTATGGTGGGTTTACTGTACAGGGGCCGTTGACTGTGGAGTTGCGAACAGGCATTATAGTGGCTGCCAGATTTGCCGATAAACTAAGGCGTGCTGCCTTTGCCGCCTTCTCAAGAACAGTACCTGAAGATGTGATCCTGAGGGATATTGCAGAGTTAAATAGGTTGATATATGAGGAGATGATGAAGATGAACATAGATAAACTAGCCCTCGTTAGGATAAGTGTCGTTGTTATTTACGATCAAAGAAATAATAAACTCAACTTCTCTAATATAAAAATTGAGAGACTTTACACCGAGGATGAGTTAAACAAGGTGGTGAGCGAGAGGTGCAGGGAGCTGGAACAGAAACTTGAGCGCATTAAGAGCATTATTGGGTAGCTGAACCAATTGAGTTTCATAAACTCCCCTTACCAATAAGCATTAAAACCACGGGAAACTCACCCATACAGTCAATGTCTAAAAACCTGCATAGTTCATTATCATAGAAGGCGCCAACAGCCCTGACACCCAATCCAAGGCCTGTGGCGGCTAGGTAAATGTTTTCCATAACAGCTCCAGAGTCCAGTAACACGTATCTTAAAGCCCGCTTCCAGTATTTCCAATAGGTCCTAGCATACATCACCGTAAGTATTATGACCACTGATGCACGTGAAACGTGATCCTGCCCGAGGGCTATGTCGGCCATCAATGAGCTGTAATCACCAAGCCTTAAGACCTCAAGGGCGTGGTCAAAGGGGTCGTACTTGTACAACCCACTTTTAAGGCCCAGCACATTGTTAACCACCGGGTAAGCTTCAACGGGCTGCAGCGCACCTGCAGAGGGGTATGAGCGTAGCGGGTATTTACCATACCCGTAGGCCTGGGTCCAACCTGTAATACCGACACCCATGTACAGCACCGTGGCTAGGTCCTCAATACTTATGGGTTCATTGGCAAAGTCATCAGCGCTCCGCCTTGTGCTAATTACCACACTGATCGGTGTACTAACGCTCTTTGGCTTAGGTAGGGTGATGATGCTACTACTTCGCCTCCTCCTCAATGGCGGCATTGGGCCCATTCTCCTGGGCCAGTATTCATCCCTATAATGCCTCATCAGGAAATCGCAGGCTAGGCCAATATTATTCCTGCTAATTAGCATTTTAAATGCATCCAATGCCTCATTAGGGACTACATCTTCTAAGTTAATGTCGCACATAATTGATTAACTAGGTCATGGACCTAAAAGCTTTAATTCACAATACCCATGATGCTTAACGTTCATGAGGTTTGATTAATGTTTAGGTTTTTGTGAAAATAATTTCGTTAAGCCAATTGGTAATGAAGCTAGTGTTGATGGTACCTGGGGCTTTTTACTCTTAAGCAGGTACCCACTACACTGATGCTTAATGGCATATGCCCTAGTGAATAGTATTCTCAGTGATGCCACTCTAAACCCTCTCATGCTGAACCATACCGATATTGGGAGAAACCTACAGGATCAACGGAATTCACTTAACTTTGCCCCAACCGCCTCCTCCCGGCGTTTTTATGGTTACTTCGTCGTTGGGGTTTAGGTCTATTGATGCCTTACTGGGTAGCTTAACCACTGATCCATCTACCCTAGTCACCGTTACCTCCCCAGGTTCACCATCACCCCCACCCCAAAGCCCCCAGGGCCTCACCTTGAAGCGCTCCGCCATTATTGATAACCTGGCTGGGGTGAGGACCTTGAAGGACCTCACTATGCCATCCCCACCCCTGTATAGGCCCACCCCACCACTCCCATCCCTTATCCTATAAGCCGTGAAGAGTATTGGGTACTGCCTCTCCGCAATCTCAATGGGCGTGTTGAGGGTGTTGGTCATGTTTACGTGGACCCCTGAAACTCCAGGCTTACCAGGCCTACCCCCAGTCCCCCCACCAATAGTCTCGTAGTAGGCCCAGTAGCCTCCGTTTGGTAATGGGCCACCGAGCATGATATTCATCATCGTACCTGACCCAGCCGCAGGGACTTTATTGGGTAGTGCCTTGGCCAGGGCCTTGAAGGTTACGTCCGCTATTCTCTGGCTTGTCTCAACATTACCACCACTAACCGGCGCCGGCTTTCTTGGATTCACCAGGGTGCCCTCCGGGGCGTTCACGTCGATTACGCTGTAGAAGCCCTCATTCGTGGGTATGTCTCCGCTTAACAGTGACCTCACGACGAAGGAGACCGCTGAGTACGTTACGCCAAGTACGGCGTTTATTGGTGCCTCAACCTGGCTGTGGGTACCGGTGAAGTCCGCCTTAACTAAACCTCCCTTAACCTCAACCCTTATGCGTATTGGTAGCAAATCCTCACCAAGCTCCATGTAGTCCACCGCCTCGTAAGCGCCATCAGGCCACCTTGAGGTCTCCAACACCGTTAACCTCCTGCCGTATTCAATGCCCTCACCCCACGCCCTCAGGACACCATCAACACCGTACCTACTCACCAATTCCCTAATCCTAGATGCCCCAACCCTATTAGCCGACAACTGAGCCATTAGGTCCCCATGGGCTGTCTCAGGGGTCTTGAAATTGCTTAGGATCATGTTAACGACATCCTTGTTAAGCTCACTACCCCTAACCACTTTAACCGGCGGTATGATGAGCCCCTCCTCGTATATAGTCTTGGCCAGTGGGTTTATGCTGCCTGGTGTTGGTCCGCCTACGTCGACGTGGTGAGCCTTATTGACGACGTAACCCACCAACCTGTCACCAGCGTAAACGGGCTCCATGACCATTACGTCGTTTAGGTGAGTCCCGGATATGTAGGGGTCGTTGAGGAGTACCACGTCACCCTGGTTCAACTCAACCCCCTCCCTATCAAGCCAGTTGAGGAGGTTCCTAACCCCAACCCTGAATGAACCCAGGTGAACGGGTATGTGCTCAGCCTGGGCAACAACCTCACCCTCAGGGTTCACTATGGCGCAGCTGTGGTCCATCCTCTCGCGTATGTTTGGTGAGAAGGCAGACCTACGCAACGCAACCCCCATCTCCTCAGTTACGAAAACCGATGCCCTAAAAACCAACTCCCAGGAAACCACGTTAAAGGTCAACACCTCAGGCTATTAAACGTTTAACAAGGCTTAAGTGACACCGGTTAAAAGGCCTAACCATGGCTAGGCAGGTTAGTGGGGAGTTAAGCAGGGGTGCAACAGGCCTCCTCGGCTCGCTCTACAACTCCTTAGCTGGGCAGGCGCCGGCCTACAGCATTGCAGCTGGGGCTGCGCTTGTAATGGGCCAGGCGTATGCAGCCGCACCCCTAGCCATGCTATTGACGCTACTGGGTGTTTTAACGGTGGTATACTCAATATTCGTAATGGCGCGTAGGTACCCACATGCAGCCAGCTTCTACGCGTACGTAACGAACACGTTAAATTCATGGACAGGCTTCTTCAATGGCGTCGTCTACACCGTGTTTTACAGTATCATTGGTGTTGGTTCAGTGGCCATAGCCTTCGCCTACCTGGGCGCGGAGGGAGTTTATGCTGTTACTGGGTGGTCAATAAACCCACTAATCCTGCTCCCAGTGCCCATGGTATTAGCCCTAGTACCCACTGTGCTTGGCATTAGACCAAGCATTAAGACTGAAATAACTTTAACTAGCATTGAAGTTGCAATGCTTCTGGTATTCGTTGCATTATCCATCACGGCCAACGTGAGTAAACTTTCCCCATTACCATTCACTGTGCAGGGGACATTACAAACAAGCCCCAGTGGAATCCTAGCGGCATTGTCGGGTGGGTTGGTGTTCGCCATAACGTACTTCATGGGTTTTGAGGTTAGTACACAAATTTCCGAAGAGGTTAGAGACCCCAGGAGGAGTGTACCAACGGGCACGCTCTGGGCTACGGTAATCATGGGGCTCCTCTACATACTCGTCACATACGCCATAATACTCGATGTCGGCTACTCTCAATCAGCTATCAGCAACTTTGTAAGTGAGGCCGAGGGCATGGGTCCGAATCCCGTTTACACGTTAATCGGTCATTACCTGGGTAAACCCGGCCTCATACTATTCGCCGTAAGTGTGTTGTTCAGTGTGTTTGGGTGTTACCTAGCCACCTTGAATGCAACGGCTAGGATGCTTTACGGCATGGCTAGGGATGGGTTGTTACCTGCCTGGCTGGCGGAGACCCACCCAAGGTTTAGGAGCCCACATAATGCCCTTTACCTAAGCACTGGGGTTGCCGTAGCCACCATGGTACTTGCATACCTAGCCTCATACCTAAGTGGTTACTATAAGCCGATTGAGTTAACGTACAATGCAATGGAGTATGCGTACGCCATTGACTCGCTGTATTACGTGCTCAGCCTACTACTGATAGCGGCTGGTGCACTCAGGGTTACGTCATGGCTTGGTAAGGTTGCAATAGCCATTGGAGCTGCGTTACTTGCCATGACGCTGTACTACTCGGTGACAAACATTGTTTACCTGTACATACTACTTGCATCAATAGTATTGGTAATAGCCATAGAGTTAACGATATTGAGGAGTAGGTTAAGGGGAATTAAGGCAACCACATGCCCATACTGCTAACTAAGGACCTGCCATACGCCCCAGCAAAACCTGCCTTTAACCCCTTAATCTCAGGTGGGTTTGACCCATTGGCAGATTGCTGTATAGTGGATGCATGTTAACTGAGAGAGTCCTCTGGCCCCTTGGGGCAGCTATGACCCAAGCATAGTTAACGCTGTTTATGGTTGAGGCCACGTTGGGGTGGTAGCCCCTCCTTATCAACACAACGTCGAAGTCGTGAACCACGTAGGCCTCCTCCTCATCCTCACTTAGCACAAGTTGAACGGCGAAACCTGGGTCAATGCCGTAGAATATGTAGGCCTCGGGTTTGCCATCATGCCTATGTGGTGGGTATGAGGTCCAGTTGCCAGTAGCCCCCTCAGTGTACCCCATTAGGAATGAGTAAGCCGAATCCCCCTCACCAATCATTGTGTAAACCCTCCTCTCATATGGTGGCACACCAGACACTACTGGTCTAACAGTCTCCCTCCGCTTAACGTAAAACTCACCCCCACCCTCAGCCCAGGACTCGGCTAGGTAGGCTATAGTGTTTGGCTCAAGCTCAACACTGACGCTCATGCCCCTTGGCAGGTAGGCCACGTCGAAACTACCCATGGAAACACCATTAACCCTCATCGAGCCCCTTAGAGCGAAGAGGAGGGCCTCACCATTAGCCGCGTTAGCCGTGCTCACCACACGCCTACTAGTGGCTATTGAACTTAACTTGAAGTACCCATCCTCAAAAACCCTAACCCACTCATCATCCACCTTATGGTAGTCCCTGTACCTAACGTGCATGGTTAAAGACCAGTGCTAACCCCCTAATAAAGGTTGAATAGGATTAGTGCAACCACCTCAAGGGCAGTCCCCCAACCAGGTTTAACCGGAGTCAACCCAACCATTAGGGTAATGTTTTTATTTGGTTTTGTTTTGTGGTTTTGTGGGTCGTGGTGTTGTTGTTAGGGGGTTTGGGAGGGGGAGTTTGAGGTGTGTTAGGTGTGGTACTCATGAGGCCGTGATAAGGAGATACGGACTAATGCTATGCAGAAGATGCTTCAGAGAAGTAGCACCACAACTAGGATTCAAAAAATACTACTAAATGGTTAAGACAAGGGGCACTACGATTGGAACCACCACGGTAAGCAGTAGGCCATTTGATATTGAGGCCACTGAGTAATCCCTACCCAACACCGACACGTAGACGGGCAGGGTATCATCCATCGTGGTAGCCCCACCTACGCTTATCAATGCCTCAGGGCTACCTGGCATGAAGGGTACCACCACGTACGTCAACTGTTCCCTAAGGAAGTTGGTTAGGAAGGCAAGAAGCCCGTAGTATGGCCCAGCGTAAAGGGCAACTGTGGGGCCTGTGAAGGTGTACCAACCCATGCCAAGGGCCACCGCCAGTGATACATTCAACCCAACACCCAGTAACCGTGAAAGCGCCAACCCGGTTAATGAGCTGCCGATTAGGGCCGCTAAACTTGCCATTAACCCAACCCTCCCACCGGCTGCAATTGACCTGAGGGTAATTACCCTACCCGTTGATAAGCCAACCACGGAGGCAAGTACCATCAACTCTGGTTCAACGGCATTGCCGACTATGGGTATGCGTGTAAACGCCCCCACTACCCAACCAACCACGAGGGTTAGTATGAATACCAACGGCGCCCTACCCCTAGCCACAGCCCTACCCCGACCCCACCCCCTGCTGATTAACATGCCTACGGCGTAGGTTACCAGCACTATGGCTATGGAGTAAGCCAGGGAGTAGGCCACAAGTCTGGTGACCTTGCTTAGGCTCGTTAATTCACCGCCACCCCACATGCTTATGGTGAATATCAGGGCTAGTACAGTGGGCGTAAGTAGCTTATTAGCAGCCTTACCAACACTAGGCGGCAGTATCCTTCCGGCTATCATCGCCAGGGCGAAGACTATTATGAATAGGAAACCGGCAATGTACATCCAACCACCCAGTAGTCAAAGCAATAGGCTACATTCAACCGGTTAGGCATGCACAGTACCGTTAGGGTGTATGTGTACTCCATTAAGTGGGTGGACACCCCTAGGGTTTTACTTAATTACCCTTCGTTGGTAAATTGTCTGCTTGGTTAGGATTCATCAACCATCAGCCCGAATCCCCTCACCACGTCAATTAAGCGGTAGCCCAACCCCTAATAAGGCTTACAGAAACTCTCTAAGGAGTAGAAGGGCTTAAATACTTGCATGCTCTCAGGCTTATACTGAACGAAGTCTCCCTAAAGGGAGTAAAAGTAATATTAACACTGCCGAGGCCACTAGGGGGTCTGCCATATTGGAAACTCCCTAAAGGGAGTGGAAGGTTGGCGGAGTTGATGTGGGCATTGATGTCAAGCAGTTGGTTAACGTGGTGGCGAATGCCCTAACTAGGTGTGTAACGTAAAGCTAATAGACGTGGTGAAGAAGGTCTTCAATGCCTTAAAGTAACGCCACGCTACTACGCCAGATAATAAGTATATACTATGCCTAATTCCACGTGTATATAATTAAGTTTATAAATATCCTAAGGTAAAAGTAAATTAGGGGTGGGGTAGGTGGGTGGCTGCATCAGCGCCAGGGAGGTTGCTAAAATGGTTAGGGACGCTAAGGTTAGGGTAGTTGTGGCGAGTCCAAGTCTTGGTCTCACTATGATGGGTTACCTGATTGAGGCTGCTGGGCGCGGTGTGGATGTTAAAGTCATCACAAGGCCAACCATTGTTAGGGGTAAGGTTCTTCCAACTATTATTGATCCTAAGGCTCTTAAGCTCTCTAAGAGGGATTCGCTAATCTACTTTGCATTACTCATAATCATCATGGTTGCCAGTTACTTAATGCACCTCCCATCATCATTAGTATTATTCATGGGTCTTGCATTAGCAATCGGCTTTATGATGTACATGTTTAGGGAGTTCATAGCCTATACCCTCAAGCTGAAGCCACGCGGATTCACGCTGGACACGCTTGACTTCGTTCACAGGAACACTGCACGCGCAGCGGCATTAGCAATACTCCTCGTAACAGCCATAGGCGGCTTTATCATATGGGCAGGCTTCCTGTTCGGCATTCCACTGGTTACCTGGCTTATAGTGGGCTTCGGCTAGGATGCTGTGGTAGAAGAGGGATAGGTGTGCCCCGTTCCCCTCATGCCTGCGTTCCTAATCACCAGTCATCCCTTGTCGGGACTTTGCCCCCATTCTCGGGGTGTCATCTTTTCACAGCCCACGGGGCAGGGACTGAACCCGCCCCATCACCGGCACTTTACCTCCGGAAGCGGGACAAGACCTAAGTAAAGGGCTTACTTATAAACTTTTCGCAGAAATTATCTTAAAAGGAGACGAAAGGCTTATAAAGTTCGGTTCTATAGTGTCAATGATGCCGGAGGCAATTTACTTCAAGGGCAAGGTAGTGATTGGGAAGAGGATTGGTAATAAGGTCTACGCAAGGATTGACGTGTATCTTGATGAGGGCGGAAAGGAGCTCGCAAAGTACATCGGCAAGGAAATTGCTGGGATAGCGGTGGTGATTGAGGATGAAGACTCATAGGACAATACTCATTAAGTTACCCAAGGATAAATGTGATGTTGATTACATAAGGAGGTTGATGGCTTTGGCGAACCTAGCCTACCGTGGCTTTGAAGTCTGGGCACCAGATCTTCCAAAAACAATACAGTACCAACTCTATGGTTCTTTCAAGAACTACATGGGAAGTCTGGTCTTTGGAACTACACCAAAGAGGTGGTTTGCAAGGGCGTGGGTACCGCTGAAGACAGTAAGAGTTTATGCTGATAGCTCTATGAAGGGTGATAAGAGCGCACCAGTGGTTCTCGACTTCGAGAGTAGTGTTATTAGATTGCGCCAAGTTTGTAGGGATGAACTTGGATATTCTATCGAAGTCCAGATGCCCAAATGGGTTGTTGAGCGGGTTAGGGAGGGTGGTGATGTTAAGTATGCCATGATTGGTTTAAGAGATGATGAGCCCTACCTAGCTTTGGTCGCTGAGCGCGAGGTGGAGCCTTATCAACCCAGTGGGTATATCCTAGCCATTGATATTAACTCTTGGAGTCACGGCATCGCATGGGGCCTCTTGAGGAGTGGTAGGATTGTATCGTTCAAGCAAGAAGGACTCAACCCACAGAGAATCGTATCTCTCTATAATCAAGCAGTGAAGCGAGAAAAGAAGGTAGGGCGATTAAAGAGACTCGGATTGGAAGATACATTAAATGCTAAGAGGGCTGGGAGGTTGGTTAGGAGGCTTAGGAGTCGTGCGTATAGGCTCATTAGGGCTGAGGCGGTTTTCCTAGCTAGGAAGCTCACTAAGAAAGCCCTCAGGTACAAGGCAATGGTGGTTATTGATGATGTTGATTGGGAAAGCTTGAGGGAACTCCTCACAAGGAAGTATGGAGGGAAGGTTGGTAAGTTGCTTTTATCGGGGCTCAAGAGGTTCGTGAAGTTATTAGTCACTCAGTTACAGTGGTACGGCGTACCATATGAGTTCAGGAGACTGTATAGCAAGAAGTGCCCAAGGTGCGGGCACAAACTAACACAACAAAAAGGAAGAACCATGGTTTGCGAAAACTGTGGGTTCAAAGCACCAAGGGACGAGGTACCCATATACTGGGCATTGAAGGCCATGCCCGGAGCCTCGGCGGGCCTAACCTAGATGGAAGCCCCATGCCGTTGGGCTCAACAACCACCCATGAACCCACAAGAATACCCAAAACCCTATGGACAAGGTGGAAGTCCTAGGTGCAACAAATAAACATAAACAAACGAGAACAAACACCTAGGGACAAACGGGAGGTAGGTAGAGGTTTTCACATTTATGCATCAGTTTTATAAGGCATTTCTTCACTAAAGGGTGGTGTGAGTAGGCTTGCCCAATTAGCCTTCGTGATTAAGGAGTTGGGTGTTAGGGCTAGTGAGGTCCTTAGTGATGGTGATGATGGCCTTGAGGCTAGGGTTAGGATTCAAAAGGTTGTTTACTTTCTTAAGCGGTTAGGCTTTGATATTGGTTATGAATTTGACCTCTATTACCATGGACCGTACTCGTCTGCCCTCGCCGATGATTACTATTTACTGGCGGGGCGTGGTGATGAGGAGATAAATGGATTAGCAACTCTTTGTGAAGGGGGTAAGGTTTGTAATGGCGAAATGGGTAGGCTCATTAATGAGCTCAATAAGTGGGACACGACAGCACTTGAAGTTGCGGCAACACTTGCTGACTTACTCGAAAGCCCTGACTTCAAGGGAGACCTAAATGGAGCAATTGAACATGTGAAGTTCTTGAAGCCTTGGATAGAGGATGGTAATGTCGAGGATGCGTTAAGACTACTTAGAAGCTTAGGCATACTTAAAGCCTAGGTGTTTTGCGTGAATTGTATTCATGTGGACGCAAACATATTACTAAACCCAAGGATCTTACGCAGTTTATTACAGGTTTATTACAGAGGTGCCGTAATAGTGGGTACGTGATTAAAATATCTCCATTCACATTGACAGAATTCATTAGTAAATACGGAGAACACGTAAGACTGTCAAGGCAGGCATTATACATGCCCAATGATCCACTCAATATACTTCTCAATGGTATAGCTGAGGGTTTGATAGATATATTCGTGATTAAAGATGAGAAACTGGGTGATTTCATAAGTTACATTAATGAATTAAGAAGTGAAGTTGCATGGCTTCATTCAATGGACATATTAATATTGGCATCAGCGTTAATTGATGAGGAGTGTAATGGGCTCATAACCCTCGACTCTAGAATGATTAAGTCTAGAAAAATCGGGAAGATACTCCATAAGGCTAAAAAGCACTTATATGATGAGGAATTAAAAAGATTAAACACTTAAAAATACATAGGAATGAGTCATTGACCAATCCTTAAATCCAGTTAATACATTAGTTCCGTTGCTTACTTAGAGCTTTTTCAGCACGCCAATCCTCATTGATTAGATAGGGAGTATGGGGCAGATTAATCAATAACCATATTTAATGTTGACACAAAGACTAGGTGATAACTATACTAATAATATTTTTAATACCTCATTTTAAGGTCTTGAAGAACATGTATGCACCTAATTATCATAATATGATGTTAATTATACATCATTAATTCTATATTCTCTCCCTAATCCTTATATTCTCTATTATTCTCTATATTCTCTTTTCTCATTCCTAAAGGCAATGGCAAAAATTGATAATACATATAAGGCGAAATGAACATACAAGCTAAAGTAGTAACAACTAATTACAAACTTATGTAAAAATTCAAATCTTTGACGTGGGAAATTAAGATGGGGCACTTAAAGTATGCTTTAGGGTTTGTCTCTAAATTGTGTAAATGTCTTCACTTAATTTAAGATACCTTGTGTTTAATATGATTTAGTGCATTTAGTGTGATGTGGGTGGTGTTGGTATGTTTGGTGTTGTTGGTTTGAATGTTATTGTTATGTTCATGGTTACGGATGTGAATTGACCTGATAGGATATTGCTTATGACTAGGTAGTAGCCGTCATTAGCCAACTGGGCTGTGTTTAACATTACCGTTGTGTTGAAGCTTGTTGAGTTACCACCATAGTAGTAGGCTGGGCCTGTGAAATTAACCGCCTGCTGTGCATTTAAATTCTTAAAGTAGTTGAATTGGTCCGGCGTAAATATGAATAATTTAACTTGGCTTGATGCCTGTACGTTAATGTTCAACTCCACGTATGTGCCATTGGTGATGGTAGCCAGGTTATATTGGATTGGTAGGTAGATGTACTCATTGGGACCCATGAGTAATGGCAGAGAGAGAAGTGATGAGTTAGTTGAGCTTACGGTGAACGTGATAGGTCCACTACACCAATTGCTCAATTCCAGGACTAACCACGTCATGTTTTCAAGCTTCACAGAGCATCCCTGGGATTGGAAGTATTGGGGTATGTTTATGTTTGGACCAGGTATCTCGGTGACTGGGCAGTAACCCTCTATTACATAAGTTGGGGCATAACCAATGTAGTAGCCGTAGTAGGCGAAGTCACCATCCATGAGCCCACCCCAGTGTAGGGGTGCATTACTAATCATGTACTGCACGAAACCACTTGGGGTGTATCCGCTTGGGAACAATACCTCCTCACCCACGGATAAGAAGCCCTGATACTGATCAAGATACTCGTAGAAGTCTTCATTAAACCCATAGTGGCTTATTGAAGGGTTCTGGGACATAGCCTCAAACCTAATGTAGGCGAAGTTACTCAACCATGGACAATACTGGAGTGGTGACGCGTTCCTAGAACTCAGTATTGGAAGTGGTGGAAGTTGTATTAAACCCTTAGAAGTTTCATTCTTACTGGAAACCCTATACTGGTTAACAATGCTTATAAATTGGGAGACCCACGAGGAATCAATACCACCTTGCTCTGACCCAGAACCCTGAACCTGACTTTGCATTTCAGAGATAGTGCTGGTGGTATTTATTGAATGAGCCTGTGGCGTTACGTTATTGAGCTTTAGGGTATGGATAATTGCGAATGCGACGAGCATAGTGAACACCATCATAACTATGATCCTATAATCTTGCCGCGTGATCTATGGGTTTGTAGCTTAACTGGCTCGGTGTAATACTTGGGCGTAGGCGTTTCTGGTTCAGGTGTTGGCTCAGGTATTAGGATTGGCCCCGGTGTCTCTTCGCTCTCCCTGTCTTTGCTTATTTGAATTACATTTGGGAATATTTTCATTAGAATGTCCTTAACCTCGCTGCTTAGTCCGTGTAGGTATGCTTTGCGTATTGAGTACCTGTCTATGCCCAGGTCCTCAAGCTCAGTGATCATTAGCTTGGTTATGTTGTCCTCAAGGTCTCTGCAACCCCTCTCCCCACCTTCCCTTAGCATTGTGCCTATTATTGACCCAACCCTACTCACGATTTGCCAGTCCTCAAAACCTGATTTACCAATCCTCCTGAACTCCCTCTTAAACTCCTCAAGTTCAAAACAACCCTCAGGGAAGCAACTCTTAAACTCACCACACGACCACTTAACACCAGTATTACCCCAAATGGCTCTACACATTGAGTAACACCTATTAAGCTCAGGGGCATTATCACCATAATACCTAACACAATCCCTCATACAATCAGCAAGCTCATCGGTAAACTGCCCCTCCGCAACCTCACCCTTAGCCTCACTCTTGGCTTCACCTACAGTTGATGCCAGCTTAGTGGGCCTAGTGGTCATATTCCTGTAATACTCTTCGCAATACCTAGATAAATCATCAACATTCCCCACTAATCTAGCGCAGTAATCCTTAAACCTAACCATAGTCTCATAATCATTAATGCTCATTAACCTGCCTTGAACCATTGCATCAATTATTCTACCAAACTGGTCAATGCAATCCCTGTAACACCCAGCCCTGGCTGGAGAACCAGCCCTATTGTAATCCTCACACTTATGCAAACAATCAATCAACCAAACATGGTAAGCCATAGTAAACCACCTTAACAGTCACAATCCGTATAATCAACATAACTGCAATACAAGGAAACACAACCATAATGTAATTTGCACCCAAGGGTGCTTATAAGCATTATACTGCTTAGGAATTTAAACCAAAACCATTTAATCACTATAATTTACACACCAGTTGCCATTCAGGCCACGGTTAATCGGTTAACAGCCAGCAGTTAAGAGGTATACGTGAGACACCTCTCTTTAGTTATACCTAGAACTAGTAAGGATACTTTGTTTAAGTATTATTGATGTGCTTTCGAAATATTTAAAAGTTAAGCAAAGAGTGACGGACATGAGCAGTCAGCCTAGCCCTAGTAGTGAGCTTTTGAATTATATAAGGATGGCTAGGCGTGGCGTATTAATTATGCTCTATATTATCCCTGTTAATATCTTACTGCTTCTAATTTTCATTACCTTAGTAGCTCTTACAGAAAATCCGTTACTATCGTTATTATATTATCTCCTTGATGCAATAATAGTACTATTCATGGTTATTTACGGTGCACATCTGCAGCAGAGAGGTATTAGGGGTATTGGATGGTCTTACAATAACTCCACGTTGATTAAGGATACTGGGTCGTTATTTTGGTACTGGGTCATTTACGCAGTGATACCGTTATTTGGGTTAATATTCCTTGGGTTTAAAATAGCTGATATAGCTGAGGACCTCTATAACATGTTCAACATTAAGGAGTTTAATACGGCAATATCTAGGTGGGAATGGTCAGCATACTTAGCAATAGTGTTTGGTATAGGTTACATTATCGCAGTATTCGCAATGTACAATACGTATAAGGGCCTTGACAAGGCACTGAAATCGGTAACGCTACAATAATTAACTAATTCCATTACCTTACGTGCTTTTAAACCCTAAGGCACATGTTAAACATGGCTCAACCTCAACAACCTCAGGAGGATCCACTGGCTTTATTTAAAGAGCAGTTGAGGAAGTTGGTGGAAGGGGCTAAGCCTATTCAGTGTCCTACTGGTGTGGTGTTCACTGTCTATGGTTCATTCTTCACTGCGCACTACCAATGTGATGAACTTGCTGATTTCATTGCCAGTGGTCTTCATCCGTCTACACGGGTGTCTATGCACATTGCCTGGAGGCTTTCATTAGGCATCCTCAGGCGTAGGCATGGGGAGGGTGCATTCACCCTAATCCCACCTGGCTTACTTTATGCACTTAATGAGAAGGGTGATGAAGCATCCTTTACCCTTGGCTTCGGTAGGCCGTTTAGCAGCGGCTTCACGCAATTCTTCACAGCATTCCCCCTCGTATTTGCCTTGCATGGGATTGAGAGGGATTGGTTCTACACCATTAACATGAAGGACATCTACACTTTTTACATCACCTTGAACATTAATGATAATGAGGACGTGTACTACTTCACATTCGGCTTAACCGATGACTTGAGGGATGAATCTAAAGCACCCTTGGCAAGTCTATTCCGTAAAGATAAAATTACTTCATACACTGGCTTAACCGAAACCAGGTTCATGAGTACTGACTTCGGCTTAAACCCAATTCACATTGAGCAGGAGATTACAGTCATATCACACTTCATAGCTGAGGCAATCTCCCACGGCAGGTTTTCATCATGGGTGCATAAGGACACATGCACAGGCAGAACACGCATTCAAGTCTACACCCCACTACAGGTTAAATAACAGACAACACAAATAACCCTAATAATAATGTACAATCAGATACTTCAAAATTTATTTAATTTCAGAACTTTCCTCTACATTTCACCACACCTTTGCAGTATCCTTAGTCATTATACGAAGCATTAGCCTATTAGGGGCAGGGACATTAAGCAGTGCGTTAATTAGCCGTTACCTTACGTCGCATAGAGTAATGATAACCTAACATATGATGGATTGTTAAGCAGCATTAAGTGGCTCAATAATTCTAAGGTGTATATAAGGTAATGGCTTAGTGAATTACTTGAGTTATTATGTGTAGGGTCTTTGTTACCTTAAATTAGATTTTAAACCCTGGTTCACTACTTCATGTTTTATACTCATTAACAGATTGGAAAAAAGAATCTTTTCTGGTAGCCGGGCCCGGATTCGAACCGGGGTCAGTGGGTCCAGAGCCCACCATCCTTGGCCGCTAGACGACCCGGCTCAAAACATTAGGCAAACCAGAATTTAAAAACACTACCCAATGTAACCGATGATTATAGTTAATTTTCACCATTCATGGCGGATTGCAGTACTGCGTGGGATCTCATGGCGGTGGATTCACAGGGCCCAGCTTTACTAGGGTATTTAGTAGTCTCCGTATAGGAGTAACTACCAAGACCCCTCAGAGTGAAAGCCCAGCTTGCAGGGCGAGGGGGTCATATCCAGCAACTTGGGTTGTCCTTAAGCCTTATTGGCCTTTGTGTTCCTGTACCTGGATAATATAGCGTTAACCAGTTTCTCAGCTGCCTCCTCAACCTCCCGTGGTGCCTTGGCCTCTTCTGGGTATTCCTTGCCTTCGTACTCGCCTGGTAGTTTTCTTGTTGCGTCTAGGCCTAGTTTGCTGCCTAGGCCTGGTGTTGGGGTTGATGGGTCCAGTTCCTCGGTTGGGTAGTCTGGCATTACCACCACGTCCCTCTGTGGGTTTAGGTTTGAGGCTATGGCGTAGACAACCTCCCCCAAGTCCCTCACGTTGACGCCACTATCAACCACAACCACCACCTTGTTGTAGACTGGTAGCAACCCCCATAGGGCCGTCATAACCCTCCTGGCTTGGCCTGGGTACCTCTTCCTGATTGAAACTATTGTCCAGTACCCCACCCCCTCCGGGGGCATGTAGACGTCTTCGATTTCAGGTATTAGCTGCCTTAGGAGGGGTTTCATGACTTCAATCCCGAATTTAATTATGTTCCCATCCTCAAGCACAGGCTTACCTGTTACGGTTACTGGGATTACTGGGTCTTCCCTTGAGTAGATTGCAGTTACCTTGACCACTGGGTATTCCTTGACTATTGAGTAGTAGCCCACGTGGTCCCCGAAGGGGCCCTCCTTAACGTACTCCCCCGTTAACCTACCCTCAATCACCAGTTCCGCGTTGGCTGGGTAGTTGAGGTTCACCGTGGAGCCCTTAACCAACTCAACCCCCTCACCCCTAACCACGCCTGTTAGAAGCAACTTATCCAGTGGGTGCGGTACGGGTACACCCGCCATTAGCATTGTGACTGGGTCTGGGCCAAAGACCACTGCTACCTCGGTTTCACCCTCCTCTGCGTATTGGACGCTCCTCCTCCAAGGCATCCAGTGCATTATGAACCTATCCCTCCCAATGACCTGAAGTCTGTAGTAGCCGAAGTTAGTGATACCGCCACGCCTAATTATGGATACACCGAAGGTTAGGAACCTGCCGGGCTCAAGGGACCACTGCCTAATGGCCGGTAACTTGCCTAGGTCAATCTCCCTCCACTCAACCTCCTTAACCGGGGCATTCCTAATTGTCCTTGGGAAGTACCTTGAGGCATCCCTCAACTCGCCGAGGGCCTTAACGGCATCGATGAGACCTGTGGGAGGTTTAACGTTAAGTAGATCAATCACTCTCTCAGACGCCTTACTCGGCTCAACGCCGCCCAGGGCTAGGAGGACCCTCTCCCAGGTGCCGAATAGGTTACCCACGGCCGGTAATGTACCCTCCTTAGTCCTCTCAATAAGCAACGCCGGCCCACCCCTATACATCATGTTCCTTAGTAATGCAGGTAACTCCAAGTCAACGCTAACCGGCTCACTTAACCTAACCAACTCACCCCTCCCCTCCAATTCACCTAGGTAACCCCTCAGGTCCTTGAACACCATTAACGGTTAATCGGCTTGGCTTATTTAAGCCCGGCGCCGAGCTCAAGTTTTAAATGCGGTGGTCTGTGGCTTGGTGCGATGAGGATTAGCGATTTGAGGCCTTGGCTGGTTTCATTTAGCCCAACGACCCTGACCAGTGCCTTCTCCTCAGTTACCCTTGGCACGGCCCTGGCCTGGTACCTGAATGGAATCTTTAAGCCCATCATATACGTGATTACCCTATTAGCCATAATGCTTGCCCAGGCCGGGGTTAACCTGGTCCACGATTACGTGGACTACAGCACTGGGGTTGATGTGCTTTATAGGGCCAGTGGCTTCGCCCATAGGCCCAACCCCATAATTGACCTCGGTTTAAACCCACGTAGCGTTAGGCTGGTGGGCTACATCTTCATCTCCATAACAATAGCCGCTGGCGTCTACCTGGCCATTGTGGTTGGCCTCCCAGTCCTAATACTGGGCTTGGCTGGGATCCTGATCGGCATTGGGTACAGTGAGGCACCCCTTAAACTCCACTATAGGGGGCTTGGTGAGGCCTTCGCTGCATTGGCCATGGGCCCCTTGGTCACGTGGGGATCCTACATAGTGCAAACCAGCATATACCTAAACCCAGCACCATTGCTCGTGGGTACATCGAATGGTTTATTCACATTACTCATACTCCTAGGCTCCGGGGCCCTTGAACTGGATGCCTCGAGGAGGGTTGGTAAGTTAACCCTGGTCCTCCTGCTTGGCCTAAGGAGGGTTAGGTACCTGGTGTATGGAGTTATTGCCTCAATCTACGTGGCCCTGGTCTCCTCGGCGCTCCTCGGCTACATACCCTACGTATCCCTGGTCTCCCTAGTCCTAATACCGAGGACCCTTAGGTTAGCTGGGCCACTGTTGAGTGGGGATGAGGGGGAGGTTAGGAGGAGGTGGAGGGAGTTGAGGAAGCTTTGGGCTGGGCCCTTCAGCGTAAGGCTAGTCATACTTGCCATACTGGTCGCCTCAATGATACTGGTTAGGCTGATACCCTGGATCCCTTAAAAATAGGCGCCAGCGTAAAAACCCCAGTGATGAGTGAGCTCCGTACTGCAACGTGATGAAGTTAAACCAACTGAACCACTTATTAACCTAAGCCAGCCCAGCCACCATGGACTGCGTGGAGGGTGTTAGGGGGTTGCTTAGGGGCCTTGTTAAGGATGCTTACCCAGGCGCATCACTGGTTGTTATGGCTAATGGGGAGGTTATAATGGATTTAACCGTCGGCTACGCCCAGCTGAAGCCAGTTGAGAGGGAGTTGAGGGGTGGCATGCTGTTTGACTTAGCATCACTAACGAAGGCCCTCTCAACCTCAATAATAGTGATGAGGCTCGTGGAGAGGGGGGTTATCCACCTCACCCAGAGGGTGAGTGACGTAATCCCCGAGTTCTCAACCACAAACGCAGGCTTCAGTGAGGTTAAGGATAAGGTTAGGGTTTGGATGCTCCTCTCACACACCTCAGGGCTGCCGGCCTGGCTACCCCTCTACAAGTCCGCGTCCAGTAGGGATGATGTTATTAGGCAGGCCTTAACGGCGTTCCCAGTTTACGAACCAGGCTCAAGGGTCGTCTACAGTGACTTAAACTACATAGTGTTAACTGCATTGGTGGAGAAACTAACGGGCCAGCGCATAGACTCGGTATTCAATGAAATGATTGCCGAACCCCTCAGCCTAGAGAGGACGCTCTACAACCCGTTAACGAGGTTCAGTAGGGATGATGTAGTGGCCACGGAGTACGTTAATGAGGCTAACGACGCCTTGGTGGGTATAGTCCACGATGAGAACGCCAGGGCTATGGGAGGTGTCTCTGGGCATGCAGGATTATTTGCAACGGCCGAGGAGGCGGCTGGGATAGGGAACGCCCTCCTCGAGTCATACAGGGATGGGGTATTCCTATCGAGGCCGAGTGTCAGGTCAATGTGGACTCCCTGGGCCTGTGGTGAATCATGCTATGGGTTAGGGTGGCAGGTGTACAGGAGGGGTGTCACAACCAGTGGTGGGGATTTACTAACTGATGGTAAGGCCTTTGGGCACACCGGCTTCACAGGCACTTCAATTTGGATAGACACGGAACTCAACCTAGTCGTAACGCTATTCACGAATAGGGTTCACCCAACTAGGGATAATAGGAGGATTGACTATGCAAGGCCGGTTATACACAATGCCGTAGTGTCGTGTGCCGACAAGTTGATTTACCGTTAAAGGACCGTCGATAAAACCTGTTTAGTACAGTTTTTAAATAGGTTAAAGACTAACTACTCCTCCTCAAACTCCTCCTGCGTCGACTCCCCAGGCTGGGCCTCCTCCTGGCTTGTGGAGGCTGCTTGAGTTGACTCACCTGCTCCCGTGGCCAGTTCAGCCACGGCGAAGGATGGGCCAACCCTCGTTATCTTAACCTTAACCTTATCGCCTGGCTTAGTGTTTGGCACGAAGATGATGAAGCCCCTTATCTTAGCGACCCCATCACCCCTCTTAGAAACCTCCGTCACCTCAACATCAACGACGTCACCCACCTTCACTGGCTTTGGACCACGGCCCCTTCGCCTGGGCCTTCCCCTATACGTTCCGGATCCTGTTGACGTTCGTATCGCCAGCTAGGCAGCCGCTAATCCCTTTAATAAACATTTCGTTGGTATATTGATCCAGCCTTAACCTAACCGTGGATCATCCTTATTATCCTCCTGTACTTTAAGTATAGGGAGTAGTCTATGTAGACCTTATCCTCAAGCATCTCACCCACCGTCCTGGCTAACTTAACCCTACTAGGCAGTAGGTCAGTGGTCTCTATGTAGAAGGCGTTTGAGCCAGCCCCACTGCCGAAGGTCACGACGAGTATCCTAGACCCCGGCTTAGCCTCCTCAAGGACCTTGGCTAGGCCCAGTAGGGCTGAGGCATTGTAGGTGTTCCCAATCAAATCAACGACTATACCCGGTTTAACCTTCTCCAGCGGGAACCCAAGCATCTGGGCTACCCTAACTGGGAACCTGGCGTTGGGTTGGTGGAAGATTGCGTAGTCGAAGTCATTGGGCTTCATACCAAGCTCCTCCATTAACCCCTTGGCGGCGCCTATTATGTGCCTAAAGTAGGCTGGCTCCCCAGTGAAGCCCTCCCCATGCACTGGGTAAGGTGAGCCATCCCTCCTCCAGAAGTCGGGTGTGTCTGAGGCGAATGGGTAAGTGTGCTTTATCTCAGCCACTAGGTTAGTTGAGCCTATGATGTACGCCACGGCGCCAGTACCCACCGTGTACTCAAGGTGTTCACCTGGTTCGCCCTGTGATGAGTCGGTGCCCACCGCTATGCCGTACTTTATCAGGCCTGACTTAACAAGCCCCATTAGGTTGACTATGGCGTCCGAGCCAGCCTTACAGGCGAACTCCATGTCAACGGAGTAGACCTGCCTCTTAAGGTTAAGGGCATCTATTAATATTGATGATATTGGCTTAACGGCGTAGGGTTTAGACTCAGTACCAGCAAACACGGCTCCAACCTCACTGGGTGCTATACCGGCCCTGGTTAAGGCATCCCTAGACGCCTCAACAGCCATGGTGACCGGGTCCTCGTCGATGTAGCCCACGGCCTTCTCCTCAACTAGGTACATGTCCCTTATCCTAAGCGCATCGTCACCCCAGGCCTCGGCTATCTCACGGGTCTTAATCCTGTACCTGGGTATGTAGGCACCCCAGCCAACTATGCCCACCGCCATTACCAACACCCCTTAACTGGCCTTAACTTGAAGCCGTAATAAATTATGCCGTAGTCGCTGTCCTCCTTAACCCTCCTAAACACAACCTCAACCTCAGCCCCCTCACCGAGCTTATCTGGGTTGGGGCAGTCCACAAGTTGCCCAAACACCCTGACTCCCCCAAGGTCAGCTATGCCGAAGGCGAGTGGCCTCTGCTTCTCGAAGTCAGACGTAACGCTCCTAAGCACCGTGTACTCTATTAACTTACCCCTCCTCGGTAGTTCATACTCGTCGAATTCCCTTGACCCACATTCACACACTGCCCTGGGTGGGAAGTAAACCCTGCCGCACTTCCTACATTTAACAGCGGTTAACCTGTAGTACTGGGGTATCTTCCTCCAGTACTTGGGTACTGACAGGTTCTGGTCAACCATATTACTTCACCACCCTCAGCGTGAACACCACGCTTTCCTGATCCACGCCAACCATATCCTCCACCATTGCCGATTCAGCGTTTAAACCGTTGAATGGTTTATCACCCCTAAGCTGCATAACCACGCCGGCCATTTGGTAAACTCCTGATGCACCCATTGAGTTGCCCACGGCCTTCAACCCACCATCAAGGTTAACCATAACCCTGCCACCCTGGTCGAAGTAACCCTCGTTAAGTAGCCTAAGGGCGCTCCCCCTCTTACATAGGCCAAGTGCCTCAAGGGCCAGTACACCGAATATACTGTACGTGTCGTGCACGCTAACTACACCGTTGAAATTTTCCAACGGTCCCACCGCCTTAGCAGCCTCCACCACTGATGACAAGACCGTGTAGTCGTTCCTTGAGGCGAAGTAGGAGTTTGAAGCCCCAAAGCCATAGTTAATTACGCCGATGGCTAAGTCATTGGGGTTTGGCTTGCTGCATAGGACCAGCGCCGCGGCGCCGTCCACGAAGGGGGAGACGTCGTATAGCCTTAGGGGGTCGGCTACAAGCTCGGAGTCGAGTACGTCCTTAAGCTTAGCGGCCCTCTTAAAGTATGCGTACGGGTTCTTGGCACCCCTCTCATGCATCTTAATGGCCCATGTTGCTAAGTCCTCGTACTTGTACTCGTAGCTCCTCATGTACTGCTTAGCCATTATTGCCGCTAAGGCTACTGGCGTGGCCCCGAAGTAGGCCTCGTAGTCAGAGTCGAGGAGGTATGAGGCGTACTTGTTCTGCTTAAGTGAAATGACCTCGTGTGGCTTATCGACACCAACCACTAGCATGCACCCGTTTCCCGCTGATGCGAGGTGGTTTAGGGCCGTCATGATTGCGAAGCCACCTGACCCATCACCATTCTCAATCCTTATTGATGGGATATTCCTGAGCCCAGCATAGTCCCTCAGCACGTTTCCTATGGCCAACTGCTCCCCGGTTAACTCAGATAGGGCTGAGGCCACGTAAATCGCCTTAATGTCCGGGTTACCAGCGGCCTCAAGGGCCTTTAGGGCTACTTCAGCGAAGAGCTCCCTGTAACCCTTATCGTAATACCTGCCTGGGGGAGTGATGGCGAATCCATTTATGTAGCCTAATGCCGAATTATGCATCGACTCACCCCACACCTGAAGCTTAATAAATATTGCACACCAGCGCCCAGCGTGATGGTTTTAACCCCACACCCCGGGGTGATACCATGGCCAGCATGCTTAGGTTCATGATTGGGAGGAGCTTGGTCCTCGGTGACGCCGAGCCAGCCCTAATGGCCCCATCAATATACGTTGCTGAGGAGGTTAGCAATGCTAAGGTTAAGAACGCCGTGCTTGAGGTGGGCGGTGACGTTATACTGTCAAGTTACGTTAAGCTCCCGGTTAGGGATAAGTCGATTGATTCAGGCATACTCAACCTGGCGGGCGGTCTCGGCGATATAGTTGCGATAATGCGTGAGTTGATTAGGGTTAGTAGGTTAACTGTAGTTATTGCGGGTTGGCAGCCTGATAAGGGTTGGTCAACTACACCCATGTTCACCAGTGAGTTAAGTGTCATTAGGAATAAGGTTAGGGCTGTGGCGTCTGCATTCCCACATGATGAGCTGGAGTTAAGCGATAAGTACATCTACGTGCTTTACCTTAACACTCAGGGTAATGCTAGTGGTTATTGAGCGTTGAGGCCAATTCACTGGACATGCCTATTATCCTCCTTATTATGCTAGATGTGCTGCATAGGCTACAGTTAACGAGCCTACTCATCCTAACCACCTCAGCGTCAACACCCCTACTCCTAAGGGCCCTCCTAACCTCCTCCTCACTGAAGGGTTGGTTTGGGCCGAGCAGCACCAGGTCGGGCTTCTCCTCCTCCACGACCCTAAACATGTCATCTGGGTAACCCACCCTGGCCTTTGTGACGTACTCTATGGCGCCCAGCACCTTAACCCTCTGCTCAGCCGGTATAATGGGCTCCCTACCCTTAACCCTCCTAACACTTTCATCAGTGGACACCACGGCGACCACCCTACCGAGGCTCCACGCATACCTTAGGTACTCTATGTGGCCTGGGTGGATTATGTCGAAGGTGCCCGCCACGAAGACCTTCCTCTCTGCTGACTTAGCCAAATCACTGGGCTTCATCCACCTAATGTCCCTCAGCTTCAGTACCCTTAAGGCATCCAGCAACCCCTCGGCGTAGGATATGGTAGCCAGGGCAGTCTCATAGTCACCCACCTTGAGGTAGTGCTTAGTGTCCTTCAGGTAAGCCTCAGCCAACTCCACAACCTCCCCAACATCCCCACCCAAACCCTGCCCTCTCAATTGCTCAAGGGCCTGCTCAACATTCCTAACATACACCATAACCCTACCAGCCAAATCAGTCATCAGCAGCCTAATGAACTATAGGTTAAAAATACTTACGATAAGTGAAACACCACAGCAACCCTAGGATTCTAGCGTATTATAAGTAGCAGGCATCCTACATCTGATACTGGTTGAATGAACAATCCCTGCTACACCTAATTTACTGGTCAAGAGACTTAACATCCTTAAACCCTATACCCACTAGCAATTACAGGATAAATAACCTAATAGCAACTACATGCATTTTAACTGTTTAAATTGCATGTTTCATGCGTTTCTGCCATTTGGTTCATGCTTCTTCGTGTTCATTTGTTTCATCATTGTTTTGCATGTTTCATGCAATTCACCCATTTTGCATTGGATTTAAAACCATTGGAACACTATTTCAATTCCTCCATCACCTTTCGATTGGAACAACCATTCAATCCCACCATCAAAACCATCGGAACAAGAATGAACCATACAATGAGCTCTGAAACCCTGTTCTAATGGCAAACATTTAAAATAAACCACAAAACTTAAAAACCCAAATAAAGCCAGAGCAACCAGAAGATCTCAAAAGAGAATTGAAGGACATTTCTCAGTGAGGCCTCATAGAAATTAACACTTTGTAACACGAGGATCTCAAAGGAGAATTAAAAGGGCAACCACTGGCCTATAGTACTCGTCAGTCATTGGATTGGCGTGAAGATCTGAAAAGAGAATTAAAAGCTCAAAAAGGCAGCTAAGGAGGCGGTTCAAGTCATCCTTTCAATGAGGATCTCGAAGGGGGAATTGAAGGTTTGAGTAGTAGGGCTACGACGTGTTCGCAGGGCTTGGCCTGTCTCTTGCATTTGCTGCAGCTCCAGGTACCGTTCCTTAAGTCAACTTCAACCCTGGCCCCGTTGACGTAGCCCCTGATTATTGAGCCCTCCATGGATTCGCCGGTGACCTTATCCAGCAGTAGCTTAGCCCTCTCAATTGTTAGTCTGGGTATTGTTAACCCCATTATTTTGCTTAACTTGGCCTCGTAGTCACTATCCTTAACCCCCCAGTACTTGTCGAGGTTAATGTCACCCCCACCGTACTCAAGCACCCTATTCCTAAGCCTAACCACTATGGGCACCTGCCCACCAACCATGGGCCCCATCATCAGTGACTCACCCACGTTAAGCGATGCCAGTATTCTATCCAGGTTACCGTTCATCAACTCCCCAGCCTCAAGTAAAGCCTCCCTATCCTTGGGGTTAACAATCTTAAGCAGTGCGTAGTTTTGGACCTGGCTAAGTATGTCTGGGTCTATCTTAGATGGCCTCTGGGTTATTAGGATTAGGAATACGCCGAACTTCCTACCCTCCATGGCTATCCTGGAGAGCACACTATACGTCAACGTCCTCCTACCGTTACCCGGGGCAAACCTATGTGCCTCCTCAACAACAATGACGACTGGGTAGGGGTACTTGGGGCCAGGTAGCCTCCTAACGTAGTTTATCCTAGCCTTAAGCACCCTGTTTAGTATGCTGTAGGCCACGTGGTCCTGGACTGAGTCATCGAGCCCAGCCAGGTTTACTATTGATGCGTGCCTAGCCTTAAGGAGTTTAAGCAGTGGCGTGTTTAATGGGGCGTAGACCCTAAGCCTCCTAAGCCTCCTAACGTACCTCTTAGCGGCCAGGGCTGCGTGGCGGCCTTGGGATTGTGAGGCTAGTTCATTTAAATCGGAGAGCACGGACTTAAGTTTATCGAAGTACCTGTTCCCGCTTAGGTCGCTGGTCGGGTACTTGGTTCCAAACAGCCTTTGAAGCATCGCCACCTGTACAGTGTGCCCAGAGGCCACTTGGGAGAGTAGCCTCTCCATGTTCCTCAAGGTGGCTAGCTTAGGGTCCCCATAGGCCTTGGCGGCCAGTTTAATGCACGTGTGGGCTAGCGTGAAGGCCTCCCTAACCCTAACGGCCTTATCATCAATACCGGATACCGAGGCCACGTGGTCAGGGTCGGCGGCCATTAAGCCAACCCTATACATGAAGTCGCCCATGTGTTGCTTGGAAAGCCTAAACACCGTTATGCCTGCACCACCCAGCTTATCAATGGACTCCTTAGCCTTAACGTACTCGCCGTGTGGATCCAGGATTAGGACCGTAGCCCCCAGTTTGAGCAACTCCTCAATTATCAATACACTGAGCCAGGTCTTACCGTTGCCGGTTGCCCCTATTATAGCCATATGCCTATTAATGGCCCTCTCGTTTAGGCATACCTTAACGTCCTGCAGGCTGGATAAGTAACCAATGCATAACCTACCCCTCAACCCTAGGTAGGACCTGACCAGGTCTGGGTTAGCCCTATAGACTGGGGTTGATACTGGGGGTGGTGCCTCGGGTAGCCTCAACACATCCCCAGCCTTCTTACCGATGACAAGTAGCTTAATTAGGATAGTCTCCACGGGCTTAATACCATCATTAAACACCACCGGGGCCAGTGAGTCGCTGACCCTGTACAACTCACGGCTTATGTCAACGACCTGGGCCAGTATCCTCGAATCCCCTTGGTCGTAGTAAACGTAGTCGAAGAGCCTTATTTCATCGGCATACCTTGGGTTAGCTATCATCGTTAACTCATCCACGCCGTTATTGCCAATCACGTAGCCAATAGGCTCCATTCGAATGAAACAGCCTTAAAGGTGTTATTAAGCATTGTTAGTAAGTAATGTTAAGAATTCCCTATAAGTTTAATACCTTTAGGTATCGGGTTTACGGGATATAACACTAATACTTTAAGCCAACACAGAAGGTTGAAATAACCCAAAGCATGGTTATGCCATGCCTGACTTATTCATGGACCTGCTCATTAGGGAATTGAACTCCATATCAAGTGAGATGAAGAGTGCTGAGGGTAGGTTAAACGGCCTTGAGGGGGTTATCGACGGGCTCTGGATTAACATTAACCCCAGTGGCTCCTTTAGGAATGCCGTCGCCGTTGACGGTGGGTTACAGGAGGTTAAGTTGGCTAACGGCCACCTGCTCAGTATGGCTAGGGCCATAGCCGTGAATAACATGGGCATGGAGCCCATTAGGGTGGTTAAGGTTGCATTATTCCCAGAGTCGTCACCAGGCGGTATCCTGACAATGAGCACGCTTGAGGTTAAGGCAGCCCTAGAGGCCATTAACAGGTACGGTGGGTTAAGGTACGTACTCATGGATGGCTCCCTCTTCGTCAAGCTACTTGAGGCCCTACGAGTCCTACTGCTGGGTAGGAGTATTGGGGAGGTTTACGCAATACCCGAGGCCGTTGAATTCCTAAACATAACCTCAAGCCTACTCACCGAGGTCTCCAGGAGGGGTGTTAGGTTAATCTTCGTTAGCAAGGACACTAACCTGAGGGTGTATAAGGAGTACGCTATACTGCGTGAATTAGCCAAGAGTAGTGTTAGTCAGGTTAGTGAATTAGCCAGTGAGGGCTTGAACTACTACTCCGTTACCTGGTCCAGGAGGCTGAGGCTACGCTTCTTCAACCTAATGAGGAGGCTGAGCGGTACTAGGGAGGCATCGTTAATGGGCCTACTCCTCAACCAATCAGTAAGCGACATAACGCTCCTAGCATCGTCAACTAGGAGGGTGGGGATTAGCCATGGGATGGTTAAGCCTATGGTCTTGAGCGGTGGTTTAAGCCCATGGCTAAGTGAGTTGAGTGACGACGAATTGGTTAGGATGGTTAAGAGGAAGCTTAACGATTCCCTAACCCTGAGGGGGGTTGAGCCCAGCCTAGACCCATCGGTACTGTTTAACCTACCTCAAGTGGCCTTAACCTACGTCTCAGCCTCCATGGATGACTCACCAATGTTGGTTGAGGTACCCATTAGGGGTGAGGGATTCCTAAAGAGGCCGAGGTTCAGGGAATTGAACGATACCAGTGTCCTAACTGAAGTGGCTGGGCTAATGCTCGGCGACTACGTTGACCCGGTTAGGTACAATGGGTTATTAACCCTGGCCCACGTCTATGCCAATTTCACTGTTGGTCAACTGGGCGAGTACATCGCCATGCTTCAGGATAGGCTTGGCTTAAGGTTCTCTAGGAGACTTGGCCTAGCGGTGCTTTAGAATTTAGGTGAAATGGGAACATTTAAAACTAGGTGTTAGCCGTAACAGCTTCAATGAAGTTCTTCGTTAAGGAGCTTGACTACAGTACTAGGAGCCGCGTTGAGGTCATTGACATAACGAGTGATGTTGAGGGTGTGGTGAGGGAGAGTGGGGTTAGGAATGGGATTGTGCTTGTCTTCGCACCCCACGCCACAGCAGCCGTGGTGCTTAATGAGGCTGAGGAGGGGTTGATGAGGGATATCGTTAACAAGATCCTTGAATTGTTCCCAAGGGAGGGTAACTACGCCCACAACCTAATTGACGACAACGCCAACTCGCACCTCGCAAGTGCCTTCCTGGGGCAGGGCAAGGATATACCACTCGTCAATGGCTCCATGGTTAGGGGTACTTGGCAGAACATCCTCCTCATTGAGCTTGATGGGCCTAGGGCCAGGAGGAGGGTTGTGGTTGAGGTGATTGGCGAATGAACACATACGACATACTTATAATGTACCTGGTGGCCGGCTTACTGGCATCGGTTGCGTTAAGCGTACTGGCTATTAGGGCTAAGGTGATTAGGAGGGGTGCAATGCCCCAGTCTGTGATGGTTGGGACCCTGGTGACCCTTTCAGGGTTTCCCTCAGTCCTACTCTTCATACTATTCCTAGCCTACACAACCCTAGTCACTAGGCTCGGTAAGGAGCGTAAGGTTAAGCTAGGCGTCGCCGATGATGTGGAGGGTAGGAAGGCTAATCAAGTGGTGGCCGTTGGCTTCACCCCAGCTGTGATGGCCATGGCCAGCTCAATTATGTATGCGGTTGGGTTAACCGAGGCGTCTGGGGTATTCCTGGCATCATATGTTGCGTCGTTGGCAGCTGCATCAGCGGACACGTGGGCCAGTGAAATCGGCGTCCTGTCCAGGGGTAGGCCAATACTGTTCACAATGCCCAGGGCTAGGGTTTCACCAGGCACGTCAGGCGCAGTGACGCCGCTGGGTGAGTTAAGCTCATTGGCCGGCTCAGCCTCGGTGGCCTTAACCTACCTAGCCCTAACCAGGGTCTTCAACACCTCACCCCTCTGGGTTAAGTTCAACTGGGGTTCGCTTAACCCATCGATACAACTGGTTCTACTTATAATTGCACTAGGCTACGTGGGTGAGGTCATGGATAGCGTAATAGGCGCCTTAACTCAACCCAAGTACTACTGCGATAGGTGTGGTGTGGTGACTGAGCATGAGGTCCACACCTGCGGTGAGAGGACTAGGTTAATCTATGACCCAAGGGTTAAGTTAAGTAACGAGGCTGTTAACCTACTTGAGAGCCTAATAGCGGCAGTACTGGCAATAGTAATAACCCTATCATTCAGCCGCTTATTAACTTAATTAACCAGCCCAAGCTGCCTTAACGCGTATATTCAGGAGTCATACTCCTGAGTATTCAGGACTAGATAACGTATACTCAGTGAACCATACCTTGTTAAATAACCCAACCCAGGTTTAGTTATGGTTCAAGAACACGTGAGCTACCCATCGGACTTCAGGGAGATTGAGAGGTGGGTTAGTGAGGCCCTGTATAGGTCGATAAATAGGGCCATGGGCACATGCGTGAGCTTCACACCTAAGACGCTCCTTGAGTACATTAACAGGGAGAATGTCATACCCGTGGTGTTGACGCTGGTTAAGCATATTCTTGAGGAGCTTTATAAACACGGGCTGATTGAGAAGGATCAGAGCAGGAGCATAATTAGGTATAGGGTGTGCAGCAACAGCCCCCTTTGGACGCTGGCTAAGGATAGCCAAGACCCTTCGAAAATACTGACCCTGCTCATGACGATAGTTGAGTAGGTTTAGGGCACTAGAAGCACCTTACCTATCCTCGACCCAGATTCAAGCATCCTCAACGCCTCGGCGAATTCCCTCAGTGGGTACTTGGCGGCCACCACTGGTTCAATGGGCCTAACCTTAACAATGCCGAAGACGGAGGCCACATCACTCCTATTGGCCGCTGCGTTACCGAGTATCATTATGTCCTTTAGTATTGTGTAACCCAACCTCAATTGGTAGGTTTCATCAGGGTTAACGTTGCCTATGAGAAGTAGCCTACCACCAGCCCTAAGGCTCCTGATGGATTCGCTAATGGTTGGCGTCCCCACGGCCTCCACAACAACATCGACTCCGCCATTAAACCTCCTCTTAACCTCCTCACTGAACCCTGAACCAACTATGATGTCATCGGCGAATTTGCCAAGCACCTTGGCCTTCTCTTCACTCCTGGTGACCGCAATGACCCTAGCCCCCATTGCCCTGGCCAATTGAACTGCATGAACCCCAACTCCACCACTGGCCCCAGTGACCAGCACTGTCTCGCCCATGTTTAGGTTAATCCTCCTAAATCCCCTGTAGAGCATGGCTAGGACGCATGGGGTTAACACCGCCAATTCATCACTAACCCAGTCTGGTACCTTAACCAGTGAGTTACCCGTAACCCTGGCGTACTCGGCGAAGAACCCATCCACCTCCTCACCGAAGCTTAACCTATTCCTGCAGTAAACCTCCTCACCCCTAAGGCACATGTCACACGTCCCATCGATGCTGTGGAGTATTGGAACAACCCTATCCCCCCTACTAAACCTAGGGTCCCTAGACTCCTCAACAACACCAACCACCTCATGCCCAAGCACCACTGGGTAACGCATCCTTGGGTAGTAGCCCCTAAGTTGAAGCAGGTCCCTATAACACAACGCCGCATATCTAATCCTAACCAGGACTTCACCAGCGTTGAGACTAGGCATGGGGATATCCCTAACCTCAAACCTACCCTTACTGGTAACCACAACAGCCAACATACACCTAAGGGGCACCAACAGCACTATTTAAGTACTATAAAGATATTTATATGGAAGAGGTGGAAAAGAAGGAATGTTTTTAATAATCTATAATTGATATTTAGGTTAACTATCTCCTCCTCAGTGCTATTAAAGCCACCACAGCCGCAACCACTATCACCACTACTATTATCCCCACTATAGCCAGCGTGCCTATCACAGGCTTCGTCACTGTTACAGTGGTCACCACCGGTGTTGCTGTGGTTACCGTCGTGGTTGTGGTCACCGGCACGGTTGTGGTTGTAGTTGTAGCGGTTGAAATGGTAGTGGTAGTGGTGGTTACTGTCGTGGTGGTCACGGGAACAGTGGTTGTGGTAACCACGGTAGTGGTGGTTACCGGCACCGTGGTTGTTGTGGTGACCGAGGTCTTGAATGATATGTGGGTTAACAGCGCATACCAGCCTGGTGTTGAATGCTGCTCTAGGTTAATCCATATTGATGAGTCATTAACGGGCCAGTTAATGTACTTAGTGTTAACGAAGACTACGCTAACGGACCAATCCAACTGTATGAACCATGGGTACTTGTTAATACCCCACATGGTGTCCGCTATGCACTGGAAGAGCCTCGGCGGCGTCACGGCCTGGTAGCACACCTGGGCCAGGCTCACTGAGGTGCCGTTGGGGAGCACTATCACGTTATCCCAATGGGTAATGTTATACGTGGCTGTTGGGCCCGAGAAGTAGCCGCTCTCCGGGAAGAATGACGGTATGTAGGGTGAGTACGAATCACTGTAGTAGGCGAAGAATAGGTCATACTGCCCCTTCTGAACAATAGTCCTATACTCGGAGCTTGGGAAGGTGACTACCGTTGTAGGTATTCCGAAGCTTGTTAATGCGTTAGCTATCTCATTGGCGAGCGTGAGTTGCGGTGGAGCGGCACTTGACGATATGTATATTGTTAGTGCGAATTGTGTGCCGTTTGGAGTGTACCATATGCCATTCACCTTCTTAAAACCAACGGACTCAAGCAACTGAGCAGCTAGGCTTGGGTTATAGGTGTAGTTGACGTAGGCCCACTCAGGGCCCAGTGAGGCCCAATACTTACTCGTATTAACCAACCACTGCTCGTAGTACACTGGGTTTAGGCCTACCTGAGGCATTGGTGAGGGCAGTATTAATGGCCCATAGGCAGATTGGGCCAGCTCAGTCCAGTTCACCGCATAGTAGATAGCCTGCCTAACCTGGGTAATCCTCAACCACGGATTAAGGAAGTTGAAGTAAAGCGCATCACCACCGAAGGCCGGGTAGATGTACATCTTAATGTACGGGTTGCTTAGTATTTGGGGCAGCAGGGTTGGTGATAACGACGTGCCGCCGGTTTGCCAGTAGCTGAGCTTACCCGTGGCCAATGCTGCATACACCTGGGCCATTGAGGCGTATTGGTAAAGCACTATGTATTGGACCGGTATTTGATTTGCAGCGTAGAAGTACGGATTCTTACAGAGTAGGATGTACTCAGGTGTTACATCGCACACGTAGAATGGGCCATTGTAAAACGCCATTGATGGCGAGTAGGTGGGCTTAAGCGTGAATAATTCGTTAATTAGACTTGATATGTTGTGTTCAGCTGATGAAGCCACTGATGGCGGGCCGAAGTTATATAGGTAAACCTGCGAGTAATTAGCCGTGGCAGCTTCAACTAAAGGCTTCCAGGCACTGTAAGACCAAACTAAGGCAACCCCACCCCAGTCCAGGGTCCCAAATAAATCATCAATCACGTTACCCGGTGATGTTGGAGGTAGGTAAAATCCACTAGGCACCATGAAGGCGCACGTTGTATCGTTTATAATGGTAAGGTTACCAGCCATATCATCAACCAGACCCAGCATGAGGTTTGTCGCGTAAACGTCATTGCACGTGACCAACTCGCCATTATTCCACCCAGTGTGCCTAAGGTTGAATAGAACCTCAAGGGTGCCGTTGGGTAGAACCGTCCAGTTCCACCAGCCAGGTCCGGGACCATGGTGTTTGATGTTATATTCAACGAAGCCAGGAAGTCCTGAACGAGACCGTAGGTGGCTAACCCACCGTGGAAGATGTTGGGGTTGTACACGGACATACTCGTGATCGGTGGACTCTCAATTATGAACATGTACAGGGTGTTGTAGGGTGTTATGTTGTATTGCTGGGCCCTCAAAACTACCTCAGAGCCGATGGGGTTGACTATCGTGAGGTAGCTGACCAAGACTATTACCAGCAATGAGCCTTATTGAAGCCTTCATGCACTAGGCTTATTAGCCTAGATATATAAACTTTATTCAAATGTTTATACTAAAAACGTAATTACTAATATATAGCATTACATTGTTCATCGCTTAACTTTAGTAGTTTCCTTAAGTAGAATGAGTTCAACTAGCAACCCCTCCTTAGCCTCATTAACCCATGGCGGGATGTTGACCAGTGCATCGGCTTCAGCTAATGTTGATGTGAAGGAGCTGCCCGTGATCCTTATGGGTTTAACCACGTAGCCCTCATCACCAAGCTCAACCTTAGCCCTAACCTGCCTCCAGAGACCCCTACCTGGCTCGGTTGACCCAGCAAGCTTACCGTAGACCCTTGGTATCGGTATAGTGCTAGTTATACCAAGCATAGACTCCACGAATGGTTTAATTAACAGTGTTAGGGCGTTTAACGCACTTATGGGATGGCCACTAACGCCGAAAACCACACGGCAATCGTCGAACACGGCCACTGTTGATGGCCTACCTGGCCTCATTTTAACCCCCCTTACGTAGTACCTAGGCCTTAGTGATGTTATGACCTCGTGCACGTAGTCGATGTCACTTGGGCCTGTCCCACCAGTTATGATGACTATGTTGGATTCCACCAGGGCCCCCTTAACTGACTCCATTATTTCACCGTAGGAATCCTTAACGATAACATGCCTCAATACCGTTAGGTAGGGCATGTAGTTGCCCATGAACCACTTAACCAGTGAGCCCGTGCTCTCAATAACCTTACCATTCATGAACTCCCTCAACGCCTCCTCCGGGGTGTTTGGCCTAACCAACTCACTGCCCGTGGATATTACCGATACCTTGAGTCTACTGTAGAACCTAGCCTTAAAGACCCCTGCCTCAAGCAGCGCCGACATTATGTATGGGGTCAAAACAGTTCCCTTACTGGCCAGTACTTGGCCCCTCCTCGCATATGAGCCGGGTTCATCAATGTTCTTGCCCACCGGGTAGGCCTTGCTGACGGTGATTAAGTCACCGTTAACCGTCACGTCCTCCTCTGGGACAACCACATCAGCACCCCTTGGCAGGTAAGCGCCGGTCGTTACGTAGTAGGCCTCACCCTTACCCAAAACGCCACTCGGCACCTGCCCTATCAACACAGACCCCACTACCTTGAATGTGCCAGGCGTCTCACTTGACCTAACGGCGAACCCATCGTAGGCTGCCCTTGGCATTATCGGTGTGTCGAAGGGTGCAACCACGTCGTCCGCTAGGACTAGGCCCACCGCATCCCATAGGGCCAACTCCACGGTGCCTGGGTTACACCTGGGTGCATTACCCAGCACCTCGTCTAGGTCGTGTAGCGTTATGTACTTATCCTCATGTAGCCTCATTAATTCTAAATGCTTATTAGTGCTTTTAAACCAGCCGTGGCCATTTTTTAGTCATGCATTTAACTACTTCTCAACGCCAATGGAGTTAAGTATCATGTTGGCCATAGCCCCAAAGCCCCTACTCAAGTGTTCAAGGTCCTTTAGGGCATGGGCGGCCAGTGTCATTATGCCCTCACGCACGTAAACCTTAACCTCACTCCACAACTCCTCCTCAGGGTCACTCATACCGTTAAGTACCCTTAGTAGGGGTGGTTCACGCCAATTGAGTTCCTTATCGCTGGTGAACACTATGGGTCCGCTTAGGTTGAAGCCCATTAGGTCGCTTCTCCTGTTAACGTTGAGGAAGTAGGTTAACCTTAATCCATGGCTTAGTGGGCTTAGGAACTTAACAGTGCTTGAAAGCCTAAACACGTCGCTTAGCCGCTCCCTACCGTGATTGGCGATGATATCCATAATCCCTCTAAGCAGGTCTGAGTCAACTCTGAATAAGTGGGTTTCAACAAGCCCATTGGGCATTACGAAGACTGACAATGGGCCATTATCCATGAGTGCCTTGAAGACGTCGACAGTCACGTTGGGTGTATCGCATGGTGAAAAAACCAACACACCACCCAGTGTGGATGCCGAATCCACCCCAGCCAACACACCCCTAAGCCGCTCACTATCCTTAATCACCCTTAGGCCCATTTTAACGTACTTCTCGTAGTTAACCCCAGCCGCTATGACCACGTTGTTGAAGATTGTCGCCTGCCTAATAATCCTCATTATCATGGGCTCCCCGTTAAATGGGAATAGGCACTTATCCACGCTACCTGAATCGCCAAGTTGAAACCTCCTCGACCCCCCACCCGCAAGGATGACTAACGTCGACTCCATGCCTGGCTATAGGTATATGGCGCCGCTTATAAGCAGCACCCTCATGCCGGCTGGGCATAAAGCTTATTTGTAGGTTAAGGTGCAGGTGGTTATGGCAATCTATCACCTAAAGACCCCCATCAGTGACCAGGACGTTGAAAGGTTAAACATTGGTGACACGGTTTACGTCAGCGGAATCCTAGTCAGCGCCCGTGACGCAGCCCACGTTAGGATGGTTGAGGCGATTAGGAGGGGTGAGGCCCTGCCTGTTGACCTAAGGGGAGGTGTCATATACCATGCAGGCCCCGTTGCTGTCAAGGAGGGTGAATCCTGGAGGATAATAAGCATGGGGCCAACTACCAGTGCCAGGATGGAGGAGTTCGAGCCGGAGGTCATTGAGAAGCTTGGGGTTAAGCTGGTGATAGGGAAGGGGGGCATGGGGTCCAGGACCACCGAGGCCATGAGGAGGTTTAAGGCGGCATACTTGATATTCACTGGTGGTGCAGGTGTATTGGCTGCCAGAGCCATTAAGAGGGTTTTGGGGGTTCACTGGCTTGACTTAGGCGCAGCGGAGGCTATGTGGATTCTTGAGGTTGAGGAGTTCGGCCCATTAACAGTGATAATAGACTCAAAGGGCAACAACTACTACGAGGACCTGAGGAGGAAGGCTAGGGAGAGGGTTGATGAGGCGGCCAGGGAGGTGTTGGGTAGTGTCCCACGTTAACGCCGTAGGTGAGTTAGGGGAAGTCTTATTAATGCTGGGGGGTGAAGTGAGGCATGCCGGTTAAGCTTGAGGATGCCGTTAAGGAGGCGGCTAAGGAGATAGTAAAAATGGCCAGTGTGTCCCCGGCCCTTGACGTCAAGAACGCGATTAAGGGTTCACTTAACATTGAGACCCATGAACCCAGTAGGGTTCAGTTAAATGCAATACTCGAGAACATTAACCTAGCTGAGAATTACAAGGCTGCAGTCTGCCAGGACACGGGGGTGCCTACATTCTTCATAAGGCTTGGTGACGGCTTCCCAATTAGAAGCAGGCTACTTCAAATATTAACGGAGGCTGTTAGGGAGGTCACTAAGGAACTACCCCTCAGGTCAAACACTGTTGACCCGGTTAGTGAGAAGAATAGCGGCGACAATACTGGTCTTGGGGTACCTGTCTTCGACATCGAACTCTTCGACGGTGATTACCTTGAAATGGTCTACACGCCGAAGGGTGGTGGAACAGAGCTACCCAGCAAGGCATTCGTGATACCACCCGGTAACGCCTGGGAGAAGCTACCTAAACTAGTGCTCGATGCCGTTGTTGACGCAGGTCCAATGCCCTGCCCACCCGTCATTGTTGGCGTTGGTATTGGGCCGTCGGTGGACGTGGCGGCTAAGTTGGCTAAGAAGGCTGCTGTGCTTAGGCCCATCGGCTCAAGGAACAGTAACCCAGATGTGGCTAAGCTTGAGGATGCGCTTCTAAGGGCTGTGAATAAACTGGGCATAGGTGCGCATGGCACTGGCGGCGTGGTCACGGCGCTTGACGTCCACATTGAATACGCCTATAGGCACCCAGCCACCTTCGCCGTGGGTATAGTGTTCTCCTGCTGGGCAACCAGGAGGGCGAGGGCTATTGTTCACCCCGACGGTAGCTTTGAGGTTAGGCCCCAGTGATCGGCTACCTATTTACGTAAATGTAATGCATATTTTTACTTATAAATTATACATGAGCTCAACGTCAATCCCATTAAGGATTTAGTAACCATAACGGTAAGTGTTATTAATCCAAGCTTCAGGGAGGCGCTCATGGAGATGGAGTATAAGACCTTTAGGGGGAATTTAAAGATGCCCGTGATAGGCCTTGGGACGTGGGGAATAGGGGGTGGTTACTGGACCCCTGACTGTTCGCGTAAGGCTGAGTGGGTTGCCCTATTGAGAAGGGCCATTGAGTTTGGGTATAGGATGTTTGATACCGCCGAGATGTATGGTGGTGGCTGTAGTGAGGAGATTGTTGGGGCCGCCGTCTCCAGCTCCGGCTTACCTAGGGATGAATTCTTCATCATCAGTAAGGTTTGGCCTAACCACGCTTCCTACAATGACGTCCTTAAGAGCGCTAAGAACAGTGTCTCTAGGCTTGGAACCTACATCGACCTCTACCTACTCCACTGGCCCAGTAGGGAGGTTCCAATCTCCGAGACCATTAGGGCCTTTGAGAAGCTCATTGATGATGGCTTAATTAAATTCATGGGTGTTAGCAACTTCGACTCAAGGCTACTCATGGAGGCCATGGGCGCTGCTAAGAAGCATGAGGTTGTTGCTGATGAGGTTAAGTACAATCTTTCAGATAGGTTTGTTGAGAGGGATTTAATGCCAGTGGCCGTGAGGGAGAACATAGCCATAATAGCCTACAGCCCATTGGGCACAGGTTCACTGCTAAACCCATCATCAAAGGGCTTTGAGGTGTTGAGTAGAGTAGCCTCAAAGTACGGTAAGACACCGGCCCAGGTGGCCCTAAACTGGCTAATAGGTAAACCAAACACAGTGGCCATACCCAAGGCCACTAGTGAAAAGCACCTAAGGGAGAACCTGGAGGCATTGGGGTGGAGGTTAAGCCAGGAGGATGTGGAGCAGTTGGAGCAGGCATACCCAATAACTTGAAGTAACACTTAAAACACGAGTATCAAGGGCTCGGTGTGAGGTTGATTAAACTATCCGGTGAGGGCCTATCCTCAGGTGAAGTCAGTGAGGGGGAGCTTGGTGGTGTTGGTAAGCCATACGTTGCCGTTATAGGTGGTTCGGGGCTTTACGACCCAGGCATCTTCGAGGAGCCCGTTGAGGTGCAGATCCATACACCCTACGGCCTACCCAGCGATAACATTGTAGTGGGTAGGGTTAGGGGGGAGTGGGTTGCCTTCCTCCCTAGGCATGGACGTGGGCACAGGTACCCACCGCATAAGATCCCCTACAGGGCTAACATATGGGCCCTCAGGGCGTTGGGGGTTAGGGTGATACTCTCCATAAGCGCAGTGGGTAGTTTAAGGCAGGACTACGCCCCAGGCGACTTCGTCGTACCCGACCAATTCGTCGACATGACTAAGGGCAGGGAGTACACGTTCTACGATGGCCCCAGGGTTTGCCACGTTCAAATAGGCCTCGAGCCCTTCAACAACGACCTTAGGAGGCTGATTATAGAGACTGCCTCAAAGTACAATAGGACGCATGACTCAGGGTGCTACATATGCATTGAGGGGCCCAGGTTCAGCACTAAGGCTGAGTCCAGGATTTGGAGGGATGTCTACGGATGCGACATAATAGGCATGACGCTGGTACCCGAGGTTAACCTCGCCAGGGAGTTGGGCATGTGCTATGCGCTCCTGGCCATGGTGACCGACTACGACATATGGGTCCCCCACCAGCCCGTTACGGCTGAGTTGGTTGAGAGGATTATGGGTGAGAAGCTTGACTTGGCTAAGAGGGTTATGACCGAGGTCATACCCAGGATACCTAAGGACATACACGTTAAGTGCCAGGAGGCCCTGAAGGACGCGTGCATTTAGAAGGTTAACTCAGGGTTGCTCGGCTTCATGAACTCCCTAAGTAGCGTTGTGGCGTAGTTGCCCTTGGGCAGCCTGAAGATTAACCTAGCCTCATTGCCATTTATCGTGATCAACTTTATGATTGGAGCGACGCTAAGCCACCTAACCCCACCGGCCGTGGCTAACTTAGGCATTTCACTAACCCTGAAGTCGCTTGGCTCAACGCCCTCAGCCCTAAGCACGCTCAGCTCAAGCTCACCCTGAATTCCATTACTAAACCTGCTGCCGTAACCCACCAGGTGCCCAACAACCGTCGCCCTACCCCTGGCTATGGCTGAGTTAACCCTATCAACCATTGAACCCTCAACCCTAATCACGTTACCTGTGGGTAATCCATGCTCATCAAGCAGCATTATTAAGTCACCCTCAACAGCCCTATTAATCGGAATACCCCTACCAATCCTTAGGCTTAGGGCCTTGTTGAATAGGTAGGATTGGTAAGCCTCAACGTACAGTTTAAGTAGGTTCACCGGTAGCTTGCCTAGGGCATTCATGTAGTTGCCTGGGTCAGTCACCAGCTGCCTCAGGATTAGCCTCTCGGGTAGGTACTTTATGCTCCTTGGCATTAACTCAAGGGCCTTAGCGTAATCACCCCTACCAGCCAGCTCCCTAGCCCTCTTAACCACCTCATCCTCATGCGGGTAAGCCCTAGCCACTAGTTCGTTCACGGCACCTTCGAAGTCACCCAGCACAATCATTTTGCCGATTATGTGCGAGTTCGGCCTCCTCAACCCAAACCTCTGGTAGCCGTAGTATGACGGCAACCCCCTCTCCAACACATACCTAGTGACGCAGTCGAAGATTGACCCATCACCGTTAATGCCCCTAACCACAACCGTGAATTCATTACCCCAAATCTCCCTCGGCGTGAATGGCCTATCCATGGAGAAGTAGCCCATCACCTTAACCCTAGGCCCCAGGTCCACGCCACTTAACTGAGCTGGTGCAACACCCCTGATTGAAATAATCTGTGATGTGACTGCCCCAGTGTCCTTCAACCCGCCGTAGGATATGTCCCTAAGCCTAACATTAAGCCTCCTACTCAACATGAGGACTAGGCTTATTGTGTCGAGCCTCCTCTTCTCAACAACCACCCAGGTGTATGGGCCTGGCCTCGGCTCTACCCTTAAGGGCCCCTTACCCGTCAATGTTGATGGCACAACATCCCCGTTAACTAAAACCTCCTCAACGATGAAGTCCTCTGGGCTACTCCTCAACCTACCCCCAACTCCCTCACAGTCACTGATGTAGTACTCCATCCCCACTAATAGGTCCAGCTGCGCTGCTGTGTGCCTTGGCATTTGGGCAGTGGGCCTTATGCCACCGGTGAATTAAGGTTATCTACACGTCCACCGATAGACCCAGGCCGCCCAGCACCCTGCTTAACCCGTAGAGCATGGATGAGTATATTGCCATTGATACATCAGTAACCACGTTAAACTCCTCAAGCCTCCCACCTAGGTTGAATAGGTTTGTCCCGAGGGATAGGATACCCCTAATGTCGTTGATAAGCGATGGGTTTATTGATGCCGTTAGGTTCTGGGACGCCAGCCAATTGGCCATGGCCACGACGTATATTGGGGTTACGAGACCCAGCGAGAACAGTAAACCGCCAACCCACCTAACCTGCCTAATGGGTATTAGGCTGGCTCCAAGGGCCGCTAGCTGGGAGGCGTAGCTGGATATTATGGATAGGTAGTAGAGCATGTAGGTGTTCATTAAGGCCCACTCGGCCTGCCAGGTGAAGTACCTTGAGATGTCGTTGAGGTAGTAGCCCACCGGTGAGACGAAGGGCAGTAGGGTTAGCGTCACCTCAGCCACATACAACTGAGTCATTGACCTAATCAGGGCGTTAGCCATACTGCCGAACACCAATAAGGCGGCACCAGGGTTAATGATGGGTTCATTGGTGGTTAACTTAACCGTGACGCAATGGTATGGGTAAACCACTGAGCATTGAAGCTCATCAACACTGTGGGTTACATAACCCACCTTGAGGTTTAACCCACCCAGCACGATACCTATTAGCCTATCCTCATTACTCATCATTAAAACCGCCGCAATGTACATTAGAAATCCCATTAAGGTATCGAGAATGTGAACCTCACCCACCCTCCTCATCAATGCATTACCCCTACTTATCAGCACGTACCCATAGGCTATGTTTAACACTGCACCGAGCAGCGCAATACATGACCCATAGTAGCCTGGGCAAATCATTAAACTCACCAAGGCCCTGCACCCATGGGCCTACTGCAGGTAGGGTGATGGATAGGTTAACATCACCCTACCTGGACCCTAGTTAACTTAACCAAAAGCCCACACTGCACCTATGAGGAGTGGGTTAAGTAACATAGTCTGGACTATAATAGGGGTTGTGTTATCTGTAATAGTGGCGGCGATACTGTGGGTCTTCGTTTCAAACAGCATGGGTTCTTACAGCCAACTGCTTGTAAGCGCCAGTGAGGTGACCCCAAGTATGATACAGGCAACGGTGAAGAACATGGGCTTAGGCTCTGTGACTATACTGGGTTTTAACATAACTAACCAAGATGGGGGCCAAGTATCCTGTTACCTAACCAACGCATACGTCGATGGGGTGGCCGTGAGCTTAACGAACCCCATAGTGCTGAAGGGAGGTGACCAACTGGTGGTTGATGCAGAGGGCTCGGGCTGCGTCTACGCATACTACGTAATAGTGAAGACCAGTGATGGCTACTATAGCACTGTTGTGAACGCCTAAGGGGCTGGGCAATGGTTAAGGGGAGTGGTCAATTAAACCTATTCATTCTTCCATCATCACAACCGATAACTAGGGGTATAGTCACTTGGAGGTACAGCCCAAGATGCAGCTTAATGGGCGTAAACCTACCCCTAGAGGATGAGGATAGGTTAATAATAACCAGGCTGGCCCTAGAGTACGGCTTCATGGTTAAGTCAAGTAGCCTAGGTGACGTCAGCAACTTCATCAGCGGGTGTGAGGGTTTAGTATGCCAGGCGTTGAGGGTTGTTGACGTTGAACCCCCTGGCACATTAAACGGTGAATGCTTCACGGTACCAATACCACCCATTGAACCAACCTCCACGATACTCGGCTTAACACTGGCGTTACCGTTAACCAGGGTTATGAGGGGGCCTGTGGTTTACGAGGTCTTCAGCGACAGGTGGTTTAGGCTTAAGGACCTACTCCTATACCTCAAATTGAGGGGAGCCAATCTAAACATTTACACCACTCATAATGCAAATGAGGATGTATCCCTCTTCAACAGGGTGTTTAAAGGTAAAGGTAGGTTAAGTATTGAAGTACCCATTAGTAACAACAACAGTAGGCACTTAATTGAACGTATAGCCGGTAGGATTAGGGAACTGGCCGGTGGTGATGAGGTACCCCTTAGGGCTTTAGTGGACCTAGGGGTGCCTATTAATGATGTGAATAGGTTAATAATGTTTGGTGCCGCCCACCTTGAAGTGAGCAATGGTGTTCTTGTGCTTAGGCTTAACGATGAAGCTAGGAGGTAGTTACTTCTCGATTAGGCTATAGGGCAGTACCTGGTTAATCAACTCCACATGAGCCATTAGGGTCCTCCTACAGCAGTACCTCGTCACACCCAGGTCATCGAGGACCTTCTTAGGGTCTTCGCCGGCCAAGACCCTATTCTTAAATGGCTCCCATAAGTGGCCAAGAGGCTTCCCACAGGTCCAACACCTAATGGGCACTATCATTACCCCAACCTCAGCGTCAGTTGTTAATAAACCTTACCACAGGTTAATTTAAATGGGTTAAAGCCATCACACCTATCGTTGAATAGGGTTTGCCTAACCAACTCCCTATAGTTGCTACCCGGGATTATTTTACCCAGTAGTGCAGGTAAGCCGCCTGTGGCTGGTGTGTTACCGACCCTAAGATGAAGGGTCTCATTGGCGATTATTGCGAAGCCCAAGCCCTCCCTAGCCATATCATTGATCCCGTAATCCTCAAACCTCCTGAACTCGGCTACATCACTAAATAGGCCCCTTAGGTCATTCATCAGTACCGGGTTCCTTGATCCACCACCCCCAACTATGATCCTCCTTATCGGCCTTTTCACAAACCTCCTAACCTGGTCATGTATACTCTCCGCTGTGAAGCGTGTGACTGTTCTAACCAAGTCGTCGCCGCTGAATTCGCCTAGGTAAGGCATCACCCTACTCTTAACGTAGCTGAGTCCAAAGTACTCCCGCCCGGTATTCTTGGGTGGTGGTATTGAGAAGTATTCGTCGCTCATTAAGTCCAGTAGAAGCTTATCAATCACCCTGCCACGTGAGGCGTGCAAGCCATCCTTATCGTAGGGTTCCCCGTAAAGTAACTCTGTTAATGTATTTATCAGTATGTTGCCTGGGCCCGTATCAAAGGCTATTATGCAATCCTCGCCGACGTATGTTACGTTAGATATGCCACCGATGTTTATGGTTAATGTGCCTTCACCGAAGAGTATTGCATCACTCAATGCTATTAATGGTGCCCCTAATCCACCTGAGGCTAGGTCATTAGTCCTGAAGTCGTAGACGACGGTTTTATGCGTCATAGCGTAGAGCACTGATGCCTCACCTATCTGAAGGGTGCCATATTCCCTCCTACCCAGTGATGGCCCATGGTACACGGTGTAGCCTGAGTAAACTATGACGTCGTAATCGCTTGGCTCGTAATCCTTGGCTATGGAGTTAGCCAGGAACCTGCCTAATTCCCAGTGAACCCTACTAATGAATTCCGAGGTCACCTGGTTGAGTGAAGCCGCATGAATCATCATACTCCTTAAATCATTCGGATACGGATAGTAACTATACTTAAGTATCTTAAACCTGGTCCCTCTTCCACAACCCTCAAGCTCAATGAGGGATATGTCAGCCCCATCAGAGGAGGTACCGGTGACTATTGAGAGGAACCTCATAATGCAGCATACCTCATGAATTTTTATAAACACTGCAGTGTAGCCTGAACCAACAGCAATCTGACCATGCCCTAAGTAGTTGCTAACGTACAGTGAGGCGCAGTGAATTATAGTTCATCAAGGTCTTGGGTAAACTATGGATCTAGCCCACCGCGATGAACCGCTACGGAATCCAATGAGACTTGAGAAAGATTAGGCAAACGTTACTGTAATGTGCCCGGTATGTAAGGGTATCGTTAAGGTTAGGTTACTGTTAATGAGTAAGCTTACCTGTAGGCCTTCTGTCTCTTACTTCTAGCATGCTTTAGGCCTGGCTTCTTCGGCTCCGTCCTCCTCTCATCACCCTTAATCATGGTTGAATCGTACAGCATGTATAGGTCGAGTAATTCCTTGCTCTGGAAGTACTCCACAAGCCCCCTCGCTATGGCCATCCTGACGGCTGACGCCTGCCCCATGAACCCACCACCCCTAACCACCACGTCTATGTCAACCTTGTTGACCAGGTCCTTACCTGCAAGCATCAAAGGCTCCATCATCTTAAGCCTAGCCACCTCCATGGGCCATATTGTCAACGGCACTCCATTAACCCTAACCACGCCTGAACCAGGTTTAACCACAGCCCTCGCTATTGCCATTTTCCTCTTCCCAGTGGCTATAACAATCCTCCTACCGTTAACTTCCTGAACCTCCACGAATGGAATGGGCCTAATGGCCCTCTTCTCCCCCTCCTCAGCCACGCACCGCCATCCCCCGAGGCGTTAATAAGCTTTAGCTTGCGGCGTCAACCGAACCCGGTTAATATGCTTAAGACCCCGCTCACAATGGCTAATGTGCCCAGTGTTGCTGTTAATAGAATTATGTGCCTACTCCTGGCGAACCTAAGTAAAGCATCAATTAACACTAGACTCACAAGGGCAGCAACCACTATGGATACCAGTATTACATTCATGTTGACATCGGATATGAGGGTGTGGAACAAGTGCCTTGTGAATAAGGCAGGCACTATTGAGGCCCCTACGGCAGCTGGTATCATTGATATGAATGATAACCTGAAGGAATCCTCCGGGTTTAGGCCAAGTAGCAGCATCGTCGACACCGTCACGCCTGACCTACTGACGCCGGGGAGTGCCGCAATGCCCTGCACTGCCCCTATCAGTACCAGTTCCCATGTCTTTAACTCGTTCAGTCTTTTCCTTGGTACGTACCTTAACCTTGAGATGTATATTAGTAAAGCGTCGGCGATTAGTATTAGGCCGAGTATTATCATGGGTAACCCAATTCCAATACCCTTAACCGACTCAGCCACCGTTAGGTAGAGTGGTACCCCAACCAACCCGGTTAAGACCGTTATAATGATAACATACTTAAGCATCATGTAGTCATATGCGCTCCCCCTAAGCACCAGGGCCTTTAAGATACCCCAAACCTCCCTCCTGAAGTAGATCAAGGCCGCCAGAACCGTGCCTACTTCTAGAAATAGGCCAAGGGCATAGGCCTGGTTGAAGGTTAGGTGCAGTGCGTATATTGACGTTATCATTATCTGCGTCTTACTGCTTATGGGCAACCACTCGCTGATACCCTGCACAATACCGAGGGCCAGGCCATTCACAACATCCGCAATATTCATGAAAAGCCCATAACCCGACTATTAATAAGCGTTATTCCCATGGACGCTACCCAGGCTAACCTTGAGTTCACCATTGCTGCACCTGATCGTCACGTAGCCGAAGTGCGGCTTCATTACTAGGGCCTTTACCCATGACCCTGGATTAGCAACCTTAAGCTCACTGTTGAAGACGGGTACATGGGTGTGCCCACTGATGACCCAGTCATGGTCATTAACGTTGAGGATCCTCCTAAGCATCACCTCAAATAAGGGGTAGTTAAGTAGTTTAAGTGATATGAAGCTCAGTAACCCCGCCAATACGCCATCCTTAACTGCGTAGTCACCGTGCGTAATGTAGACGCTTCCTATGCAGTCAGGGTAACTTAGCCTTACGGCACCCTGCATCGCCACCACGGTCACGTTATTAACCTTCATGACGCTTACCCTATGGTTTCCATGGACCTCTGGGTCGTGGGATGATGAACTCATTAGGTAAAGAACCGTTAACCTAGCCTTAACGCGACTTAGCCCAAGTCTCTCAACTGCGTACCTAACCATAACACCCAGTTCAAGTTCGTCCCTGATTCTAATCCTGTAGTTAAACAAGTCACCCGCAATTACGAGGGTGTTGACGCCGTTAATCCTAGCCAAACTACCAATAATGCCTAGGTCCATTGGGTTGGCGTCTATGTGTAGGTCGGATAAGACCATAACTGCCCCTGAGTCAACTTTGAGGCTTGCCGTCGGTATGCCCTTAGTTAACCATGGTGAGTTGGTGACCAGGTAGTACAGTATGATGACCGCTGATGCTGAGGCTGCTACCAGTGCTGGTATATTCATGTGTTATTGTTCATGTGGCTGATTTAAGCTGCCTAGGCTTGCGGCATCGTTGATTAGCCTCGTTAAGGCGTTGATAGTGGCCTCCCTTAGCCTACTGACAAGCCATGACTTACGTATCAGTAGTGGTATGGTGGGGTTAATCATCCACGTGCTTACCACTTTATCACCGTTAACCTTAATCACGTGCCTACCCCTAAACGGCCCCCTTATGAAGTTGAAAACCACCGTTAAGTCGGCGTTAGACACCCTAACCAGAGCCTCACCTCTGTTGAATGGCCTCAGTAGGGTTAGGTTAACCAGAACCCTCAGGTAGGGGTCAGCCCTCTCAAGTATCTTAACATCTCTGTGGAGACGCCAGTACTTGGGCATGTTTTGTATGTTGCTTACAACACTCCATATGGCATCCGGCGGTACATTACTATTCATCTCAATGGTTAGCGTTATCATTTGTCAAACCACCTCCCCACGGGTATTAATGCTTTTTGCCAGGTTAAAGGGGTAGGAGGGCCGTTTACTCAACGAAGACTGGTAGCTCGCCTAGGTGCACGTAGTCCCGTTCATCAACCCATGGCCCCTCAACCCACACCACAGCCCTACAAACTACGTTAGCCCCAGCCATCCTCATTAACTCCTCAAGCGCCTTAATTGTACCCCCAGTGGACACCACATCATCAACAACGCAGACGTCCCTACCAGCCACCTGGGTTACCGACTGGGAGTCCAGTATCAGTAGTTGCCGCCCCCTGGTTGTTATTGAATTGACCTCAACGTGCATGTAGCAGCTCATGTAGGCTTTAACACCCTTACGGGCAACCACAAACCTAGGCAGATTAAGCTCCCTAGCTACCCCGTAGGCCAGGGCTATTGACTTAGCCTCCGGGGTAACTATGATGCTGGGTGAGTAACGCTCAATTAATCTGGCCAACTCCCTGGAGGCAGCATTAATGAATTCAACGTCACCCAGGACTAGCTCTGAGTCCGAGGCTATGTAGGCCATGTACTCGGCACCATTGACCTTGACCCTCCCTATGCTCACAATGGGCAGTAGCCTTTCTAAACCAGCAATCTTAACCCTATACGCCGGCTCACCATTATACTTAACAAGCCTCCTGTGCTCTAACATTAAGTGGTATTGCTTCAAGGGTTAATTAAAGTTACTCATAATTAAATGTATTCTTAAATACATTGTTTATATTATTAATTAAATTGCACCATTAGCTGCGTTCCACCTAAGGCTTAACCAGTTAAACCCCCTTGAGGTTGAATTATGCATGACTGGGTTGAACATAAGGCCACCTGACGTTGAGGGTGTGTTCGTTAGGAGGATTAACAGGTTCATGGGTGTGGCCGTGATTAACGGTGAGGAGTCGCTAATCCACATCCACGACCCGGGGCGCCTAGGCGAACTACTAAGGCCTGGGATTAGGGTTTACGCGTACGTTAAAAGTGAAGGTAAGGCTAGGTATTACCTAACGGCGGTTAGGGCTGGGGATGAGCTTGTCTTGGTGAACTCAGCTATCCACAACCATGTGGCGTCCTGGCTCATAGACAATGGCCTACTGCTCAAGGGGTATAGGGTGGTTAGGCGTGAGCCCAGGTTCCTTGACGGTAGGTTTGACTTACTGTTGAGGAGGATGGATGGCGTTGAGGCTATGGTTGAGGTTAAGGGGGTGACCCTGGAGGTTAATGGGGTTGCCAAATTCCCTGACGCACCAACTTCACGTGGGGCTAGGCACATGGCTAGGTTAATCGACGCCCTGAGGGCTGGGTTTGAGGCTCACGTGGTGTTTCTGGTGTTTAGGCGTGGTGCCAGGGTGCTTAGGCCCAACACCGAGCTTGATCCAAGATTCGCCAATGCGCTTAAGAAAGCTGTGGAGAGTGGGGTTAAGGCCTGGGCCTACAGGTTAACCCTGGGCGACGACTGGATGCTTAAGCCTGAGTGTGAACTGCCCGTGGAACTGCCTTAATTAGTAATGATTATTGACCCTGCTCCTCCTTGGTCACCACGTACTTCCTCAGGTAATACCTCACCTCTTCATTGAGGTTGTTGAGCGTGGTGTTGAGGTTTTCGTTGCTGTAGCCAGTGATCTTAATGAGGTTGTTCAGATATGATACGGCAGCTGAGAGTAACATTGTAAGCCTCTTGAGCTCCTCTGAGTACTCGTAGGCAAGTCTCTTATACCTAGCCAACTCACCCTCCCTCTCGGCACAGTACTGGGCCAGTCTCCTATACCTCTCATCGCAATTGACCTCCACCCACAACCACCCTCATTAGTAGTAGGCGGACTATTAGGAAGGCTGTGAATGAGCTTGCGGCTGCGAAGTAGTAGGCGTAGGAGTAGTGGAGTTGGTAGAGTAGCCCCATTATCGTGTTGGCTAGGAATATGCCAATACTCCTACCGAAGGACAGGAGCCCCATCCCCATGCCCATCCTCTCCTCCGGGGCTAGCTTCGACACTATCGTTGGTTCGAAGGTTTCCGTAGCGGCCACCGCAACGCCGAGTAGGAAGGCTGAAGGGTATATACCTGTTACGCCCATTGGTGAGAGTAGGGCGAAGCCCAGGGAGGCGAAAACACCGAGTAGGTAGCCTAGGTATGAGAGGCCCGTGTATTCGTTTACCCTGGACTTACCGAAGACATAGCCGAAGACTGCTGATGCGGCTAGGAAGACGCCGTAGGTGACCACCGCTAGGTAATCCTCGTGGGTGAACTCAGCCGTTGTTATAACTGGGAAGCCGAAGCTGTACTGGCTGAAGCCGAAGAAGAACGTTGACACCACAATCAGCCACAACGCCCTACCCAACCCCCTCAACTCCATGAATGAGGCTGAACCTGCGTTGGCATGATGCCCAGCGTTGACTAGGGCTATGAGAAGGGTCGACACCACCAGTGGCGCCGCTGATATTAGGAGTAGGTACTCCACTGGGAACTTCACGAAGAGTAGTATAGCCGTGTATGTTATTGACAATGCAGCCCCGGCTATGTCGAGTGCATGCAATATGCCGAAGGCCTCATTCCTCTCACCTGGGTCAGTGACCTCAGTCATCATGGCCCTCCTCGGCGGCGTCCTGAAGTTCCTAAACCACCAGCCAACCATGAATATTAGCAGTGCCTGCCACCAATACCTAGCGAATCCAAGGAGTGAAACCGATATTATTATGGCATTGCCGAGCACAGCCATCCTTCTCCTACCAAACCTATCACCAGCCAAGCCACCCAGGAACGCCATCAAGCTGCCTAGGCCGTAATTAATCGCCTCCGCAACCCCGTAAAGCCACATGGGGGCACCCAGGTAGAACACGAAGATGAGTGGGAACATTACCACCGCTGCCTGGTAGCCTAGGTCCGCGAAGAAGGCTGAGAACGATATTTTAAGAACCTCATTAAGGTTCCTCATAATGCGCCTAGCCAACATGGGTTTAAATGCCTTACCTTAACCTAAACCTTGCTTACCTCCCCTATATCCGTGTTGACGGCTTCGTAATGCTCCCTATACTTCAAAGCCTCTATATCGCAATTCACGAACCTACCCCTAGTCACCACAACCTCCCTGGCGTCCACGTTTATCAACGTCACGTCCTCACCCTCAACATGGTCAACATCTCCATGAACAACCTTAACCACCTTACCCGCAACCTTCTCAACATCAACATTAACCAAGGTAACCTCCTCACCCTCAACGGATTCCAGGTCGCTGTTCTCAATTCTAACCCGCCTACCCTTAACGACCTTAATGTTATCCGGTGGGTTTGTTAAGTTCACCTCCTCACCCTGCACCACACCACCCGCTGCCTCAACCGTATGCTTACCACCGCCCTTCCCGACGTTAACCCTGACAACTGAGCCACCGCCGCTTAGGTTTATGGTCACCACACCTAGGTTAATCCTCCTGAACCTACCACTCCTAATTGCCCTAGACCTACCGCTGAAGTACTCGTAATACCTGTCAAACCTCTCAGCCATTACCTCACCCTTAACATTTCCCTAATCTCACCGAGTAGCTGCTTCATCTCCCTGATTCTATCCCTAATCCTCTCCATAACCTCCTCATCACTTAACTCTGCGTATTTAAGCTCGCTCATTCACTCACCTTCTTCAACTCATCCCTAATGTCCTTAAGTATTGCGTTGACGTCGTCAAGCTCCTCCAGTAGCGCCCTAATGAACGCCCTATAGGTGTTCAACTGCCTATTCAAGGCGTTCACCTGCTCATCAACGCTGTCCAGCACTGGTACAAAGGCTACTATGGCCATGACGGCGCCCCAGAATATGGCAAGGGCACCCAGTATAGTGGCGGCTAGCAGGAAGGGCCATGAACCTATCTTGAAGGCCATGTAGAATAGGGCTATGGGCACCCCGGCACCCACCACTAGGCCGGATATCAGCATCACTGCTATTGAGGAGTACGGTAGCTTCACCTGTACCGCTCCGCCAAACGCTCCAGTAGCTGCCTGTCTATGACTAACCTGAAGTCCCTCACCCTGTAAACCTTCCTCAGGTGTGGCCTTGGCTGCTCCTCCACCACGTAGGAGCCCTCTATTAGGCCAGCCTCCTCCAGGATCTTCAGGTGCATGTGGGCTAGGGCGTAGGGTATGTGGAGTGACTGGGCCACGTCCTGTATGAACGTTGGGTTCTTCGCCAGCATTAGCAGTATCCTCACCCTTAACGGGTTTGACAATGCCCTCCCAACCCTCACCAGGTCCTCCATGGACTCCACTTTTAAACTCATAAACTCAACCATTCACCTCACCTCTAATTATTGCATACCTAGCTATTAAGATTGACGCTGAGGAATAAACAAGCAAACCCAGCAACCGTCTCTCCGGAGGCGGTGGTTTTTCCACCGTCTCCTTCTCGACGGTCTCCCTGGGCCCCCTCACCGTAGTGGCTCCCTCCCTGTCGCCGGGGGTTCCCAGCCTCTGCGGGTCTTGGAAACCCAGGGTAACCAGTGAGAGTGATAGAGACGGGTTTATAAGTCTAACTGGGGGATATCTCTCTGTGAGTTATGTAACTCTTAGGCTTCCGTTTAATATCAATGGTGATATGGCTAGGGAGTTGCTATCGACTGCTTGGTGGTTTAAGATAGCTACGCATAGAGTGTTAGGTGTAGCTAGGCAACAGCAGATCCTGCCCGCTACTAAGATTGGTTGGGTGAATGTGTTTAGGAGCATTGCCTACGAAATTATTCCGAATCGTAGGTATGCTGACGGTGCCGTGACCCTCGTAATGAGCATCTACGAGTCTTGCAGGGCGTTGGGCATTGACTTTAGGAGCGTTGAGCTGTCTGACTGGCTCATGTTCCAGCAGAGTGAGCTTGAGTACCCAGCGAAGAGTATCACCTTGAGGCCGGGCTATGAGTTCCACATCACCACGGTCAGGTATGATGGGTTGATTAGTAGGGTTGTTGTTAGGCCAACCGTGCCGGAGAATTACAAGGGGTTGCTCGATGCAGTCCTCACTAGGCATGTTAAGTACATGGGTAGGGTTATGATTAGGGACTACGGTGTCAGGGACAATCAATTGTGGATTCGTGGTGAGGTTCATATGACAGTACCGCTGGACATCTACTACGAGCACATGGCTAGGCATAAGCGAAATAATGGTAAGCTCATTGGTGGCGTTGACGTTAACACCGATAGGATTAATTTGGCAATTATCGACAGTATTGGTAGGCTAATAGACCACAAAACATTCTGGTTCAGTGAAACAACGGCACGTGGCTTCCTCAAGCATAGGGCTTGGAGTATTATTGGTATGAGGATTCACGAGTTGCTAGAGTATGCTTATAACCATGGTGTTAAGACCTTGTTCCTAGAGAACCCGGAGATTCTTGGCAGGCTGAAGCTAATGTGGGTTTGGAATGGTGGTAGAAATCATGAGAATTATAACTATAAAGTCATGATCTTCAGAAGCACGATCATCGAGAAGATAGCATTGAAGGCACCACTATATAGCATAGAGACTAAATACGTGAACCCAAGGGGAACAACAAACTCTAAAGAACACGACGAATTAATGAGGAAGTACAGGCTAGACAAACACACAGCATCAGCATACCTAACAGCCCTAAAAGGACTCACCCACCAATGAACATGAGCAACCGCAAATAATAATGAAAACAGAAACAGCCCTAATAAGCTCCATTGGGTTAAGAACCAGTGAGCCGTGTATGGCGAGGGCCATGTAGGTTGTTGGTAGGGCAAGGCTGACTAACCTAATGGCCTGGGGTAGTATGGTTATTGGGTAGTAGACTGGGGCCAGCAGTAGTAGTGGCCAGGGTATTACCTGGCTAACCTGGTTGGTAATCCTGTAGTTCCTAACCCCAATACCCAGTGCATAGCCGAGGAGTGATGAGGAGAGCGCAATCACTAAGGCGGTCGCCAGAGTAGTCATTATCTGCGCCACGCCATAACGCACCCCAAGTATCGCCATGGATAGTAGCAGGAGCGATGCGATGGATGGTAGCGTTAATAGTAGGGTCTGGGTTATGTAACCCAGCGCAATGTCCCAATGGTCAGCCCCGTTTGAGAAGAGCACCGTGTATATTGTTGAACCACGCCTAATGTAGGCCATGTCCTGGGCAGTGCCTATGAAGGGTATTAGGAAGCTTGTGTTAACCACCGTACCCACCATGAAGTATTGGAGGTATTGGGGATTCCCCACTATCCTGAGTAGGGTTAGCCATAGTACTGGGAATATTAGCGTGAAGCCAACCCCAGCGTATACCCAGCTCCTGCTGCTGAGCAATATGTACTTTGATATGACCATAGCCCTACTCAGCCTCATGGGGATCACCAAAGACCTTGATGAACACGTCCTCGAGTGATGGCTCCTTAACCTCAAACCTAACCCTCCTCCTAACCAAATCATCAATTATACCAATGGCCTCATCCCAACCAACCCTAAACACCTCACCTGTATCGTCAACCCTAACCTCAACCCAGGGTAGCACCTTCCTTAATTGGCTAGGTGAACCATCCATGATAATCCTCCTGTTCATCAGGTAAACCCTATCACTCAGTTCCTCAACTTCGTAAATGTAGTGGGTTGTTAAGATGACGGCGGATCCCTCATCCCTAGCCGCCCTAATGACGTTCCATATGCTCCTCCTATTCTGGGCATCAATGCCGATCGTCGGCTCATCCAGTATTATAAGCCTGGGCCTGCAGGCTATAGCCGAAGCCACCAGCACCAGCCTCTTCATGCCACCCGACAACTCATCAATCAACTTACCCCCATACTCCCTTAACCCAACCGCCTCAAGGGCTTCATCAACGCAGCCCTTAACCATGCCCCTTGGCACACCCCTCAACCTAACAAGCATCTCCACATGCTCATGAACCTTTAGTAGGTTGAATGGGGTTGCTTCCTGGGGTACGACACCCATAATCCCCCTCCCCTTAGCCTCCTTCGGGCTAAGCCCCATTACGGTGACTACGCCACTGTCTGGCCTTAACTCACCGTAGATTTGCCTGAGCAGTGTTGTTTTACCGGCCCCATTGGGCCCTAGGATTGAAACCACCTCACCCTCATGGGCGCTTATGCTGATGCATTCATTAGCGGTTAAGCTGCCGAAGCGCTTCCAGAGGCACTCAGCCTTAACTATCGCATTTTCAGAGTTCACCATCAGTTAAAACTGATACTGAAGCATTTTTAAATTTTACTACCCATTAGGTAAGCTTTAAAAGCATATTGGCAATAGACCACCGTGAACATTATGAACAATGATGAAGAGCCCAATACCTTAACCAATCTAAAGACGCCTAGGGTGTGGGGAGTTGCCTGGACCTCTAATTACTACGTTAAGTGGTTCATACTGGGCATTGTAATAGGCATTGTCGCTGGGGTGTCGGCATTGGCCTTCTACTTCACGTTGAAGCTCATGGAGCACCTCTTCCTAGGCCTAATCGTCGGTGCGTCAGTCCCTGAACCAGTTGGCGAGGGGGGTTCGTTATCAAGTGGATTTAGGGCTGTCAGGTACTGGCTAATACCAGTATCAACAACCCTCGGAGGATTATTATCAGGCCTCATAGTCTACACCTGGGCCCCTGAGGCCGAGGGGCATGGTACCGACGCAGCAATAAACGCCTACCATAGGCTGCAGGGCAGGATAAGGAGAAGAATACCCCCGATAAAACTCGTGGCCTCCGCAATAACCATAGGGTCTGGGGGTAGTGCAGGTAGGGAGGGGCCTACGGCTCAGCTTAGCGCCGGTATTGGCTCAGCCATAGCTGACCTCCTTAGGTTATCGCCTGATGATAGGAGGAGGTCGGTGGCCGTTGGTATTGGGGCTGGCATTGGCTCAATATTCAAGGCACCTATTGGTGGCGCAATATTAGCCGCTGAGGTGCTTTACATGAGGGATATTGAAGCTGAGGTCCTCTTCCCAGCCCTAGTGGCATCGGCAGTGGGTTACTCCATATTCGGCTCGGTAGTAGGCTTCACCCCAATATTCGGCTACTACACGGGCATATTTAACCCAGCAAGGCTACCCCTCTACGCCGTCCTCGGCGTGATTGATGGTTTATTCGCCGTGCTGTACGTCAAAACCTTCTATGCAATCCACGATGCATTCAAGAGGTGGCGCATCAGCAACTACGCAAAGCCTGTGGTGGGTGGTTTACTGGCTGGCGTAATAGGCTTAATGGCCCCTGAGGTGCTTGGTACTAGTTACGGTTGGGTTAACCTAGCTGAGTTTGAGAGGTTAAGCCTATTCACATCACCTATGCTCCCACTCATTGCACTACTGGTGGCTTTACCGTTCTTGAAGGTCCTAGCCACCTCATTCACAATAGGGTCAGGGGGCAGTGGTGGGGTATTCGCCCCAGGCATAGTCATAGGGGCCTTGGTAGGCCTTGACGTGGGGTTGCTCTTCCACTACCTACTCCCATCACTGGTACCTGATGTGGCCCCCTTCGTAATAGTGAGCATGCTTGCCCTATTCGGAGCCGCTGCTAAGGCGCCACTGGCGGTCATGTTCATGGTCGTGGAGATGACTGGCAGTTACCAGTTGTTACCCGCTGCAATGATTGCCGTAGCCATAGCCTACTTAATCTCCGGGGGCAACACGATTTATAGGGCTCAGGTACCCACTAGGAGGGATTCACCAGCCCACGTGGGTGAGTATGATGTGCCGGTGCTCATGGAGATTAGGGTTAGTGACTGCGAGGTGAGGAGGGGGCCAGTTGTTAGGGTTGACTATGACGTTAACGGCGCAATTAACGTGATGCTCCAGCACCGCTACACGTCACTACCAGTCGTGAACCACAACGGCGAGCTGGTGGGCGTAGTGCACTTAACGGATATACTGGGTAAGAGGGGGGTAGTGGGCATGTACGTTAAGGCTACAGGTGGCTACGTGAGGCTCGACTCAACGCTTTACGACGCCTGGGAGGTGATGAGCCGTGAGGGCACGACCTGGGTACCCGTGGTGGAGGATGGGAGGCTCATCGGAATATTGACGATGGAATCCATGAGGAGGGCGTACGATTTAAAGATCCGCTCAATTAAACTAAGCATCAACCAACACGCTTAATTAATAATTACTTAAGAGTTTTACCTGTGAATTTAACAAGTATTACGACTATAAGGTTCTTACCCTGGGTCTTGGTTATTACCCTTATTATATTATTATAGTATTGATGGCTTTCGTGAGCATCGTATGATTTAGGTTTGAGGGACTCCTCATTTAATAAAGGCAAAATACACTCAATGAACCCTCACGTGAGGCAACAAAAGGCGATACTTAATCGTTCTGACCCCTCCCCGCCCTAAAGGGCAAGAAGAGCGAGGTTTGTCGCTTGCTCTATCAGGGAGGGGTTACTCCCCTCCTTTCCCGCTTACCAAGCTCATCCCTGAAGCACCACACACCCTCAAGGGGGTCGAGTATCACTATGCGCATTTTGCTGATTAGGGCGTCGTTCAGTAGCATGAACCCACCCCTGGTTACGTAGGCATAAGCCTTCACCGGGCCCTCAACCCTATCCTCAGTTACAATATATACGTCGAGGGGTGTTGTTAACCTTGGTAGGAGGACCCTACTCCCATCAGCCAACACCCTCTCAGCCAAAACTACACTGGGTGTTTCACCCAGTAAATCCCCTGCAAGCGCCTGCGGAAGCACAACCTCAGGCTCCCTCCCTGCAAAGCCGCTGTTAGCTATCCCCAGGCCCTCCATGCATCTCCCACTGTAGCATACCTTAATCCTCAGTCTCAGTACCATACTTAGACGCCTCCTCGGGGGGTAGGATGGTTGGTATGAGCAATTCCACGTCATCCATGAACTCCGGGGGTATGATGGTTAAAATTTCCTCACCGCTCATACGACTTACTAGGTACATGTAATGATTATATCATTAATAAACCTTACTTCTTTGTAGTTTAATCCTACTGCTTGGTGTTGATTTCCCGGTAACCAGCGATACCGTGGATTGAGCATCGTGATGAGGCTGATAGTTACCGTGACTTTCAAGAACTGCTTGGCTTAGTGCTGCTCTTTGCTCGGGTTGCTGCTTAATTTAACCCATAGGTCCATTGCGTAACCAGGCTGTAATGACCCTCTCACCAACCTGAAGGTCCTCTCACCGCTCTTCAGCCTCTCCGGGACTAGGAGTACAGCTCTCTCGCCGTACCGCCTGGTGAAGTTATATATGAAGTCTTGGAGGAAGGTTACGTAGGCGACGTTTACCCCAGAGTCGACTAGTGCAGAAACCACGTTCTCGGCCACCACCGATGCCTCAATGGGGTTTGTTGATGAGAAGCTCTCATCCATTAGCACGAAGTCACCCCTCCTCAGGAAGTTGGCGAAGCCCCTAAACCTCTTAACCTCCTCCTCAAACTTCCCATAGGATAGTGCCCTATCCTCCCCCCTAAGGAAGTGCGTATAGACAGCGCCGGGTGTCGGTATTGTGAATGATTCAGCGGGGACGAATATGCCGGCCCTAGCTAGCAGTAGGGCTTGGCCAATAGCCTTGAGAAACGTCGTCTTCCCACCCCTATTCGCACCCGTAATTAGTATTGCGAATGAGTCACTAGCATTGATACTCAGGGTGGAGGGTATTGGCTTACTGGACGTTGAGGTGGCTAGGGATAGGCAGTGCAGATCCTTGAAGGCAAACACACCTGGGTTAACCTCCGGGTATGTTTGAGGGAGGCCAATCCTCGCAAAGAAGTCGCTCATGTTTATGACACCAACGTAAAATGAGAGCTGCCTCATTAAATCCTCAAAGAACTTCATCATGCTGTTGAAGGACCTCAGCAGTACAGTGGCCGACCTATGAAGGACCCACTTCTTTATATCATAGATTATTCGCGGACCAGCCTCATCCCTTGGGTCCAACTTATAGGTGTACTCCTTACCAAGGCTTAGTATCCTTGATAAGAATGAGTCACCCTCCCTGGGCACCAGTAGGACCGGGTCCTTGAGGTAGTTACTGCTCCCTATCTTCACCGAGAAGGTTATGTTCTCCCTGCTGGTGTCAAATATACTGGCTACACCCCTGGCTGAGGATATGAATTGATCATTTATGTTCGCCGTGAATGATGATACGAACCCCCTAAAGGCTGTTGATGAGAAGCTGGGTGATGACTTAAGTAGTGTTAGCATCTCCTCAAGCCCATCCAGCAGTATCCTTATCCCCCTTGAAGTCTCCCTTGCAACGGCAGGCGGGTCATCGGTCCTCAGTAGGAGTATGAATACATCTCTCTTAACCCTCTCAATAGTATCCCTAGCTATCGAGTACATCTTAATGATGACATCCCTATTAGCTAACGCATCCCTAACAGCCTCCTGCCTATACCTCATCACATCCTCTGAGGAATCCCTGAGCAGCAGCATGTTAGACCACGTCTCGGAGATAAGCTTATCCCCGTTTGAGGCGACTGCTATTATCTTATCCAACTCCAAGTCTACCCTTAAGTCATCTGCTATTGAAATCTTGGATGAATCCCCCATCCTCAGTAGGTCGAATTGAATCACTTAACCACCCTCCTTAAGTCGTCATAGAGCAGCTGGTGCTTTGCAGCAATCCTAACCGCCATGTATTCCTTTGGCGGAGGCCCTGGGATTATCCTGTAGGACGGCTTCTCGGGGTCCTCCGGAGAGGGCATGGCAACTAGGCTTATGGTGAACTCCAGTGACGCCACCTTGGGGATGAAGGTTATGAAGAGGCAGTACGACCTCCTATTACTTAATTCACTGAGGAATAGCTTAGATAGTTGAAAACCCTCATCTGACGTCGTAGTGGAGAATAGTTCATTAGCTATCACAAGCGTGGTGTCGTTGGCCCTCTTAATTATGTTCAACGCCCTGACCACGTCATGCTCAAGCCTACTTAAGCTTTCCCTCGGATCCTCCTCAGTGGGGAAGGCTGTCATTATTGATGTGAAGAATGGTAACCTAGCCTCAACAGCCGGGACGGGTAACCCCAATGTGGATAAGTAGGCCAATTGTCCGAGGGAAATGGCAAACGTGGTCTTACCCCCGCTATTCATACCAGTTATCACGAAGATCCTCCTAGCCCCGTCGGTGTCTATATCATTGCTTACAACAGCCTTACCAGCTTTCACCAGTAGTAGATTGTAGAAGCCCTTTACGTGCATTGATCCATCCCTCGTGAAGGATGGTATTGAGAATGTGTATCCTCTCTCCATAATCCTCCTCATGTACCTTAGGTAAGTTAGGTAGAACTCCACCTCCCTAGCGAAGCTCCTCACCCCCTCGTCAATCACCGTGGGGAAATCCTCCATAAACCTCCTAAGTGTCTCATACTCCTCCCTGTAGAAGCGGAAGGCCCCCTCGAGTATTGCGGCGTGTATGTGTGTCATGTCTCCCGTTGACTTAATCCACTTAACCTCCTCACCATTGCCATCCTTGAATATTGAGAATGTGCGTTCAACTAAGGCTGTTAAGTCCTCTCCATCGCCATTATACTTAGATACCTTTACGCCGTCTTCCACGAACCTCACCTTAATGATAATCCTATCCCTGGCCTCCTTAGCCTCACGGGCCCTCTCCTTCATTGAGCGGAAGTATGGGCTGTTAATCACCTGTTCGAGGTAGTTTAGGAATTGCTTAAGCCCCTCGGACCTAGGCCCAATGGCCCTTAGCCCATTGTAAAACGACTCCACGGCATCAATGTATGTTAAGGCCGCGTCCAGATGCAGCCCAACCTTATGCTGATCATAAGCCTCCTCCTTCAGTTGAATTAACCTCTCGCTCTCCCTAATCCTCTCAACAAACCCCTCCACCATCTTGTAAACGTCATTTGTCATTAAATCCTGGAAGACCATTAACCTAAACACTGCAGTCTCCTCCCTACTTAACGGCTCTAGGTAAAGCTCCCTCAGGAACTCATCCCTATTCCTACCCAGGATATCGTCAACAAGCTCCAGTATCCTAAGATCCTTTGCAACATCATCACCCACCATACTTCCCCTCTCACCCAGTATACTCCTATACTCCATTAACTCACCTAATAGGCACCTTGAGAAATCAAGATTTTTAACACCTTCTCTCTTTCCTTAAGTGTTAAGTAATGAGGAATACTTTATAGGTTTCAAGGACATTAACCCTAATGATACTAAGTTATTGGTTGCATGAAGTTTAGGCGGATGATAATCAAGACCCCCAAGGTGGAAACCTCGCCTTCCTGAGACGGGGAGGGGGTCATACCACTTAGTGATGTAACCTAAGCGAACCTGAGTGGGCTGTTTCGGTTTTCATAATCATTTGTAGTGCTTATTAAATTTATAACCCATCCCAACACCCTTAACCGTACCCCTGGGTTTCCGAGACCAGTAGTGGCTGGGAACCCTAGGTAACTAGTGGGGAGTCGCTGCGGTGAGGGGGCCCAGGGAGACCCGCCGAGAAGGAGACGGCAGGAAAACCACTGAAACCCGCCGCCTCCGGAGAGACGGTCTGGGGTTTTGTGGTGTTAAGGTTAAAATATTGCCCGCTGAGCCGCCACTGTGCCTAAGCTTGACTACGGGGCCTTGGGGCTTAAGGTTGGATTGGAGATACATGTCCAGTTAGACACGGGTAGGAAACTCTTCTGCCACTGTAGGCCCGAGTTAAAGAACACTGAACCCGACTTCAGGATTGTTAGAAGGCTTAGGCCGGCCATGAGTGAGTTAAGCGCCATTGACCCAGCTGCCCTTTGGGAGTTCAGGAAGATGAAGACTATAATGTACGAGGGCTACAATGACGTAACCTGCCTGGTGGAGCTTGATGAGGAGCCGCCACACGAGCCTGATGAAGAATCCCTCCTCCTAGCCCTAGCCATCTCAAAGGCCTTCAACGCTAAGATCTTCGATGAAATATACGTGATGAGGAAGGTGGTTATTGATGGTTCGAATGTATCAGGCTTCCAGAGAACAATGGTTGTTGCGCATGACGGCTTAGCGGTCTTCCCCAATTACAAGGTCCCCATCTGGACCATATCCCTTGAGGAGGATGCCGCCAGGAAGGTTAAGGAGAGGGGTGACCTGGTGGTTTATAGGCTTGACAGGCTTGGCATACCACTCATAGAGGTCTCCACGGGCCCCATGGAATATCCACCTGCCTCAATAGCTGAGGTTGCCTGGCTAATAGGGAGGACGATTATGAACACTAGGCGCACCAAGAGGGGGCTTGGCTCCATTAGGCAGGACTTAAACATTTCAATAGCCAAGGGGGCTAAGACTGAGGTTAAGGGTGTGCCTGAGTTATCCCTAATACCGAAGGTCATTGAGCTTGAGGTCCTTAGGCAGGTGAATCTACTTAAAATCAGGGATGAGTTGATCAACAGAGGGTTATCAAAGGATCAATACACCCCAGACCTGGTGGACGTAACAGAGGTGTTCTCGTCAACTAAGTCGAACATTGTGAGGAAGACCCTTGAGGCAGGTGGTGTCGTGGCTGCACTTAAGACACCTGGGTTGAGGGGTTTACTGGGGTTTGAGCTCCAGCCAGGTAGGAGGTTTGGCAGTGAGCTTGCTGATAGGGTTAGGGCCTGGACAAGGCTGGGTGGCTTAATACATAGTGATGAATTACCCGGCTATGGGATAAGTGGGGAGGAGGTTAGCAAGGTGGCTGGTAGGCTGGGCACGGACTCATTCATACTGCTAATGGGTCCACCTGGTGTTGAGCTCCAGGAGGCGGCTAAGGTGATTGTGAATAGGGTTAGGGAGGCCTTTGACGGTGTGCCTGAGGAGACTAGGGCCGCTAGGGAGGATGGGACAACATACTTCATGAGGCCTAGGCCTGGGGCGGCTAGGATGTACCCTGAGACTGACCTTAGGCCAATCAGGGTTACCATAGAGCTCCTGGCTAAGGCTGATATGTACGTACCAGAGCCTATTGATAGGCAGATTGAGCGCTACGCATCAATGGGCATGAGCAGGGAGTTGGCTAGGCAACTGGCCGTGTCAGAGTACTCCCTAGAGGCGGAGGAGTTAATGAGGAAGTACAAGGGGAGGGTTAACCCAACCCTAATAGCCTCAATCTTCGTGAACACCATCAAGGGGCTGGGCAGGGGTGTTGAGCAGGTTGACGTGGTTAAGGCAGTGGATGAGTTACTCGCCCTATACGCCGATGGTAAGATAACCAGGGAGGCTATTCAAGACGTGCTCCAGGTCTACGTTGAGGAGGATGGGAGGAGGGGCTTGGTGGAGATAATTAATGAGAAAAGTTTGTGGAGGATGCAGTACAGTGAAGTATTGTCGCTGGTGAAGTCCATGATTGACAACGGCGTTAAGGATAGGAACAAACTAATGTCAAGTGTAATGAGGAGCCACAGGGGTAGGGTTGACTCAGGGGACCTAGGTAGAGCAATAGATGAGCTACTGGGCAAGTAAACCGCGCACCCGATGATTAGCCACTTCTCCCTTCACCAATGTACTATTTATCAGGCGCCACTGGAGATTCAGCGTATGCAACCTTCACTGGGTTTACGGCAATTGCTCTAGTGGGTTTGCATGAGCGGTATGCTTTAAAGCTTAATTGCGGGTACGGCCTATGGATGCTGAATCCATAGTTAAACTGGCCATGGGCATGGGTTTTGATGAGACTGTGGCCGTGGTTAGGGTGAGCAGATGGAGGATGCTAAGGTTCGCTAACAATGAACCCACAGTGTTCAATCATTGGACTGATGAATGGGCATCAGTCTACTTAACCAAGGGTAGGAGGACTTACACCTTCTCAACATCAAACCTAGGCGAGGGGGTGATTAAGGCTAAGCTTAACGAGGCCCAGTCACTCATAGGTGGGTTAAGTGAGGACCCAGACTACGTCCCCATAACCCACCAGGGACCTGTGGCAACGTGGGACTCCTACGACCCTAGGGTTGAGGGTGCTGAGGATAAGGTCGTGGACCTGGTTAAGGAGGCAATTGACGCAAGCACGTCGGAGGGTTCCGTTAGGAATGCGGGCGCATTCACCTACGGCGTTGGTGAGGTGAGCTACAGCGACCACACTGGCCTAAACCTGAGGTGGAGGGGGACATTCTTCAACCTGGCCATTAGGGCCTTCCACAATGACCCTGAGTTATCCTCAATGGAGGCCTTAACCGGTAGGAGGCTAAGCGACATAGACGCCAGGGGCCTTGGGTCCAGGGTAGGCTTAATGCTATCCATAGCCGTTAAGCTGCCTAAGACCAGCGTTGAGGGTAGGTTCAGGGTCCTGATGGGGCCCCTGGTGGCTGGGCACCTGTACGCAATAATAGCCAACAGCTGGATGAATGCCTACAACGTGCTCCACAACCTATCCCCATTAACAGCCAAGGACATTAACAGCAAGTTGGCCTCAGAGGGCTTAACGCTAGTGGACCTATCCTCAGACCCATCCAGGGTTGGGTCTGAGCCTGTTGACTTCGAGGGTAACCAGTCAAGCAACGTAACCCTGGTTGAGAGGGGGGTGCTTAAGTCATTCATAACCAACAATAGGACTGCCAGCAAGCTTGGCGTCAAGTCAACCGGTAACGCTGCCTACGGCTGGTTAACACCCTCAATAAGACACCTATACATTGAGCCAGGTTCACTTAAGGATGACCCACAGTCAATGTTCAGCGAGCTGGGTAGCGGGGTATTTGTTCAGAATAACTGGTACACCAGGTTCCAAAACATTAGGGAGGGCTTATTCTCAACGGTGTGCCGTGACGTGGTATTGCTTATTGAGGGTGGTGAACCCAGGTACGTGCTTAAGGGTGTGAGGATCAGTGACAGGTTCAACACACTCCTGGGTAACTACATCAACTCCACTAACAGGCCCATTCAGGCTTACTGGTGGGATATGCACGTCCCCTCAACAGTCCCCTACGTCCTAGTGGACAAGGTCAACATAACCAGGTCCTTCGAAGCGCAGCAGTAGGGCTACCCTATAAATAATCATGAATAATAAAATAGCTACTCTACTACTCTACCTGGGCCCAACCCACTATCAGTAGTCCGTCAATGTTGCTTACTGTTACCTGAACCATGGTAAAGCCCATCGCCTTAACGTTGCCCTTCGACTCAAGCTCCCTGCTGATCTCGGCTACAGCGTTGTTAACCCTCCTCAGGAATTCGTCTAGGTTTAAGCCGGCCCCCATGGAGACCGGCCCAACATTAACCCTCATTGGTATGAACCTCTGGGCCGTGACTATCATCACCCATGCACCTCGCTATTAACCTGCTCAACTCGGGCATTAAACCTTTAATATCGCCTATAACCTTGTCCAGGCTGTAATCAACCGGTATGTTACTGGTGTCCCCACTCCACCTGGGCACTATGTGGAAGTGCACGTGTTCCTCATAACCAGCCCCAGCAACCCTACCTATGTTCACGCCTATGTTGAAGTCCATCGGCCTAAGTAATTCTGCTAACGCGCACACTGATGCCTTAATTAAGACTGCGCACTCCATGAGCTCCTCATCAGTTAGATCAATTAGCCCAGGCACATGCCTCTTTGGGGCTATTAACATGTGCCCCCTGTTGTAGGGGTACTTGTTCATCAGGGCTATGCAGTACCTCCCCCTATAGACGACCAGCTCCTCATCACTGTTAACCGCCCTGCACATGAAGCACCCAAGCTCCCTATTGTTAATAGCCCCAGTTATGTAGCTCATCCTCCACGGCGTGTAGAGGGCCATTGGTTACAGTGGCCTTGGGTGAATTTAAGCATTAGGTTAGCGATTGGTTTAATAACAGTAGCCCTAATAGGGGCTTGGTATGAGTAGGAGTAGGGATGAGGTTCTTAAGATTCTCACGGATTGGGGCAGGTCACTCGTTGACGATGTGCTTAAGGATGAGGAGCCTGTTATGCACATACCCACAAGGACACTAACCAACATTATTTGGGATGAGAAGAGGAAGATACTGCTCCTCGGGCCTAAGACAATCGAGAGGAGGTTCCTAGACCTAAACGAGGCTAAGCGCTTCATGCAAACCACCCTGATGCTGAGGCTTATTGTCCAGTCGATTAGGGAGGGTGTCTACCCAACCATAAGGGACCTTTACTACAACGGCAAACACACCATGGAGTTGAATGAACCTAAGCTGGGTAAGGGGTTCAGGGAGAACACTTGGGATGAACAGGCGGAGTCGAACTCAGTGATAGAGGACATTGAGGTGGCCACAGGGGTGCTTAGGGAGGAGATGGGGGTTTCGGCTGATGTTAAGGGTAAGGTGGTTGGGCCGATAGTTGTTAGGTCGAGGGGCTTTGAGATAGATGCAACCAAGATGGGTGACACTGCCCTAAGCCTACCGCCAAACCCAGATGACCTGGAGATAGTTAAGCTTGACGCCAAGTACGTGCTTGTGGTGGAGAAGGATGCCATATTCCAGAGGCTTAACAGGGAGGGCTTCTGGAACAGTGAAAAGTGTCTACTCGTGACGGCTAAGGGTATGCCGGATAGGGCAACCAGGAGGTTCGTTAGGAGGCTGAGTGAGGAGTATGGGTTACCCGTCTACGTGTTCACGGACGGCGACCCCTACGGGTGGTACATATACAGCGTGTACAGGAGTGGTTCAATAAAGTTGAGTTACGAGAATGAGAGGTTGGCTACGCCTGAGGCTAAGTTCATAGGCGTCACGGCTAGTGACATAAGCAAGTACAAGATCAGCGACAACTACGTTATAAAGGCCACGGATAGGGACGTTAAGAGGGCCCAGGAGTTGAAGAAGTACCCCTGGTTCCAGAGCCGTGAGTGGAAGCATGAAATAGACCTATTCCTCAAGACCAAGAAGAAGGTTGAGATAGAGGCACTATCAACCCATGGGTTGAAGTTCCTCCACGAGTACCTACTTGACAAGATACACCACGACAAGTGGATTGAGTAGCAGCCAACCCAGTAAGGTTAATATTGATTCACCAGAGCCCCAACCGTGGATAAAAGGGGAATAGGTGCGGTTGTTAACGGCAACAAGTGGCTCATCCTAGCCGACACCCACGTTGGGTTAGAGTTTGAGTTGCAGGAGAGGGGGGTTAGGGTGCCTGTGCAAACCAGCAGGATAATCAACAACATTGTCTCCTGGGCCGAGGAGGAGGGGGCCACTGGGGTTGCAATACTGGGTGACGTTAAGCATGAGCTACCTTACCCCTTTGAATCCCTCAACGAGGTTAAGGCGTTCATAGAGGCCTTAGCCAAGAACTTCGAGGAGGTCGTCCTGATAGCCGGCAACCATGATGGTGGGTTGGAGCAGGTTGTTGGCAAGGTTGGGTTAAGCAATGTGAAGCTTTATGACTCAAGGGGCCTCGTAGTTAACATTAACGGTAGAAGCACCCTGATGATGCACGGTAACTCTAAGCCAAACCCAGAGGACTTGAGGGTGGTTGACATGGTAGTTATGGGGCATACCCACCCAGCCATAGTTATCGAGGATGAGCACGGCTTCGTCACCAAGAGACCAGCCATACTTAAGATAAGGGTTGATAAGGGGGAGTTCAGCGAGAGGTTGTTCGGTGAGAGGGTTGGTGAGGGGGAGTTAACCATGGTTATACTGCCCACAGCCAACCACCTAACCGTGGGTGTTGACGTTGCCTCAACGCTGACCGAGGCCTTCGAGGCGCCGAGGACAATACTTAGGTATGTCGAGCCCTGGAGGATTCTGGATAAGGTTGAGGTCTACTTAACAGACTTAACTTACCTGGGCACCCTAGACGTTATAAGGAGGATCAGCGCCGAGAGAGCTGACTTTGACTCCATGTGACTTATTTATAGCACCAACGGCGTTGTGCCCTTACCCTCCTCCGCGGCAATGCCCCTAGCCCACTCCTCAATACTCTTCTCAACTAGGAATGAGTACTTTGAGGCGTGCTCCTCAAGCTTATCAGTCTTAATATCCACGTTTATGAGTTTCGAGACTGCCTTAATCAGCTTAATGGCGGCGGATACATCAGGGCCGAATTTACCAATGGTCTGGTTCAGTATGTAAGTTACATCCCTGTAGGACGATAACCTACCGCTCTTAACTAGGTTATTAATCGAGGTTAGTAGCTTGGATTCAGCCAGCAACAGCACCCCACTCATAGTGCCTCTGGACAATACGGCATCTATGAACTCAGCCTCAACCCCAACAACAATAGTCTCCTTAAGCGGCGTGAAGCCGAGACTCGTTAGACTGTTGACTGTTAACTCATCAGTGACGAAGTAAACATTGTCACTCTCACTGGGGCCCAGCGAGGACATTGTTGATAGGCAAACCGCCCTGGATACACCGTTTTCCTCCGCCCAGGAAATAACCTTATCTATGAACTCCCTGTATATCGGTATTGGTATTGGTATGTGCTGCCTAACCACTATTAACCCAGTCTCCTGTGAGTAAAACAGCCTGTAGGGTAGCTTAGCAACGCCGTCGATAACCGTAACCGCCGGCTCAACTCCCCTAATCCTAATGGCCCCTATCTCATTCATCTTAAGGGAGTCTATGAGGTACTCCGTGGCCACCACGGAGGCTAGGCTTGGCTCGGGGCAGGCTAGCAGTATTAGGTTCCTCGGATCCTTAGGCACTGAGCGTATCTTAACCTCAAGCCTCACGTTATCCATGCCCGTTAAACCTAGGCAAGGTTTATAAGGTTTTACGTCAACCTGTATTCACTAACATTAATGCCAACCCTTAAGCCCTGGGTCAGGTCAAAGACCCTTAATGCGTAGTCCGCCTCATAGGCATCACCACCCCACCTAAGCACCATATCCCTCACACGCCCCCTATCCATCGCCACCAGTCGCCCATTGACGCCGTTGTATATGGTGAAGGGGGGTACGTCAACCGCCACCAGCCCGTATACATGGGCCCCAGGCCCAATGGCCTTACCACCCATTATACTTGTGTTTATCCCTGTCTTAACCCAGTCACCTATGATTGGGCCCAGTTTAACCATACCCGTGTCAACGCCCATGAACCTCACGCTACCCATGGTGTTCTTCAAGTTGGACACCGTCGTACCTGCACCGAAGTTAACCCACTTACCCACGTAGGAATCCCCCAGGTAGCCGTAATGCTCCTTAAGGGTGCAGCAGTCCAGTATCGAATTCTTAACCTCACCAGACAGCCTAACGTTCATGTAGGCCACAGTGCCCTGCCTAACGTATGTGAATGGTGATATGGCCGTGTTGAGCCCTATTAAGGCTGGCCCCCTAATGTAAATTGGAGCATCGAGGGTGCTTCCAACCACCATCACCGGGCCATCATTTGTGTTCAGCTTGACGTCACTGGAGACCTTGGAGTTGACTAGGGCTATGTTACCATTAATGCCTAACATGCCCATTAGCATGCTTATCGTCTCCCCTAAAAGCCCTGTGTTATGCCTAATAATGTCCCAGGGCCCCTTAAGCACACCTATGTTGCAGTCCTCCACAATGGCACCACCATTAACCTTAACCAGCTGAACACTGCCACAGGCCACGGACTCGTTATTGCTTATGTGCCTAATGACGGCCCTTACGTTTGAGGTGTAGGGAACTATGCATGGGTTAACCTCCGCATCGGCACTACCTGAATAATCAATGTTAACCTTAACCCCCAGTTCACTGATCAATAGCCTATTCCTACGCACGTGAATAGGCTCAACACCCAGCACCACCGTGACCTCGCCCAGTAGCCTAATGGCCCAATGCTCAACAACCCTAAGGCCGCCTATAATCATATATTGGGGTGGGGTTGTGTAGGATATGGGCTCCATGCGTGAGCCACAGGGTAGCGATAACAATAACCTCATCGGTGTTACTTAGGTTAAAGCTTATTAAGCATTAGGGATTAACCTGCCAATGGCAGCCATACCCAGGACGCTTGTCATAGGTAGGTGCCGTAGGTGTGGAGCTAAGTTAAGGATGTACGATGACTACTACATGTGTCCACGATGCGGCTCACTGTTCTGCATCATATGTGGTGAGAAGAAGCTCAGAGGCAGGTGCCCATTTGATGGAAGTCAACTGATTAAGAAGTAAATCATTCTTCAAGAAGCCGCTTAATCTATAAAAACATAAGTAACCCTAAACTCACCGGCAGCAATGCCGATACACCTCAAGGTTAGTAAGGGCGATGTGACAGAGAGGGTTGTGGTGGTTGGCGACCCTGCTAGGGCTAGGCAATTGGCTAATATGCTTAATGATGCTAGACTGGTTAATGAGAATAGGGGTTTCCTAACCTACACGGGCACCTACAATGGGGTTAAGGTGACCATTGCCACACACGGCATTGGGGCACCCTCAGCGGCCATAGTCATAGAGGAGTTGATCAGTTCAGGGGCTAGGGTAATCATTAGGCTGGGCACCGCTGCGGCATTAAGCAGTTCAATAGGGCTTGGGGACGTTATAATACCCAGTGGCGCAGGTTACAACACAGGGGGTATATACTCGCAGTACCTTGGTGGAAACGTAGCCTACCCAGCCGTGCCGAGCCACGACTTACTCCTAAGCCTAATAAGGGGCTTCACGGAGTCTGGCCTTAGGTTCCTCGTTGGGCCAGTTTACAGTAGTGATGCCTTCTATGCGGAGGAGGATTTGCCAAGGATAATGGGTTCGAGGGGTGTGCTTGGCGTTGAGATGGAGTGTGCCATACTATTCCTCCTAGGCCTAATCAGGGGGGTTAGGACTGGGGCTGTGCTTGTGGTTACCAATAACCTCACTGAGGGTAGGTTCGGTAGGTTCCTAACGGCTGAGGAGCTGGAGCCCATAATGAACAGGGTTGGCGCCGCCGTGCTTAAGGTCATTAGTGGGTTACCTACCTAACCTGCGCATGGAGTACAGTACAACACCCACGATTAACCATACCGCAACCGGCACAGTGTACTGGGGCTTAAAGATGAAAATGAGGGCTAGTGCCACCGCCAGCACCGGTAGGCCTATGATGGTTAATACAGGTACCTTAACACCACGTAGCACTATTGCTGGTGTGGTGAATCCACCGGCTCCATTAAGGGCCTTAAACTTGGCTAATGCAATAACGGTGAGCATGTACGTAATCAGCGAGGCAATGCCATATGAACCGGCTATTAACTCAACGTCATTCGTTAGCACGAATAGGGATGCCACCATTGATGAAACCACAATGGATATGTAGGGTGTCCTAAACCTACGGTGTACAGCCGATAAGCCCCTAGGCAATAAATCATCATCACTCATCTTGTATATGCTCCTAGAGAAGTCCACTATGCCAGCATTAACACTAATCAACATGACCAGAGCTACCGATAGCGATATGTACATGCTGACTAGGCCATGACCAAAGAGGCCCAGTGCCAATGCACCCAGTGGGTCACTTAGGTGGCCAGCCATGTATTGAACCAGCCCGGAGTACGTGGCTAACATGGATAAGGCTAAGGCCACAGCCGTTGACAGGGCACATATGGCTATTATTGACTTAGGCACACTAAGCCGCGGCATCCTAGCCTCCCCGGCTGATTGAGCGATCACATCAATCCCTATGTAACCCCTCAACGCGTAGGTTAACCCAACCATGGGTAGCGCCACATTGAGTGATGTAGTTAAGTGATGTGGAATGTGAGTTAAAGCATATGCCCCTAGGGATATTAAGGTTGCTATTCCAGCTAGGTCAACGATGACTAAGGCTAGGTTAAACCTCGCTGAGGGTTTGATGCCGATTATGTTGAGGAACATTAACGTGTAGATCACCGCCAACGATGTAATCAAGTTGTAGGGCCACACATGGAGCACATCTACCAGCACCCCCAAGTAGCCGACGAAGCTCACGGCGCCGTAGGCTATCATTATTATCTGGTCTAGGTTAAGCAGCCAACCGGCCATGAAACCGAGCCCATCACCCAGCCCACGTCTAACGTAGTAATAAGCCCCACCGGCCTCAGGTATTGAGCTACCCAGTTCGGCGTAGGTTAACCCAACCAGCCAAAGTGGGACTGAGCCAAGCAGCATAACCATGGGTAAGGCTGACCCTGAGTAGAGCGCTATTACACCCATGGAGAAGTAGTACGTTGATGATACGTCAGAGTACCCTAGGGCAAACAGCTCAATGAACCCAAGGGCCCTCCTGAGCGCAATACGCCTACTATCCATCAAATCCCACATGACTCACCCCCTTTAAATACCTGGATGCGGGCTGTTTCGTTGTTGGTGTTTGGTGGTTAGGTTTATAAGCTCTGGTTTTGTTTATTATTATTGGTGTCGGCGTCTTCGGAGAGGTTGTTGAGGCCTAGGGAGGTTTGTCAAAGGCTTGGTGTTAGTTACTCTACCCTTGCTAGGTGGGTTAGGGAGGGGAGGATTAGGGTTGTTAGGACTGCTGGCGGTAAGTATAGGGTTCCCGAGAGTGAGGTTAGGAGGATTGCCGAGGGAGTGCCCATTAGCAGGGAGGTTAGGGCAGTCATATATGCCCGTGTAAGCTCCCCAGACCAGAGGGGTGACTTGGAGAGGCAGGTACAGTACTTGACGCAGTACTGCTCCTCTAGAGGTTACAGGGTTATTGATGTGTTGAGCGATGTTGCGAGTGGTTTGAAGACTGAGAGGCGAGGTTTATCGAAGCTCTTTAATTATGTTGTTAATAGGCAGGTGGATGTGGTCGTGGTGGCGTATAGGGATAGATTGACAAGGTTCGGTTTTGAATATTTGGAATACTTCTTCAGGCAGTATGGTGTTGCAATCGAGGCTGTATTTGGTGAGGAGCCTAAGGATTCCCACCGGGAGCTTGTGGAGGACTTGATAGAGGTTGTGACCTCCTTCGCTGGGAAGCTTTATGGGTTGAGGAGCCACAGGAAAAAGGAGTTTGTTGAGGGATTTAAGAAATTGCTGAAGGAGGTTGGGAAGTATGAGTGAGGTTACTAGGACTGTTGTTGTTAGGTCTGTGCCACTGCCTAGGAGGTTGTTTAGGGTTTTCGTGGAGCTTGAGGGTGTGTACAAGAGCATGGTTGGGCGATTAGTCGCATACGCTGTGGAGAATGGGGTAACGAGCTTCGTGAGGCTGAGGGCTTTGAAGTATTTGGAACTAAGGTCTTCGTATCCGCAGTTACCATCACACTACGCCTACACCGCATGCCAGGATGCAGCAACGAGGGCTAAGAGCTTCCTTAAACTCAGGAGGAGGGGCTTGGCTAGGGGGAATTACCCAGAGGTTAGGAGGATCTCCATTTGGCTTGACGATCACTTGTGGAGGATGAGCGGATTGACAGGCATTGAGGTGGCGACGCATGTTGGGTGTGTTAGGGTTGAGTTGGAGCCGCATAAGCAGTACTGGAGGTACGTGAATAGTGGCTGGAAGTTAGCATCGGAGGCTAAGTTAAGGCTTGATAGGAGGGGTAGGCGGTTGATTTTCTACTTAACGTTCAGGAGGAGCGTTGAGGCTTATGAACCAAGGGACCTCATACCCGTTGATGTTAATGAGAACCACGTAGCCGTAATGATAGACCAGGATGTTTACCTCCTGGAGACTAGTTTCAAGGACATTACCCTAGGCTACTACTATAGGAGTGCCCCGTTCCCCGCATCCCAGTGACCCTAATCACTACTCATCTTTGTCGGG
>NZ_LCTF01000027.1 GCF_001663375.1 Caldivirga sp. MU80
GTTTAACAGTCTTCGTAGTAGCCCTAGCCCTAGCAGCACCACTATTCCCATACCCAGGGCCAAAGTGGAGCAACGTAGCACTACAATTCATACCACCAACACTAAAACCATCACCATGGTACATACTAGGTACAGATTACCTAGGCATACCACTATTGCTCGACATAATATGGGGACTAAGATACTTCCTAGAAATAGGCGCAATAGCTGGTATACTCCAGGTGACTATAGGTACATTCCTAGGGTTACTAGCTGGTTACCTAGGTGGCTTCACCGATAAGGCTTTGAACTTCACCTTTAACCTACTGCTAACAATACCAACGTTCGCCCTTTGGCTGATTCTAGCCGTTATATTCAGGTCCGGTAACCCAGTCATACTGGGATTCATTTTAGGTATTTTGAGTTGGGCTGGCCTAGCCAGGTCGATTAGGGCTGCTGCCTTGAGTGCTAAGAATAGGGATTACGTTGAGGCGTCGAGGCTGCTAGGCCTAAACTCACTATCAATAATAGCAAACGACATAATGCCTGCCATAACGCCATACATAGTCATGAACTTCATGTTAAGCATCGTTGGTGGGTTCTACGGTGCAATGGGCCTAGCATTCCTAGGACTAATACCATACAGCAACATAAACTGGGGGGCAATAATGGGTAACGCATTCTACCAAGAAGCAGCAATATTCTCACCGACGGGTACGATACCTGTTGTAATACTCATAGTCATACAGACGATAATACTAATGGGCTTCGTCTACTTCGCAAACGCCTCAGTATACGTCTTCGACCCCAAGAGGAGGAGGGAGGTAGAAATTAAATTAGCCAGCAGGCGTAGGGCTACCGCCAGGTGAGAGCATGTCCTCGGTGGTGCTATCCGTTAAGGACCTGAACGTAACCTATAGGACAGCCACCTTTGACGTTGAGGCAGTTAAAAACGTTACGTTTGAGTTACATAGGCATGAAATACTGGGTATAGTTGGTGAATCGGGCAGCGGCAAGACAACAGTTGCCCTAGCACTAATGAGACTACTCCCCAATAACGCCGTGGTGTCAGGTAAAGCTACCCTGTATAGTAGGGATGGCAACGCAATCGATGATGTGCTCTCCATACCTGAAAGTGAGATTAGGAGGATTAGGTACAGGTGGGGTAAGATATCAATAGTTTTCCAGGGCGCAATGAACTCGCTGAACCCATTACTAACAGTTAAGGATCACTTTGTAGATACGGCGCAGGCACACGGCATAGATAAGGAGGAGGCCCTTAAGATGGCGGCTGAGTTGCTGCGTTCAGTTAGGCTTGAGCCAGCTAGGGTGCTGAGGTCGTATCCGCATCAATTGTCAGGCGGCATGAAACAGAGGGTTATGATAGCCCTAGCCCTGATGCTGAACCCAGACATAATCATACTTGACGAGCCAACCACAGCCCTAGACACCTTAACCCAGAGGCAGATACTTGAGTTAATTAAGGATCTACGTAAGGAGCGTGACGTAGGCATAATACTAATCACCCACGACCTATCCGTGGTTGCTGATGTAGCCGATAAGTTACTGGTCCTATACAAGGGCTACGTCATGGAGATTGGTGAAATATTCACCGTCTACTCACGCCCATACTCACCATACACGCTCATGCTTATAAACTCCTTCCCGGCAATAGGCAAGAAGATTATTAGGCTTAAGCCCGCTGGCGTTACCGCAAAGACCAATAATAGGGGTTGCCCATTCATAGACAGGTGCCCATTCGCATCCATCGAGTGCTCTGATGCTGACATGAAACTCGTGGAGGTTGAACCAGGCCACTACTCATCATGCATAAAGGCAAGCGTGCTTCAGCAGCAGTTGGCTAAGGTGACCACCAGTGAGTAACCCAAGCCAAGGTAGCCCAAGGGGCCCGGCCCCGGTCTGCCCATACCTACAGAGGACTCCCCAGGGTTACGTGTGTAGCATAACCCAGAGGTCAGTGAACCCATTTGGCTGGTACTGCGTGTTCGATTACATGAATTGTCCAATATACATAGGCCACCTATCTAGGATGGCTGGTGTGAAGGGTCCTGAAAGGAAGTACGGTGAGGATGTTGTCATAGCTGCTGAGGATCTGTCGGTTGTGTTTAAGGTTGGGAGTATGTTCAGTAAGAAAGACCTATACGCGGTTGATCACATTAACATAACCGTGAATAGGAGTGAGACACTGGCTGTTGTGGGTGAGTCAGGTAGTGGTAAAACCACCCTGGGTAAGACGCTCGTGGGTTTATACAAGCCGACGACGGGTAGGATATACTTCCACGGCAGGGACGTATCAACGATGACTGATGAGGAGTATAGGGTCTATAGGCTTAAATCCCAGTACATACACCAGGACCCATACTCAAGCCTTAACCCGTATAAGACCGTTTACGACATATTGGCTGTCCCATTGAGGGCTAATAAACTGGTTCACAGTAAGGCTGAGGAGGAGAAGGCTATTTTCGAGACCCTTGAGAGCGTTGGCCTTAACCCAAAGGCCTACATTAATAAGTACCCGTTTGAGCTTAGCGGTGGCGAGAGGCAGAGGGTCTCCATAGCTAGGGCACTGCTTGTTAAACCTGAGTTCGTGGTCGCGGATGAGCCAGTCACCATGCTTGATGCTTCACTTAGGCTTGAGGTCCTAGACCTACTGCTATCGGTCCAAAAGGAGATGAACCTAAGCATCTTATTCATAACCCACGACCTGGGTATGGCATACTACATGGCTGGTGAGAGGGGTAGGGCAGCCGTCATGTACCTGGGTTCAATAATGGAGTTTGGACCCGCCAAGGAGATGCTTGAAAGCCCACTACACCCATACACACAGGCCCTACTCTCCGCAATACCTGAACCCGACCCAACCAAGTCAAGGAGTAAGAAGGTCATGAAGCTGAGGAGCCTTGACCCACCCAACCCACTCAGGGCACCACCTGGCTGCAAGTTCAGTGACAGATGCCCCTTCGCCATGGATAGGTGCTTTAAGGAGAGGCCCCCGCTTAAGAAGATTGGTAATACGTGGGTTGCTTGCTGGTTATATTAAAAACATTAGAAATGGGTGTTTTTAATGCACCCTGAGATAGGCAAGGCAGTCTACGGTATAATACTTAGCCTACTGGTCCTACTGGGCATATCATTCATATACCTGACGCCTAATGAAACAAGCTTCTACATAGCGCTTGCAGCCCTAGTCTTCCTCATAATCCTCCTGCTCTGGACTATCAATGATATTAGGAAGCAGGCTGGCCAGGAGGGTTTAAGACCATCCTCAGAGCCCGAATACGCATTCAGGCAGTTAACTTAGGTTTCCTGTGCTGGGTAACGTCAGTCAAACCCCTATGTAGTTGCTTCCCCGACTCACTCATTATGAAGTGGGCGCTCACGGGCTCATCAACACGCTTAATCTTTATGGCCACAGTGTTCCACCCATGCCTCATTAATGCATCAATGTAGTTCCTACCATCGCCATCGTAATTGGGCCTAAGTATATACTTCTCCTTAGACTCAAGTAGGGGCTCCCCATTAAACCAAAGTTTAACGTACGGCGCATTGTTAGGTACACCCACGTGGATTATTCTCGTGTCACCTGGGTTGTGAATAAAGCCCACCAGGGCCATTGATTGACCCTTGGATATTAAATCCTCCAGGCCCAGGTCATAGCCATCCCTATAAATGACCCCCCAGTCACCGGCTAGGGCATCATTAATCCACCTTTCCACATCCTCATCGGACTCATCAACCCTGTTTATGAACCAAACCACCGGGGGTAATATGGTCAGGGTTACGTTTACGGATTCAGGTGAATCAGTAGCCGTGAATCGAATCACTGGGTGCTCCACGGCGCCCAATTCATCCAGGTCAATTAGCCTAACCCTGAACTCAACCCTAGTCTCCAAGCCAGGCTGGGCAATTAAACCACCGTTAACTGGGTTAACCTGATACGCCTTAGGACTAACCCCATGCACAATGTAACTTAGGTTCAGTGGGTTCAACCTAAGGTTCTTAATGGTAACCACTATGGGCAACTCAACACCGGGCTTAAGCACTGGGCCATTAGGGTACTCCACCGTTGCCTCAAGGCCCGTGAACCTAAGGGTCCATGAATTGGGCTTATAGTTAAGCCACGGCCCACTGGGCTTTACTGTGAATGGGTCAATAAGCCAATCCACGTTCCCGTTCCTATCAATAAAGACCCTACCGCCCTGGCTGGACAGTAACCTGTAGGTAATTTTAATGATCCTATTAGCCAGTTCAGAGACAGTCCTACTAGCCCTAATATTGGACACACCGCCCCACGACTCATTGGTCACTACTTCCTCGTAAACCTTGGCGTAGTCTGGTGGTATGTAGTCCCCACCATACATAATGCCCAATATTGCGCCGACCGTGGCTGCTGTACAGTCAGTATCGTAGCCAAGGCTAATGGTCTTAACCATGGCATCCTCGAAACCATTGCTGTAGAGTAGGCCGAGCACCTCGAAGCCGAGGTTGATTGGGGAGTATTGGGCTATCCTCCTATACTCAGGTGGGGCGGATTCAATTATGAGTCTCCTTGTCTCCTTAAGGTTAAGTCCTTCCTCATGAGCCCTCAGGGCTATGGTTATGGTCTTATGGGTCATGCTGGATTCGGGTATGTAGTTTAAGGCGTATTCGATAAGTCTCTTCAGATCACTGCTCACGAATGCCATGGACTCCAGCACTGCGTTGAAGACTTCGCCGTAGACCGATTCGCCACCTCCATGGTCTACTATGGCGTCCATGAAGGCGTACGTGGCTGCAACGTCAGGTAGACCTGGGGCAATCATGGCCCACACCTCAGACCTAATGGGCGAGCCCATGCAGTGCCTAAACCAGTTATTGAAGAATCCAGACATCGGTGGTAGTATGCCTAGCCTAAGGTTCCTCTTACTGAAGCCGTACTCATCCCAGTTGTAGTGTATGCAGTCTAGCCAGCATTGCGCCAAGTCATGCTCACTTATGTTAAGCCCCCTATCCTCAATCAGCCTTAACCAAGCCATCTGAACCTCAAAGTCGTCATTAGGGTATAGCCTGTGTTCAAGCTTAACCTCAATTAAGTCATCCTGCCCAAACCCCCTCTCATAGGGTGTTCCTAAGCTACCACCAATGTTCTTACCCATTAATCCGCCGTAGATCTTACCAAGGAGGGCTGAACCCGTAAGCTCCACAGATGCGAGTCCACCGCACGTATTTAAGCCTTGGTTAAGTTAAGTCACCATTACTAATCCCTCATGCGGACCTAACATGTTAGGTCCTGATAATTGCTAATGTTTATATACAACTTAAGGCTAACTTCAAGCTATGCCATCAGGGGAGGAGGGTGCAGGCTTGGTTAGTGAGGATGAGATTAAGCAGGAGATCACACGTGTAATGAGGGCACTGTATGAGAGGGGCCTAGTGTCGGCACTTGGAGGTAATGTAAGTGCAAGGGTCCCTGGGGCCGGCGAGTTTTGGATAACACCCAGTGGGGTTTTTAAGGGCAACGTCAACGTTGATGACTTAGTTAAGGTTGACCTGGATGGCAACGTCATTGAGGGTGTCCTTAGGCCATCAACGGAGACGCCCTTCCACGCGGCAATATATAGGGTTAGGCCGGACGTGAATGCAGTCATACACGCACACAACCCAGTCACACTGGGCCTAGCCCTAGCTGGCGTTAACCTGAAGCCAATATCCGTAGAGGCAGTCATGACCCTTAGGAGGGTTGAGGTCGTCCCCTTCGCCTTCCCTGGAACAGACCAGTTAGCCAAACTCGTGGCTGATGCTGCACTTAAGGGTGCACGCGCCATAATACTGATGAACCACGGCGTGGTTGGCCTTGGAGCCAATTTACTTGAGGCTGAGGCCATAGTGGAGACCCTTGAGGAGGTTGCCACGGCCCAATTCGTAGCCATGGCGCTGGGTAAGGAGCCACCTGTAATACCGGAGAAGGACGTTGAACTGTACATGAAGCTTTACTTCCAGGGTTAGGTGAGTGATGTGGTTGATTGGTTTGGTTACATGGGTAAGATACTGGAGGTTGACTTAACCAGCAGCAGGGTTAGGGTTAGGGATTTGAAGGAGGAGGACGCCGACATGTTCATAGGCGGCATTGGGTTAGCCACCAAGCTCATCTTCGATGAAATGGATCCCAGGGTTGAGCCATTCAGCCCCGATAACGTGCTAATCTTCATGACTGGGCCGTTAACTGGGACAATGGTGCAGTGCAGTGGGCGTTACGTTGTTGCCGCTAAATCACCCCTAACCATGGCTTGGGGTGAGGCTCACGCATCAGGCTTCTGGGGTGTTGAATTGAAGAGGGCTGGGTTCGACGGCATCATAATTAAGGGTAAGTCCAGTAACCCAGTCTACCTGTACGTGCATGATGGCGAGGTTGAGATACGTGATGCATCCAGGTACTGGGGTTTAACAACAGTTGAAACAGACCTTAGGATCAAGGAGGAGCTCGGCGATAAGGCGGTCCGCGTAGCCGCAATAGGCCCAGCCGGCGAGAAGCTAGCTAGGTACGCCATAATAGCCTCCGACATAACCCCGGATGGACCTAGGGTTGCGGGTAGGACAGGCATGGGTGCTGTCATGGGTTCTAAGAACCTTAAGGCCATTGCCGTTAAGGGCAGTGGACAGGTTAAGGTTAAGGAGCCTGAGAGGCTTAGGAGCAATATAAATAGGCTACTACCCTACATACTATCCTACCCCACAACCCAAATATACTCGATATACGGCACAGCGGGTGAGGTTGAGGAATTCTACGAGTACGGTGATATGCCTATAAAGAACTTCACGGTTGGCAAGTGGGATAACGTATACAACATAAGCGGTAGGGCCTTTAGGGAGAAGGGCCTTGTTAAAGCTCATAGGGCCTGTTGGGCATGCCCAATACACTGCTGGAAGTACGTCGAGGTCAATAATGTTAAGGGTAGGGGGCCTGAGTACGAGACCATAGCCTCACTCGGCTCAATGCTAATGATAGATGACCCGGAATACCTAATCAAGGCCAATGACCTATGCAACAAGTACGGCATAGATACCATATCCACCGGAGTCACCATAGCCTGGGCCATGGAGAGCTTTGAAAAGGGCCTATTGACTAAGGATGATACAGGTGGGTTAGAGCTTAAGTGGGGTGATAAGGAGACCGTGCTTAAGCTAATTGAGATGATAGGTAGGCGTGAGGGCTTCGGTAAGCTACTTGGTGAGGGATGCCGCATGGCATCGAGGGCGATAGGCAGGGGCACTGAGAAGTACTGCATGCACGTTAAGGGCACTGAAATGCCCATGCATGACCCAAGGGCCTTTAAGGGCATGGGGTTGCAATACGCAACATCAAATAGGGGGGCTGACCACCTGCAGGGTTTAACATTCAGGATTGAGCAGGGTGAGAGAATCACGGACCTCAAGATCTACGAGAGGTACGATAGGGTTTCGTACATGGGCAAGGGGCGTATAGTGGCCACAATGGAGACTTGGCATGAGGTTCTTGAATCACTGGTAATATGCAAGTTCATAAGCATACCACCACTCCACCTAGCCGGGATGTACACCCTTGTAACTGGCAGGAGGAAGACGCTTCAAGACCTTTTAACGGCGGGTAGGCGTATATTCACTTTGAAGAGGATGTTTAACGTCATAAATGGCATAAGTAGAAGGGACGACACATTACCTGAGAGATTCCTTAAGGAGCCGTTAAGCGAGGGTGGCGCCAAGGGCCAGGTGGTTGAGCTTGAGCCTATGCTTGACGAGTACTACAGCTACATGGGGTGGGATAAGGATGGGATACCCACCATTGAAACGCTTAAGGAGTTGGGTATACTGCCAATAGTTGAGAAGTATATGAACAATAAGTGACGTGGGCATGGAGGTAGTCGTCTTACTGGCCATAGATATAGGGGCCAGTGGAGGTAAGGCTATTGCAGGGGTTTTAGACCTAAAGGATGGTAAGTTGACGGTGGATGAATTGCTTAGGTTTCCCAACCAAATAATTAGGGTTGGCAATCACATGCACTGGGACGTGCTGCAACTGTGGGTTAACATTAAGAATTCGATTAAGGCTGCGGTCAGGAAGTATGGTGGTAAATTAGCCTCGGTGGGTGTGGATACGTGGGGGGTTGACTTCGCCCTCCTGGACTCAAATGACGAACTCCTCGGGCTTCCATACGCCTACAGGGACCCCATGACGGAGGGCTTAATGGATGAGGTCTTTGGCAAAGTGCCCAGGGAGGTGATTTACGGTGAAACGGGTATACAATTCATGAGGATAAACACCCTATACCAATTATATGCCCTGGTCAAGTATAACCCCCAGAGACTTAAGGCTGCGGGGGCAATGCTCATGATACCTGACCTGTTTAACTACTGGCTAAGTGGCGTTAAGGTTAATGAATACACCAATGCAACCACAACGCAGCTCCTAAACGCTAGGAGTAGGAGATGGAGCGTGGACATAATGGAAAGGTTAGGTATACCAACCCACATGCTCCAGGATATTGTTGATGCAGGCACACGGCTCGGCCACTTGGCGCCAAGCGTAGCGGAGGAGTTGGGTGTACCCAATTTAGGTAGGGACATTAGCATAATCGCCCCAGCAACACACGACACAGCCTCGGCAATTGCAGCAGCCCCCATGGTTAATGAACACACGGGGTACGTCAGCTCAGGCACATGGAACCTGGTTGGCGTGGAGTTAAGTGAACCATTAATCAACGAGAGGGCTATGCTGAGTAACTTCACCAATGAGGGTGGGGCCTTTAGGACAATAACATTCCTCAGGAATATGCAGGGCATGTGGTTCATACAGGAGGTTAGAAGGATAATATCTGATGTTGAGGGTAGGGATTACTCATACGATGAGTTAACTAAGCTGGCCTCAGAGGTTGATCAACCAAACTCCTTCATAGACGTCGATGACCCAAGGTTCCTAGCCCCAGTCAACATGATTGAGGAGGTTAAGGGTTACTTAAGGGAGACTGGGCAGAGGGAACCCGGTAGCCTTGGGGAATTGGTCAGAGTCATAATAACCAGCATTGCCCTCAAGCATAGGTACATCCTTGAGAGGGCTATGGAGATAACAGGTAGGAGACTCAGCGGAGTCAACATTATTGGCGGGGGCTCTAGGAACAGCCTAATGAACCAGTTAACAGCCAACGTAATGGGTATACCTGTCTATGCGGGGCCTGAGGAATCCACATCACTGGGTAACATCCTCATCCAAGCGGCAGGTCTCGGCATGGTTAAGAACCTGGGTGAGCTTAGGTCCATTGTTAAAGGGTCCTTTAACATTAAGGTTTTTGAACCTAGGGATGAGAGGAGGTACGGAGACCTCTACACGGAGTTCCTAAATAGACTCCACCTACATTAACCACCTAACATGTTCAATGGTTGACGTTAGTTACAACTTAAAAAGTTAAGCCGCATACAGTTAATCATGGCAAGTCTAGACAGGTTAAGGTCAGCCTACTCAGGCTTCATGGAAGGTAAGGTAGTTGACTCCTTCCTCAGGGAGTTTAACGTTAAGTTTGCAGCCGGGACGTGGACCGCGGGGGACTTCTCGGATAGGTTCAATAGGGGTGGTTACTTCCCAAACCTACCTGGTGGGTTAATTAACCAGTTGAGGAGGGTTAAGGAGGCTGGTATTGAGGGTGTGGTTCCTGTTGATGCCCAGTTCCTGGACAATGAGCTTAAGGTCAGGCGTGACTTAATAGATGAGGTTAAGTCAACGGTTAATGAGCTTGGCCTTAAATTGGCCGGGTTAGCCATGGATCTAACGGGGTTCCACGCATTTAAGCTAGGCACCTTAACAAACCCAGACCCTAAGGTTAGGGAACTAGCCATAAGTACCTTTACCCAAAGCCTTGATATTGCCCGTGAACTTGGCCTAGACTCAGTTTCCATATGGCTTGGCTCTGACGGCTGGGACTATAGCCTTGAGGCCAATTACGGCAGGAAACTTGAGCTACTTTACGAGGGCTTACTCAACCTTGGTAAGGAGGCGCGTAGGCTCGGCATCAAGTCCTTTGGAATTGAGGCTAAGCCCAAGGAACCCCGTGAAGGCAACTTAGTAACACCAACATCACACGTAACCATTATGCTGGCCAGTAGGTTAAACAGTGAATTACGTGATAAGTTATTCGGTATAACAATAGACTATGGCCATGAGTTGATGTACGCTGTTGAACCGGCCTATACAGTCTACGTGGCTAAGTGGATGGGGGTTCCTGTGGTGGTTACGCATATTAACACAGCTAAGTGGCATAGTAATGATGAAGATAGGGTCGTTGGCACAGGGGATATTTGGCACTTCGTAGACTTCATATACGCACTACTGGACACAGGCTATTCAGGCTGGTTCACGTTGGATCAATTCACGTATAGGCTCAACCCCGTGGATGGGTTAAGGTTATCGAAGGAGTTATTCGCCAACCTGTATAAGAGGGCACTCATGCTTTACCTATCAAGGGAGGACTTTGAGAACGTTAGGTTGAGTGGCGACCAGGCTAAGGTGCTTGACTACGTTAAGAGGATTATGTACGGCTAATTAACTTTAATAAGCGCTTAAATCTTAAAGGTATACGTGTTCTTCAGGGCGTTCCAGGTGGCTATGGCAAAGTTAAGCGTAGTCCTCGTCTCACCAATGGTTCTAGACCAAACGTCCTTAATCCCAGCTAACCTAAGTATAGGCTTTATCGTGTCACCAGCCACTAAACCAACACCCTTAGGCGCCGGTATTAACTCAACCACTATGCTACCCGCCCTACCCCTAACCACGAACGGTACGCTGTGCGGTTCATCACATGAGCAGTACCATGAGCCGCACCCCCTCCTCACCGGGGTTATGTTCACCTTTGCCTTCCTTATGGCCTTCTCCATGGCTGGGCCTATCTGCCTAGCCTTACCTATCCCAAGGCCCACGTAACCATCCTCATTACCCAGCGCCACGGCCACTTGGAATTGGCTAACTTCACCTGCATCAGTCTGCCTCTGAACTATGTTTATGCTGAGGACCTCATACTTAAGGTTAGTGAGCAGAGCATCCACTATCTCAGGTTCCTGTATCCTGGCGTTAACCGTGAATATGTCGTCGATGGACTTCACCTTACCCTCCTTAACAAGCCTACCAATCTCAGTCCTAGGCTTCCACTCCTCAAGGTTAACGGTGGGTACCTCAGACATTGCCCAATCAACCCAGTTACCCTTTTTAAATCTAGCTCCCCTGGATTGTTAAGCCAAGCTGGGAGTAACTTTTATTTACTTAACCAGGATAGTTAACCGTGGGTGTTGAGGGGCTTGACGTAAAGGAGCTACTTGAGCTTAGGAGGAGGATTAGGGAGAGGATTAGTGAGCTTAGGGATGAGTTGAACATGCTTGAGTCCACTCTCAAAGTCATAGACTCCCTGATAAAAACCGGCTCAATAACCACGGCCGATAGGGTTCAGCCGAGGGAAAGTTCGATAAGCCTAACGACACCCAGTGGCGAGGAGTTGGCTAAGTTAACGTACAACGATGAGGAGGTGATTATAGAGTTCAGTAAGCCAATCAGTGAGCAGCCGCCGTTAAGGAGGTTCTTCATAGAGAAGGTGCTTAACGGGCTTAGGGGTGAGGATGAGGAATTAGTTAACAATGGTGAGCTTGAGGAGTCGATGGCGTTGAATTATGACATTGAGAGGAACAGTGAGGGCTTGATCACTAGGATAGTGATTAGGAATTATAGGGATCAACGCAGGTTAAAGAGGATAATTGAGGCCATTAAGTGGACTATATCTAAGCTTGGGGAGAAGCAGGGTGGCTAGGTTAACCTACCCGTGTAGTACCTGGCCAAGCTCCTAATCCTCCTAACCCACCTCATAACCAGCTCCGACTTATCAACCACTGAGCCGTAGCCATCCATGAAGTCGCTGAAGAGCGCATTGCCAACTTCACCATAGTTGCTTTCAAGGGACCTAAGCAGGACGTTTAGGTCTACGGCAACCCTCTTAAGGTACCTGTCATCCCAAGTTGGCCTAGCCCTCTCCCCAAGCCCAAAATCCACCAGGTACTCGTCACCATTACTAACCAGCACGTTAGCTGGCGTTGGATCACCATGTAGCACGCCACCAGCGTGGAGTGTACCTATCAGCTCGCCCATCCTCCTCATCAGCGTCTTCACGGGTCCTGAGTAGCCGTTGGCCCTTATGATGCTGTTCAGCGTTGGCGCCTCAATGTACTGCATCCTTATCCTAGCCCTAACAACATCAACATCGTAAATCACAGGCGTCTTAACACCCAACTCAGCCGCATCCATGATCAACCTAGCCTCGTTAATAGTCCTCCTAACCCTAATCATCCTATCGAAGACAGGGTCCCTATACCCCTTAGGCATCCTCTCCTTGACGAGCACCGTTAATCCAAGCCAATCCTCAAGGTAAAGCAGGGCCTCAGCACCCTTAGCTACAACCCTCATCACCCCTATCAACGTTGCAAAGTTTTAAACCCTACCCATTAGGGGTGCCTGTGAGGCGTAGGGAAAGGAAGTCCAGGAAGCTTAGGGGTTGGAGAACCCACTCCTGGGGTAGGGTTGGGCAGCATAGGAGTAGGGGGCAGAGGGGAGGTGGAGGTAGGGTGGGTTTACTTAAGCATAAGAAGAGCCTACTCCTAAAGCTAACCAACGGTGAACTATACCCACTGATAGGTAAGCACGGCTTCTATAGGCCCAGCAGGGAGGTTAAGGCAATTAACGTAGGCGACCTAAGCGCCCTAGCCGACTCACTAATCAGGAAGGGCCTTATTAAGGAGGAGGGTGGCAGGTACGTCATTGACCTAACCCAGTTGGGCTACGGCAAACTGATCGGTGAGGGGAGACTTACGAGACCAATTGTGGTTAAGGTTAAGGCAGCCTCGGCTAAGGCTATTAGGGTTGTTAAGGAGGCTGGTGGGGAGGTTTTAATCACCCAGTAATCACCTAATACTTATACACCCCCAGTCCTAACCAGACCCATGAAGGCCCCCGTACTCATAATAAACATGAAGGCCTACCCAGAGCTACTTAATGGTGGTGCTGTTAAGCTTGCCAAGGCAGCTGAGAAGGTGGCTAGGGAGCTTGGGGCAAGCATAATCGTCGCCCCACCCCACACCTACCTAAGGCAGGTGGTTGAGGCAGTGGGCATACCGGTCTACGCTCAGTCAGCCGACCCAGTGGACCCGGGTGCTAGGACGGGGCACATACCGCTTGAGTTCGTTAAGGACGCTGGGGCGGCTGGGGTGATTATAAACCACAGTGAGCATAGGCTACTACTCAACGACATAGCCTACCTGGTGGGTAAGGCTAAGACGCTCAACCTGGAGACCGTGGTCTGCGCCCCGGATCCACCATCAAGTGCGGCGGCTGCTGCACTATACCCAACGGCGGTGGCCATGGAGCCCCCTGAGTTGATTGGAACGGGTAGATCGGTTAGTAGGACTAAGCCCGACGTCGTGGTTGAGACTGTTAACGCTGTTAGGAGGGTTAACGGTGAGGTTAAGGTAATTACGGGCGCCGGTATTGAGGACTACAACGACGTAGCCAAGGCCCTTGAACTAGGCACTGTAGGCGTCCTAGTGGCAAGCGCCATAGTTAGGGCTAAGGATTGGGAGACTAAGATAACTGAGTTGGCTAAACCCCTGGTGGGTAAGTGAGTTTAACCCTGCGCCTTAACCTCCTTAATTAAACCAAGTTCCCTTAACTGGAGGTAGTAGTCGAGTCCATTAACCAAGGCCTCCACGCTCGCCCTAACGACGCTCGTGGATACGCCCACGGTCCTCCACCTCCTTGAGCCATCGGTGAACTCGGCTGTTACCCTAACCAGGCTTTCAGTGTTCTTAACCTCGGATGGTAGCACGACCCTGTAGTCAACCAGGGTTACGTTCCTTAGCTCTGGGTAGACCCTCTGGAGTGCCTTCCTAAGGGCAATGTCGACGGCGTGGACTGGCCCAACACCCTCAGCCACCTCAAGCTGGTCATTAACCTTAACCACGGCTATGCTCCTATCCCCCTCATCCATAACCCTCCAGTACTCCAGCCTAATCAACCCCCTGTATAGGTTAAGCTCCCTCAGGGCTATGAGGATTGCAGATGCCGTGGCTAGGTCGAAGCTGTACCCCCTGTTTTCAAGCTCCTTAATCCTCGCTAAGGCCCTCCTAACCCCCTCATCCCTCTTATCAACAGGCACCCCAAGCTCCCTAAGGTGGGCCACCAGGTTTGATGAACCTGAGAGCTCGGAAACCAAGAAGCGCCTTGAGTTACCCACAAGCTCAGGGTCCACGTGCTCGTAGGCCCTTGGGTTCTTTAGGACGGCATCCACGTGAACGCCGGCCTTATGCGTAAAGGCGTAGTCACCGACGTAGGGTTGGTATGGGTTTGGCTGTAGGCCGGTCAACTCGTAGACCAGCCTTGAAACCTCCCTAAGCCTCCTAAGGCTCTCAACACCCCTAAGGGCCCTTAAACCAAGCTTAAGCACGAGGTTGGGTATGACCTGAACCAGGTCAGCGTTACCCGTCCTCTCACCAATACCGTTAATCGTACCCTGCACGTGCCTAGCACCAGCCAGCACACCCATGACTGTATTGGCCACGGCGCAGCCTGAATCGTTGTGCATGTGTAGGCCCACCTTAACCTTAACCTCACCTACAACCCTCCTGGTTATTTCATAAACCTCATTAGGCATCATAGCTCCATTAGTGTCGGCGAGCACGATGACCCTCGCCCCAGCCTCCTCAGCAGTCCTAATGACTGATAGGGCGTAGTCGGGGTCCTCCTTAAACCCCTGGTAGAAGTGCTCAGCGTCAAAGATAACCTCAAGGCCATGCGACCTAAGGTAGTTGACGCTGTCGTAGACCATGTCTAAATTCTCCTTCCTACTAACCCTGAGGACCTCGGTGACGTGGAGGGTCCATGATTTTCCGAAGATCACGGCCACCTTAACGTCGGCATTAATTATTGCGTTGAGGCTTGGGTCATCACCGGGCTTAACCCCCCTCCTCCTAGTGCTCCCGAAGGCAGCCACCCTACTGTGGGTTAGGGAGTATTTCTTAACCTCCCTGAAGTACTCCTCATCCTTTGGGTTTGAGCCTGGCCAACCACCCTCAACGTAGTCAACCCCCAGTTCATCTAGGGCTAGGGTTAACCTAACCTTATCGTTGAGTGTGAAGGAGACGTTAGCCCCCTGGGCCCCATCCCTAAGCGTGGTGTCCAGGACCTCAACGGTTGATTTCTAGAACACCCTCCATACTAGCCGATTAAACCTTGAGTATATAAGCTTTACCCACACCACTATTGGCCTAGGACTCAACTAAGGGTATTAATGGGGATGCGTGGGCCACTATATAGGCCATGGTTGCCGTTACCGGGGTAAGTTTAATTAAACCCACGGCGTCTTTTAGGTAATGGTAACCGAAAAATGGATTACCGTCAACGGTAGGAGGGTTAGGGTTCTCCAGGATGGTTCAGGTCAACCACCCATACTCTTCGTCCACGGTTACAGCTTCAGCGCAGACACATGGAGCGAGTGCTGCATGGGCCGCTTCAAGGGTAGGCATGAGGTTTACGCGGTGGACATGCCCTATGGTCCAAGGTCCAGGAGCGACCACTTCGAGAGGGTTAATGAGAACGACTACGCAAACCACCTGAAGGCCATAGTGGACGTGTTCAACCTAAGGGACCCGATACTCATAGGGGCCTCCATAGGCGGCGAAACGGTCCTAAGATACCTAGCCCTAGGCTACCCAGCCACGGCAGCGGTTGTAATTGGGCCTGTGGGCGTCCAGAGGATTGACCTAGCCAGGATAAGGAAACCTGTGCTTGGGGTTTGGGGCAGTAGGGATGATGTTTCACCCCAGTATAACGCTGAGCTTATGAGGAGGTTCGGCTTCAGGGTAACTTACATAGAGGGGGCCGGGCACCCAGCCTACCTTGATAAGACGGAGGAATTCATAAAAATAGTTGAGGAGTTCCTAAGCGAGGTGGGGAGGGCTGCCATCACTGAGGGTTGATGAGGTATCAGGGTCCCGACAAACCTCGTACAAGGGGGAAACCTTTTAAGTCCCCTCATTAAAGGCTACGTTAGCCGGGGTGGCCGAGCCTGGTTCAAGGCGATCCCCATGGGTTAACCCATGGGGACCTTAATGGGCCTGCTAAGCCCATCCCCGCAAGGGGGCCCGGGTTCAAATCCCGGCCCCGGCGCCATTCATTAGGGCATTGGGTTAGTGTTAAAAGGGGGTCCATTAGACTTCGATCATGATAATACCCCTAGTCTTCACTAGGTGGATTAGGCGAATTCGTAGGGTGCTTAAGAGCCTAATACTATATTCCCTCATAATGTTCTTAGCCATATTATTCATTGGGGCATTAGCCATTTACCTAGTCGAACACCCCTACAACCCAGGTATTAGGAACTATTTCGACGCCGTGTGGTTCATAATGGAGACCATCACAACAGTGGGCTATGGCGATATAGTGCCAGTCACATTTTGGGGTAAGGTGGTGGACATGGTTATAATGCCCCTCGGCATCGCCGTAATAAGCATATTAACCGCCTCCATAGCAGGTGAGTTAACAAACATGGTCATTACGAGGAGCCTTGGTCAACACGTAAGCTCCAGGAGGAACCACATAGTGGTCATTGGGTGTGTTAATAGGGCTTTAAAGGTTATAGAGGAGTTAATGAGGATGATGGAAAGGGAGGGGTTAATGATGGATTTAACCTACCTCCATAACGGGGACAAGCCTACCTCATTACCCAGTGATGTTGAGTTTCTGCGCGGTAACCCATTCAACACTAACGACCTACTTAGGGCTGGTGTAGATAGGGCATCTACAGTGATAATAACACCACTGGGTGAAAACAGCTCATCATCAGACGCAGAGGCGATACTCATAACCATGAGAGTTAAGGAGCTCAATAAAGACGCTTACATAATAACCGAGGTGCTTGACGAGGCTAACAGGGATTACGCATTTAAGGCTGGGGCTAATTCCGTGGTCTCCCTAGGCTCATTCACCACAACAATCATCGCCAGGGAGGCTTTAAGCAGGGGCACCTCATCGGTACTTATGAGGATTATTAATGATGGTAAGGTGAGCTTAGTTAAGGCAGAAGGCTACGTAGGTTTAAGGTTCATTGAGGTGGTTGAGAAGCTTAAGACCACTGAGAATAGGTTAATCATAGGTGTAGTTAGGGGTAGTGACATACTGATTAACCCTAGCAACGACCTAATAATACAACCCGGCGACTTGTTAATCACGGTATCCTAGACCCATTAAGCCTAGGCTTAACTAAGTTAAGGAAAAGCATAAAAAGCCATAAACAGCTTAAGGGGGTGAGGCCCCGGTAGCTCAGCCTGGGAGAGCACCCGGCTGAAGACCGGGGGGTCCCGGGTTCAAGTCCCGGCCGGGGCACCAGTGGCTACTTCAATACGCCCAAACCCTATGGACCTAGTAGTCCCAGTATTCATTAACACAGCCAACCTGAGCAACACCAATAGTTGGGTTAGTTTAAGGCATTGAGAAATCTAGCGCCAGCAACCTCAACGTAAACTGTAGGCGTAGGACAACTCAAGATAGGCTAAATAAAGCATCCCCACCATACAATGTAGAGCATTAATCTATTAGCCACCGATTGTTAGGACCAAATTATAGGGTGTTAGGTAGCATAATCTAAATATTCCTCTACCTAACACCATACACCTCGTAGCTAAGTTAATTTAATGTTAGGTAACATTTTCTTCAGATTCTTCTACCTAACACCAATGTGCAGTACCTAACAATGCACAATTGAACTAACCGATGGTATTAACTCTTTCATTAAACATTACCATGCATTTGTGGATTGATGATGAGCCAAGTGTTAGGTAGATGATGGTGGGTGCACGTTGCACATCAGGGATCTTTATTACTATAAAAGCCCTGGGTGATGTTAGGTGATGCTGCATGGTGTTAGGTAGAGGAATATTTAGATTATGCTACCTAACACCCATAATCGTGGACCAAGAAGATCTCAAAGGGGAATTGAAGGTAATGTTATTGATGTATCGTGAGTTTTAAATGGAATTAATGAATTATGTATTAATGGTTGGTATTTTTAAAATTTAAAGGGAGAGGGATTGCTTAGGAATTTGTGGGGCGTGCGAATGCGTTGCGCCTTACGTTGTTTTTGACATTAGTGTTGTTTGCATGTTTGTCCTTGGTTAGTGTTGCTGGGGTTCATGAGCCTAGGGTTTACATAATGTTTGTGGGTGCTTACCGGGTTAGTGCCGTTGTTGAGGGTTCAGTCCCCAGCTTCATTAACCGCAGTACACTCATTGCAATGCTGGCTCCACTCAACTCAACCTGTAAATACCATGTGCTGTCGGTTAGCCATTTAATTAAAGTCGAGGTTGTCGCCAATTGGAGCCGTGGTTGGTTAGCCCAATGCTCCATAACGCCCCTTGTTCGCTTGCTTGGTGCGCCGAAGTTCGCTGGGTTTACGTCCATCTTTGGTTCCATCTTCGGTTTCATGATCAACGCTGGAGTGTATGCAGAGGTTAACGTGACTGAGGTTAACGGTGGGTATTACCTAGTCTTCAGATTCCTTGGGATTAACTGGGCTTGGTTCACCCTATCCATGTTGGTCCTGGCCATACCCATCCTAACCCAGTTGTTGATTTACAGGCATTTGGCCTCTAGGCAGAGGGGGAGGAGAGATGTGACTTACCTCTACTCAATGGGCCTCTCAGGTCAGTACATACCCAACATAGTCGCCTTTATAGCAGTCATAGTTAGTATGTTTATGTACATGTCCCCCATGCAGTTCCTATTGAAGCCAGTATCATTCAACAACCAACTCGCCAACGCTCTCCTAAGCTTACTCCTACCAATTGCGGCCGTATTGGTGGTATCAGTGTTTATTCAGAGGCATTACGTACGCATGTTGAAGGAGCCCGTTAGGGAGAGGTTGGAAAAGGCCATAAACTTTAAGGCAGCCCAGAGACTGGCCACGGTCATACTTATCCTGATACCCGGGTTCGGCGGAGTCATGGGTTACGTATACTACCTGCTCTTTACGCACTTTAAACTCAGTGGCACGTCAACGCCCATAGTTGCCTTAATAGACCTGGCATGGTCCGCCGCCTTAATTAGTGTAATTCTGGCTGTACCCCAATGGTTAGTAACCAGGGGTGCCGTTGAGGACCCTGGCCTAAGCAGGGTTGCTGGGGATATTTGGGTTAGGATGGGTGGGTTGGGTGAGGCGCCTAGGGTTTACCTGGTGGAGAATGTGGCTGGTTCAAGGTATAACGCAGCGGCCGTGGGGTTGTTTAGGAGGAGGATAATTGTAGCCAAGCAGCTACTGGGCTTATTAAGTGAGGAGGAGCTTAGGAGCGTGTTGATACATGAGGTTAGCCACGTTAAGCATGGCCACCTTGCTAAGTTGCTCATGGTCGTAATACCCCTTTACCTAGCCCTAATAACCACAGCCATGACATCATTCACCAAGTACATGCTTCTCCCTGGGATTGCGGCATTAGGCTCCATACTCGCCCTCACCCCACTTGTCAGGTTTATCCAGAGGAGACTTGAGACCCAGGCCGACATCGACGCCGTTAAGGTTGGCTTCAACCCAAGGGCCTACATAGCAGCAATGGGTAAGATAACTAGGGAGTCCCTAATGCCACTAACCTTAACGAGACTCGATAGGCCCCTCCTAACCCACCCAGAGCCGTCTCTCCGGAGGCGGCGGGTTTTAGCGGTTTTCCCACCGTCTCCTTCTCGACGGTCTCCCTGGGCCCCCTCACCGCAGCGACTCCCCACCTGTCGCCAGGGGTTCCTTGCCTCTACGGGTCTCGGAAACCCAGGGGTACGGTTAGGGGTGTTGGAGATGGGTTAATAACCCCATTGCTTTATCACCAATGGTAACAAACCCTACGAATAATCATGAAAAACCGAAACTGCCCCTAAGGAGGGTGCTTAGGGTTGCCAGGGAGTTCAACATACCCATTGACGAAGCCCTAAAGCTACTCAAGGGTGAGGCTAACCCTTAGGTGACATAATGGTTGAGTCTCGCTCCTTCTAGGGGTGGTGTTGTTTCTTGGTTGGTTTAAAGTTTTAACCTACCTATTGTCCAGTATTTTTGCTTCTGGTTATGTTTTAATTCCCCCTTTGCCTAGCTTATCCTAGTGCTTGGGGTGGTGCCCCCAAGAGGGGGTTTGCTTCCCTCCATCAGATGAGCCGGTGGGGCGATACCCCACCATTCATCACCACCCCAAGAACAAAACCACCAACCCCGCAGAGGGAATAACACCCAACCCCCACAATGAAAAAACCCATCCCACTGGAACAGGAAGGGGATCATTAATCTTTGACGTGATGGGTTTCCCAGCGCTAATGATGCCTTGGGATGGGGTAGGTTGTTTCTCTTTGTGTTGGGCGAATTTATATTAGCTAAATGTTAATCTGCCTATAAATAATGCTTATTAATAACTGGTTATGAGGGTTCATTGTGAGTCAAAGGTTTGACGTCATAGTGGTGGGTGGTGGGCCGAGTGGATTGACGGCTGCGCAGAGGTTGGCGTCTAGGGGTTTTAAGGTTCTCGTGGTTGAGAGGGGGCGTAGGCCGGGGAGTAAGAACGTCTATGGTGGTAGGATATACGCCCACGTCCTTGATAGGCTCTACCCCGAGTACGTTAAGGAGGCCCCCGTGGAGCGTTGGGTTAGGAAGGAGCGCCTAACAATGTTAACCAAGGACAGCGGCGTCACAGTGGAGTTTGAGATTAAGTCTGTCGAACACAAGTCCTTCACGGCGTACTTAACGAACTTCACGGAGTGGCTCTCCAGGAAGGCTGAGGCGGCTGGGGCTTTAATAGTCACAGAAACCCCCGTGGACAGCCTGGTGATTAGGGATGGTAGGGTGGTTGGGGTTAGGTCAGGGGCCGACGAGGTCTACGGCGACGTAGTCATAGTGGCCGAGGGCATTAATAGGCTTGTGCTTGAGTCAAGTGGCCTAACGCCCAAGCTGCAGCCAAGCGTAGTGGGGCTTGGGGTTAAGGAGGTTATTAAACTGGGTAGGAGTGAGATTAACGAGAGGTTCAACCTCGATGATGACGAAGGCCTAGCCTGGGCCCTGGCCGGGTACCCAACCCACTACGTGCCGGGCGGCGCATTCATATACACTAATAAGGATGCAATCACCCTAGGCATAGTGGTTTACCTTGAACATGGGGCCAAGCTCGATGCACCAGTTCATGAACTGATTGAGGAGTTTAGGCTACACCCATTCATAAGCAGGCTGCTTAAGGGTGGGCAGTTACTAGAGTACTCAGCCCACCTAACCCCAATAGCTGGACTTGGGGCAATGCCAGATAGGCTTTACGGTAACGGCTACCTGGTGGTTGGTGATGCAGCCGGCTTCCTACTCCACCTAGGCATCCTGATAAGGGGGGTTGACTTCGCCATGGAGAGTGGTAACCTGGCCGCCGAGGCCGTTGTTAAGGCTCACGATGAGGGTAAGTACGATGAGGAGGCTTTATCAGTCTACTGGAGGCTGCTCAACGAGAGCTTCATACTAAGGGAGTTCAGGGCCTTTAGGAACGCCCACAAGGTCTTAAATAACCCTAGGCTGTACAGTGACTACGTGATGCTGATGAACTCATTCATGGCCAGGTACTTCGACGTTGACGGGACGCCTAGGAGGATTTGGGACACCTTCATGAGTAGTAAGGGTAAGTTAACCCTAACCGACATGGCTAAGGATGCCTTAAGCCTGGTGATGAACCTATGAGCATGGACAACAGGAAGATCCCCATTGAGGAGAGGCTTAACTCAAACGCCTGGGACGTTAGCCAAAGGCCCCACATCAGGATAATCGACCCTGATAAGTGCCGTAAGTGCGATACCAAACCCTGCACCTTCCTATGCCCAGCCAGGTGCTACATACTATCCCAGGACGGTACGGTGCTCTTCTCCCACGAGGGCTGCCTGGAGTGCGGCACATGCAGGGTAGTGTGCCCAAACAACGCCATTGAGTGGACCTACCCGAGGAGTGGTTACGGTGTCCAGTATAGGTTTGGGTGATGGGTCATGGGCGCCACCGTTATAAGTCAAGTAACCCCAACCCAGAGTGTGGGGAAGGGGGAGGGATTAACCATAATAGTCCCCGTTAAGGCAGCGGTGCCTAACATAACCGCCGTTAGGCTGGACCCAGTAACCCACAACCTCGTTAGAGAGGGTGTGCCGCTGATGCTTAACCCATATGACAGGAACGCCCTTGAATTCGCCCTAAGGCTTAAGGACAGGTACGGTGGTAGGGTCATAACCCTATCCATGGCCCCACCCAGCGGTAAGGACTTCCTCGAATCCACCATAGGTATGGGGGCTGATGAGGCCTACCTAATAACGGACAGGGTCTTCGCAGGTGCAGATACCCTAGCCACCTCATATACCGTGGCCATGACGATAAGGAAGCTTTTCCCTGAATTCAACCTGGTGGTCATGGGTGAGGAGACCACGGACTCCACCACAGCTCACATGCCAGCCCAGGTGGCGTCGTGGCTAGGCTTACCTTACCTATACTACGTGGTTGATGGTGAGGTTAACCTTAAGGAGGGGACGGTCAGGTTGACCAGGTACCTTGAGGATGAGGGCGTCTTCGAGGAGTATGAGTTCCAAATGCCGGTCATAGTTAGCGTTTACAAGGACAGTAACCCACCGAGGGAGATAAGCCTAAGCCGCAAGATACAGGCCAGGTTAGGCAACCTGGTTAAGTCAGTAACCAACAATGAGCTTAAGCTTGACCAGTACTGCGTTGGTTTGAGGGGTTCACCGACGATAGTGGCTAAGATTGAGGACGCCAAGCCAATACCCAGGAAGAAGCAGGTATTCAAAGGTGACCCGAAGGAGGCCGCCAAGTGGCTCATTGACAACCTAACCAAGGAGGGGGTGATTAAGTCATGAGTACCTCCAGGATATGCCCAGAGTGGCCGCAGGTAGATAAGAATGAGTATAGGGGTATTTGGGTTTACGTTGAGCACCAAAACGGTGTCATTAAGGATGGTAGCCTCCAGTTGATTGGTAAGGCTAGGGAGCTGGCCAGTAAGGTTAACGTGGGCGTCACGGCCGTCATGGTTGGCCATAAGTTAGGTGACTTGGTTAAGGAGCCCATTTACTATGGGGCTGATAGGGTGGTTTACGTTGATGACGAGGCCTTAGCCGTCTACATGCCCCACGTCTACGCCTCAGTCATAGTTAACCTTGTCAATAAGTATAAGCCTGAGGTAGTCCTCTTCGCAGCCACTAAGAGGGGTAGGGAACTGGCCCCATACGTAGCCAACACCCTCAGGACCGGTATAACGGCAGACTGCACGGACCTAGACATTGACGTTAAGACGAGGGATCTGGATCAGGTTAGGCCAACCTACGGTGGCAACATACTGGCTCACATTAGGACACCCACCAGGAGGCCTCAACTAGCCAGCGTCAGGCCCAACGTATTCCCAACGCCACCAAGGGACACCAGCCGTAAGGGTGAGGTGATTAGGGAGGTTATTAACAATTTACCTAAGCCCAACGGTTCACTGATAAGCATCAAACCGGTCACCAAGGGTGATAGTGACCTACCCCCAGTGGAGAAGGCTGACATAGTGGTGGCTGCAGGTAGGGGTGTGGGTGGGCCTGAGGGGGTTAAGCTACTGGTGGAGTTGGCTAAGGCCATTGGTGGGACTGTTGGTGGGACTAAGAAGGTTACTGATGCGGGTTGGCTACCCGTTGATAGGCAGATTGGGCAGACAGGTAAGACCGTTAGGCCAACGCTCTACATAGGCGTTGGTGTTAGTGGTGCCATACAGCACATCTTCGGCATGAAGGAGTCGAAGATCATAGTAGCCATTAACAGCGACCCCAATGCACCAATATTCGAGTACGCCGATTACGGTATAGTGGGTGACTATAGGCAGGTGATTCAGGCTTTACTGGAGTTGCTTAACCAGAGGAGGGCTGGTAAGGGATCCTAAGGTTTATTTACCAAGCCAAATCAACCTCCCCATGGAGGACATTAGTAGTTATGCGGAGGAGCTTTACGAGGTGACTGATGAGTGCCCAGTTTGCAGAAACAGGACCCTTAGCATTAGGGGCGTTGTGTATAACGTGCCTTACTTCGGTAGGGTCCTCCTCGAGACCATGAACTGCTCCACCTGCGGCTTCAGGTACATGAACATAACTTACCTCGACAGTAAGGGGCCCGTTAGGTTAACCTACAGGGTGACTGATAGGGTTGACGTCGAGAGGACCTGGATCATAAGGTCCGCTGAGGCTAGGCTGTACTCACCGGACTTGGGCTTCACCCTAGCCCCCGGTTCAGCGGGTGAGGCCCTAATAACCCCCCTTGAGGGCTTAATGTACAGGGTCATTTACTACGCAGAGGCCATGAGGGGGCTTGAGGGTGAGGCTGAGGAGAGGAGGCTAAGGTTCATTAGGGAGGCCACAGAGGCGCTTAACGGTTTAAGGGGCTTCACCCTCGTCATAGAGGACCCCACTGGGAACAGCATAATAAGGCCACCACCTGGTAGGGAGGATAGGCTTAAGGAGGAGAGGCTTGAGGTAACCCAGGATGGGTAGGACCCCACCGGTAGCCGACAACCACGGCCATGTCAACCCAGTTAAGGGTCTTGGACCCAGGGAGGTGGCTAGGAGGTTTAGGAGGACGGGCGGCTGGTTCATGGGCGTCGTGGCCCTCTTAACCTGGGACCTGGATTTAAGGCCAGGCGACTTGAACGACGTTGATAGGCTATATAGGTTAACCATAGAGTCCGCCAGGGTCATTCAAGGTGAGGGGGTTAGGTCAGTGGCCATAATAGGCCTACACCCAGCCGAGTGCGTTAGGTTAATTGAGACTGGTTGGGGCTTAGACAAGGTTAGGGGCTACATGGTTAAGGCGATTGACCTAGCGGCCCAGTACATTAAGAGGGGTGAGGCAGTTGGCATTGGTGAGGTTGGTAGGCCGCATTGGGATGTGGGTAGCGATGTGGTTAAGCTGTGCAATGAGGTTATTGAGTACGCCTTAACCGTCGCCAAGGATCTGGGGGCCGTGGTTCACCTACACCTGGAGAGGGCCGGTGAGGCCACGGTTAAGTCCATTGTTGATATTGTTAATAAAGTTGGCGTTAGGGATAGGGGTAAGGTAATCCTCCACCATGCCTCACCAGGCATGGTTAAGCCTGGGGTTGAGAATGGGCTAACACCCTCAGTGCCGATAGGTAGGCATGGGGAATTTGAGGAGGCGATTAGGCAGAGTAGGTTAATCGTGGTGGAGAGCGACTACATAGATGACCCGAGGAGGCCAGGGGCCGTGATACCTCCATGGAGGATACTGAGTAGGGTTAACCAACTCCTCCAATTAGGTGTCGTTAATGAGGATGACATAACTAGCATCATGGTTGACAGGATTGAGGAGCTTTACGGGGTTAAGTACAGTTAAGCCGCATCCTAAGGGAAGGTACTCTAAAGTTTAAAGTTGAGGATGATGAATGCTTATGCTGGCTAAACCCTTAGGAGGGGCGTAGAAGAGTATTAAAGCACCCAAACTGGTGGGTTGGCTTAATTATGTTGCCCAATAGGGATGAGATTAAGGCTAAGTTGAGGGAATACGAGGATGCCAGGGACAGGATAATCAACACTGGGATTAGGTTGAATAGGCTATCTAAGTCAACCATATACTCGGTTATTAGGGGTGACTGGGATTCAGCGGACAGGTACCTAGAGGATATGAGGAGGGAGCTCCAGGACTTAATGAACCTGGTTAGGCAGTACCCATTCTACTACGATAAGGCTGCCGTTAGCCTGCAGGAGTACGCAGAGGCCTACATAATGTACGTTTACAATAGGGATGGTAGAATACCAACGCTAAGCGAGGTTGGGGTTGATGAAGTAGCCTACCTAAACGGGTTAATGGAGTTCACGGGGGAGTTGTCCAGGAAGGCCACTGAGGAGTTGATTAAGGATAACCTGGATTACGCTTTAAAGGCTAAGGAGGTTATGGAGGAGATTTACCTAGACATGCTCTACATGGAGTTCAAGGACTTTGAAATGAGGAAGAAGGTTGACTACGTGGCTAACAACATAAATTGGCTGAATGAGAAGATATTCTACAAGACCCTCAACAGGAAGGTTCCTTTAAGCCCCAGTTAAACTGGGCAATACTGCTTAAAAGACCACCACGCACTGACCCTACTCAGTGATTAGGCTTGCAAGGCCTGACCAGTGATGACCTGGGCTAAGATGACACCTACACTTAAACATATCTCTACAAGATTCTTGACTAAATAAAATTGGCCGTGAAATTAAGTTTAATCGTAATTATCCTCAGATTAAAGCTTTAATAGTGGTGAGGCGCATTATGTGCATGGCCAGTGGGTTCCTTAGGCCATCTCCAGCCATAGAGGGTGGTGTGGATTCCCTCTTCCACTGCTGGAGGAGGATCCCATCGACGAGGGTCGGCCTTGAAGAGGAGTTTCAGCCATGTAGGGCCAGTGAGTACTGGCGAGTGAACTACGACGAGGCCAGGTACACGGACTTCTCCGAATCCGTCTACCTCAAACCCAGGGGGTTGATCACCGTATCGTTGAGATCCAGGTCAACGTTTACCTACGGCAACTTCGCCTTAATGGCTAAGCTTCCCAGGGTTGAGGGTGGGCCAATACTGTGGTTCGGCTTTGAGCACGACGACCTATTCGCAGGTGGTGTGGTGCACTTCAGCTGGTTCTCAGGTAGGGGCAGCCTATACGCCAACATTGGTGGGGCATCTAAGGTGGTTTCAATGGACCTAACCAAGTTCCTACCCAAGGACGCCTCTGATAGGTACCACTGGTACAGTATAGTTTATAGGAGGGGGGTAGCCATGTGGTTCATTGATAATAGGCTGAGGGCCATTGCCTCAGTGGCGTCAGGTGAGGTTAAGGATGGGGGCGTAGTTTACGATGAATCACCCTACGTGGCAGCCTGGACAACGGACGCACCATCAGCGCAACTGGCGGTCCTCATCGACATTGATGGGGCCCCCGATGTCGAGTTCAGGTGGGTTGGGTTAAACCCATGGGGCCTAAGGGTTTCAAACGGCGACCCAGAGGTGCCGGTCAAGGTTAAGCTGTATAGGGCTGGTTCTGAGGCTACTTGGGCTGGTTCAGTGGTTAAGCCTGGGGATGAATTTTACTCACAACCATTACCTGGCATGGGTAGGAAGACACTGCTACTAAATGCACCAGGGGGTGAGTTGACCGTGGAGTACTTCGCTGATGGTGAGTGGGGTGAGGCTAGGGGCATCCAGGTCAGCGGCACCGTAGCCATGGGCATCATTGAGGATGCCCCATTAATTAGGTTTAGGTATAGGGCTAGGGAGCAGGGCTCCGTAAGGGTTGCCTCAATGACCCTAACCTAACCTTAACCGTTATTCAACGGGTCAATCGGACAAATGTTAAAAGCTTAGGAAAGGAGTGCCTTGGCCTTAACTCTATGGTTGACGTATGCGTAAACCGTTATGACGATGAAGTCCGCTATAATCATTGAGTGCATTATGGTGCAGTATAGGCATAGGGCGTGTAGTATGGCGAACTCCACGTAGAGGAGGTAGGGTATTATAGCTAGCCCAAGAAACCTCCAGTACATTAAAGCCCTCAGTATTTTACCAGCAGCCGGCTCAGCCACCTTATCATAGGCCATGGCCATGGCTATGTTAGCTACGAACCAGAACACCGCCAAGACGTCAAGGGGTACATCGGCTAATTCGGCGTATGGGCTTGAGAGAACCTTAATGCAGTTAATCGTGACACCTGGGAATGGTGACTGGGAGCCTCCCACAGTGCATAGTGGTGGGGCGTTGTGGAGGTAGTAGTACGTGTAGAGGACCACTGCCGAGGAGAATATGCCCACCACCGAGAAGGCTACGAATAAGGTTAGCCACTTGAGGCTTAGCCTACCCATAGCTTAACCTGGGGTTAAAGGGTTAAATACTTTCTTCCAACGCTAACCCCAGAGAGGAGTGAGGCTAGTCCTTAAGCAGCGGTAGGCTACCGGTCACCTTATTCACAAGTTCCTCCGGCCCAGGCCCAATGGCCAGCGCTGTCACAGTGCCTGGCGGTAGCTCCGTTAACCCAGCGTCCTCAATCAACGCCGTGGGTAGGCCAAGGGCCTCCGCCTTAGCCTTAAGCCTGACCAAGTCATCAACCCCATTAACCACGAGCACAATCTTCTTCTGGCCGCTTGAAACCCAGGCATTAACCCAATCACCCCTACTCCTCAAGGCCTCCAGTACAGCCGTCACTGAGGCGTGGGCCACCTGGACGGCTAACTTACCCCTGCTCATGGGTAAGTCACGCCTGACAACTATCGACTGCTTAAACCCACCCACCGGGGGTTGGGTGGGGCTTGGGTTTTAAACCGAACCCACCTTTGCGTCAACGCTACTCGGCTAGGGGTTCCCACTTCTTGCTTGTGAAGGACCTGTAGGCGGCATCAATAATTCTGTTAACCTCGACACCGTCGTTGAAGTTTTCCCTAGGCATTTCACCCCTCTCGAAGGAGGTTATGAAGTGCCTAAGCTCGTTGAGGTAGCCGTAGAGTTCGAACTCCCTCCAAATTGGGTATAGCCAACCCTTAGCAACCTCAGCCTTCTCAACAACGTACCCAACCCTCTCCTCCGGGGCCGTGGTGAAGACCCTTATCCCAGTCTCCCTAGTCACGTCGATGAATATAGCCCCCTCACTACCGTAAATCTCGTACCTCAGGTCCAACCCACCGTGGGCTGCCCAACTATTCTCAGCCTGCCCCAACTCACCCCCACTATACCTAACCAGGACTATGCTGTTATCCTCAGCCTTAGTCCTATCCCTATGGACAAGTAGGTCACCCCAACCCAACACCTCAACGGCCCTACCCCCAATTATCTTCCTGGTTACCTCAATTGAGTGACACCCCATGTCCAGTAGGCTACCGCCACCGGAAAGGCTCTTATCCCAGAACCATGGGCTGTGGGGGCCGAAGTGGGCCTCCCTACTCCTAACCCAAAACACCTTACCAATGGCCCCACCCTTAACCATCTCCATGACCCTCTCTATCTGAGGTATGAAGACCTGGTTCTCGGCGTAGGCGTGTAGTACCCCATTCCTGTTGACGGCGTTAAGCATCTCCCTAGCCTCACTGAGGTTCCTACCCAGCGGCTTCTCGATGATTATGTTCTTCTTGTTCTCGGCGCAGACTTGAACCGCCTTAAGGTGGAGGAAGTTGGGTAGGACTATGTCAACTGCGTCAACCTCCTTATCGCTGCAAAGCTTCTCAATGAAATCTTCACCCGTGTAATACTTGCCGACACCCCACCTCCTTGCGAACTCAGCGGCCCTACTCCTCGACGCCACGGCCACAACCTTGGCATTGGGTATCTCGGCGTATGACTGCATGTGGAACTCTGCGGCGAAGCCTGAACCCAGTAACCCAACCCTAACAACCATAGCCACTCGTCTAGTGCATACTTATAAGCATTATGCGCAGTAATTGTGCTATATGCTTAAAGGCAATTATGAGGTGGAATGTTTAAACAGGTAATAAGGTGTATTTTTAAACCATGATTGACTTAACGCCTTAGCATCTACTCAATCCTAATCCTAATAACCCTCTTAGACTCCTCAACCTCCTCCTTGGGTAACTCCCTGTACGTGAGCCACCAGGCGTAGCCCTTAAACTGCTGGAGTCTCTTAGGCGCCTCCTCAACGTTGTGTGGCGGTGGGTTGAGCACATTGTCGCCTATTAACTCGTTGTAGGGCCAGTTAGCCGGCATAACGGCGCCGTACTTGTCTATGAGTTGAAGTGCCTTAACGGCCCTAAGTATCTCGGGTATGTTCCTACCCAGCTCAAGTGGGTAGTACATTATTAACCTAACCGTGGCCTTGTCATCAACTATGAAGACCGCCCTAACTGTTGAGGTGCTTGACTCGGCGTGGATCATGCCAAGCCTCCTAGCCACCGTGCCCATTGGATCCGCTATTATTGGGAATGGTATCTTAACACCGAGGGTCTTCTCAATCCAGGTAACCCACTCAATGTGGCTAATGTCAGTATCCACGGAGAGCCCAATTAATTCAGTGTTCAATTTGCGGAAGTCCTCATACCTCTTGGCGAAGGAAACGAACTCAGTTGTGCATACTGGCGTGAAGTCGCCTGGGTGGCTGAACAGTATGAACCACTTACCCCTATAGTAGTCAGGCAGTTTAATCTTACCATGCGTAGTCGTAACCTCCATTTCAGGGAATTTTTCCCCTATTAGGGGCATCCTGAAACCCTCACTCATACTTACCCTAAACTATCCCTATTTTCTACCAGTTTATAAATTTTTCTAGATAGAACTTTTTTTAGATAGCCTACGCTTCCTCACTCAGAGAACCCCTAATTATACGGACAAAGGAATGTTTCACGTTTCACCATACCAAGTATTACATAATTACTTATCATTAGATGGAAATAATCTTTCTATCAAGGTAAGGAGTCTTGAAACATAATGTGCGAATAAGTTAAGGGAAAACGCAGGAACAGCATGATTAATGATTAACCTAACGTGCACCTGTCTATCAGCAGTAACTGGGCTGTTTCGGTTTTCATAATCATTTGTAGTGCTTATTTTTGTTAATGGTTAATCCCAGTTAAATTTAAATGCCTAACCCCAACACCCTTTATTAGTGACCCTGGGGTCCCGAGATCCGCAGAGGCTGGGAACCCCCGGCGACGGGGTGGGAGCCGCTGCGGTGAGTGGGCTCGGGGAGACCGTCGAGAAGGAGACGGTGGGCTAACGCCTACCGCCTCCAGAGAGACGGTATTGTATCACTGAGTAGCTTATCTGGGCTAGTTTGGTTAAATTTAAGGGTTATTATTGTTGAATGGATGAACCAGCGGACTAGGATAAAGCTAAGACCATTATCTATATTATCAATAAAGATATGTGGTATTTAAATGTTTTCATCATTGTTCTAATGAAAAGGCATCATTTTGACTGAGTGCATTTGCCAAGTACCTTAAGTAGCTGTATGGCTACCCCTAGGCCCCTCTGCACATCATCGTCACCCAGCGCCCTCAATAACCCCATTAACCCCTTGACCGGCTTAGCCTCTGATATTAGGCCAGCGTTCTTGCCCACGCAGCCACCGAGGTCCTGCACCATACCCTTAAGTTTGAGTACGTCCTGGGTGTCCAGCTTATTCATTGCCTGTAGGCTACCGTCAACTAGTATTGAAAGTAATCTAAACACCGCTGGGTCCTGGAATAGGTACTGGATTAGTTCTTCAAACCTGTTCACAATTATCATCAGTGAATCCAATACTCCACTGCGCTTCAACTCAATTAACTGGTCTAAGAGACCCCTTATTTCATCAATATTCTGAGTAAGCATGTTTAGGGTTTCGGCCAGCTTCTCGTCGGGGCTTTTCTCAACCTGCTGTTGTACTGCCATACCCATCACCTCACATGGTTGTCTGTAGCCAGGTCTTGTAGAAGAGGTCCTTTATAAGCTTACCCAGTGGTGATGTTAATATGCTGTAGCAGTTATTAATCCAGAGGGCCTTGTTGTCCTTGAGGTCCAGCTTAATGTCGCAGTTAAACATTAGCCCAAAGTCGCCGTAATCCATGGCGCAGGCCATTGCGGTTATCTGCGCTGGGTCAATGGGTTCCCCAAGGAGCTCACCGGCAACCGCACCCGCACTGGCGAGTGCCGTGAAGTGGACAGGTACACCGGCTGTGGGTAACCCTATGGATGGCATCGAGTGTTCACCGGGCAGGTACACGTCATCGTACTTAATGCTCCTGCCAGTGTAGACGTCAACCACGGTCCACCTGCCGTTCGGTAGGTCAACAGCTAGGGGGGTTCCATCGAAGGGCTTGGGTAACCTGGCTGGTGGTACAACTATCAGCAGGTCATACTTAACCTTATCAGCAGTTATTACGACAACCTTATTCTTATCATCAACCTCAAGGGGCCTGGCATTACCAATGTACCTTATGCCCTTATGGGCGAAGGTCTCCTCAGTTATCTTAACGGCTTCAGGACCCAGTGGTTGTATTGGCCTCTCAAATGGGTGTATCAGCGTTAACTCAACCTTATCCCTAATACCCCTCTTCCTGAAAATGGTGTCCAACTGGCTTACTATCTCAAATGGGTATACCCCGCACCTATAAATGGGCTCCGGGGTGAAGATGACTACACTGCCACCCTTAAAGTTCCTCAAGGCCTCCCTGAGTTTAAGAGCCCCATCCAGTGTGAAGTTGTGATAGCCAACACCGAGGTTATACGACTTAAAATCATGCTCCACGCCTAGGCTGGCTATTAGGTAATCATAGTTGAACTTACCTTGACTAGTCTCAACAACCCTATTGTCAGGGTCAACCTTAGTCACACTAGCCTTAACCACCTTAACACCCCTCTTACTGAGTATAGATAGTGGTAATTGGGCCTGGGCTGGATCCAAATCGCCTAATGCTATGTTGACTAGTAATGGTGGTAAGAGGTAGTAGTCTGTGTCACTTATGAGCGTTATCTCGGCATCAACACGACCCCTTAGCCTTTCTGCAAGTCTCTTGGCAGCAACAACGCCACCCACACCACCCCCAAGAACCAGTATCCTCTTACCCATACACGGCGAGCGATGCTACACCTTTTTAAATATTACCACCATATATTCTCATAATTTTGAAATAAGTATTAATCATAATTAACTTGTTATAGTGTAATATTAAATATTAAGTATTTTATAATAATGAAAAACTATGATTATATAGATGCGAATTATAAATTGCATTTATGCAAATGACTATTTAATGGTTAGGTTGATGCTGTGCCTAACCTCAACCTAGTTTAACCCTTCTACTTAGTATGGCATTGGACTCCTCGGATATCCTCCTATCCCACTCCTCATAGTTATGATACCCTATTAACCGGTAAATATCCTCCCTACTCATCATTTCATTAATCAGATTTACCTGAGTGCCCTCGCTTTTCAACGTTAATAGCACCCTCTTGATGGCACCCATGGCATACCTGAAGGTAGTCACTGGGAATATGACTATCCTGTACCCCATCTCCTCAAACTCCCTGGCCGTTATGTACGGTGTCTTACCGAACTCCGTCATGTTAGCCAGTAGCGGTGCCTTAACCCTCCTGGCGAATTCAGCAAACTCCTCCTTACTGTGCAGGGCCTCTGGGAATACTACATCCGCGCCAGCCTCCACGTAAACCCTAGCCCTCTCCACCGCAGCCTCAAAGCCCTCAACATCCCTGGCATCCGTCCTGGCTATTATGAGGAAGTTCCCATCCCTCCTAGCCTCCACTGCAGCCTTAATCTTCTTAACCATCTCATCAACTGGGACAACTCTCTTACCGGCTAGGTGACCACACTTCTTAGGCATCTCCTGGTCCTCTATGTGAACGGCGGCAACCCCAGCATCCTCAAGCTCCCTAACCATCCTAACCACGTTAAGCGCTTCACCAAAGCCCGTGTCCACGTCAACAATCACAGGTATGCTGACGGCATTGGTGAAGAACCTTATGTAGTAGGCCAGTTCGCTTAGGGTGAATACGCCAAGGTCCGGTAAGCCAAGCATGTTTGAGTAGGCGGCCCCACTGAAGTAAACGGCCTCAAAGCCAAGCTCCTCAGCTAACATGGCCGCGGCCGGTATGAACACGCCTGGGGCAATGACTATGCCACCCTTACCTAGTCTCTCCCTGAACCTAAGCCTAACCTCACTGGGCGTTGGCTTACCCTTATCCAGAAGGATAGTCCTCACGGGTTAGCTGGGGTTTAAGGGGATAAATAGTTTAACTATGTGCCGCTACTTAACCAGTTGACTTACCTGCACCACCCCCTGATCCGCCTCCAGTCCTCTGCCTGGTTTCAATCCTCCTCTGCTCCTCCTCACTGGTAATGAATAGGCTGGTCCTCTGTCTACCACCCATACATCACCCATCAGTCCTCTCTTATTTAAACCTTGAGGTGCATTGTTATTAAGCACGCCCTACTCTGCGTATTGATAATGCATGCTAACCGTGAGGTACTTCAACGGTAATTCATTCACAAGGATTAAGCTGAGTTTAGGTGGGTCGAGGTTCATTGAGTTGCCCGATAACATAATAGCCATCCCAGCCTTCGTGGACCTCCACGTACACCTTAGGGATTGGGGGGAGGACTATAAGGAGGATTTAAACACAGGTTCAAGGGCAGCCCTAGCCGGTGGTGTTACCGCTGTTGGCGACATGCCGAACACCAAGCCACCCATACGCAGCCCCGAGTTAGCCCTTAAGAGGCTTAAGGCCGCTGAAGGGCTTAAGATAACCTACAGGCTTCATGGAGGTGTACCAACCGACCTAAACCTAATGAGCGGCTACGTTAGTATTGGCGTTAGGAGCGTTAAGGTTTACCCAGAGGACTATGGCTTACTGGATGGCGTAGTTAAGGCAGCCGCCGCCAACAACATGACTGTTGTTATCCACTGCGAGGATCCCTCAATGTTCAGGAGCGTTAAGGGCATTGACTCTAGGATGCATAGGGTTAATAGGCCCATTGACGCCGAGTTCTCATGCGCCTTAAGGGCTGTTCAACTAGCCCTGATACACGGGGCAAGAGTCCACTTAACCCACGTAACCGACCCCAGGGTTGTTGACTTAGCTAGGTTGAGCGGTAGGGTTACCGTGGATGTGACAATGCACCACCTCCTCCTTGATGATGAATCCTGTGTGGAGTTGGTTAATGACCCATTCTACTGCAAGGTTAATCCACCCCTCAGGGATAGGTCAACTAGGCTTGAGTTGCTTAAGAGGTTCATAAATGGTTCAGTTGACATGGTGGCCAGTGACCACGCTCCCCACAGCATCAGTGAAAAATTCGGTAGGGATTATGAAAACACTGCCTCAGGCTTCCCTGGGCTTGAGACAACGGGCCTACTGCTACTTGACCTATGGAGGAGGGGGCTTATTGACCTAACGAGGGTTATTGAGGCTTACTCAATTAACCCAGGGAGGATGCTGAGTGTGGGTGGTGAATCTTACCTACTCGTTGATGTAAAGTCAAGCACGGTGATAGAGCCAAACCTCTTCATGAGTAAAGCTAAGCACAGCCCATTCGCTAATTGGGTAACCATGGTTAGGCTGGTGGGTTTAGTTAAAGGCGGTGAACTACTCATGGTTGACTCAGACTACGAGAACATGCTAGGCGGCCTCATAAGCGAAGGCACGGTCATTAAGCGGAGTAAGGCAGCTTCACCTTTAACCTAAGGTTCATTAAACCTCACTATGTGGAGTAGTGTAGCGCGTAAGCATTATTAAGGCTAAGCGCTGGCGATGTTTGACGCAAAATGGCAACGGTTAAAGTCACCCTAAGTCCGCAGCAGTTTAGGAGTAAGGTATGGGTTGATTGGTGTCCTGGTTGTGGTAATTTTGGTATTTTGGCTGCTGAGTCTCAGGCTTTTGCTGAGCTTGGTCTAGACCCTAAGAGGGTTGTAGTCGTTTCCGGTATAGGTTGCTCAGGCAAGATGCCACACTTCCTGAATGTTGAGGGGGTGCATACTCTTCATGGTAGGGCTATTCCTTATGCTATGGGTGTTAAGCTTGCTGATCCTGGTCTTGAGGTTGTTGTTAATGGTGGTGATGGTGACCTGCTCGGCATTGGTGTTGGGCATTTCGTGA
>NZ_LCTF01000006.1 GCF_001663375.1 Caldivirga sp. MU80
CTGCATGAAAGCCCTAATGATTGATGCAGAGGATCTACCAAGTACTATGGCAATTCTGGGTGCTGGCGTCGTCAATAATTTCTTTAATATCCCTGATTCCCTCTCCCATACAATTGTTAATCCATAAAATATAGATACAAAGGTGATTGATTGCAGTATCACACCGGGCGTTATAAAGGCTACGTACGGTATACCGCCAGTTGGTAGTGCCCTAACCCTCGCCATAATTGGCCCAAAAACCACTAGCCAAAGTATCGGTTGAACAGCCCTCGTAATCACCTCAGTCATGTTGTACTTGATTCTACGTGCCTCAAGCTCCACAAAGGCAAGGACAGCGTCTACAAAGTACATGAAACTTACCCCCTCTTGATCATCGTTCTTACTATTCTTGCCTCATGTAATCCGCCCTCTTCCATAATTTTACCACCAGCGTACTTAAGGAATGCATCATCAAGTGTGGGCCTGGACATGGAGACCTTTATGATCCTTACACCAGTGTCTTTCAATGACGTAATTATTATTGGTAAAGCTTCTTCGGCGTTATCTACGATTATTCTAACAATATTTCTATCACTTTCGGTATTTACATCATTAATCCTGAGACCATTCATCTCATTAATTACATGAACAGCCCTATCAGCATCATCCACCGTAAGCTCCACCACCTCGCCACCGACGGATTTCCTTAACTCATCAACCGTCCCCTGAGCCACAACCTTACCTCTGTTGAGCATTACCAACCTATCAGCGTACATCTCTACCTCATCCATATAGTGGGAGTTGAAGACTATTGTTACACCTAATTCCTTATTCAACGTCTTTAGCTTATCCCACACATTCTTCCTAGCCGCCGGGTCGAGACCAACCGTTGGTTCATCTAAAAACAACACCTCAGGTTCTATTAAGAGCGCTGTCGCGATTTCGAGTCTCCTAATCATACCTCCAGAGTATGTTCCAACAAGTCTCCTTGATGAGTCAAGTAAATCCATGAATTCGAGGACCTCCCTAATCCTTTCGTTAACTTCATGCCTAGGTATACCGTATATCTTAGCGTATATCAACAAGTTCTCATAACCAGTTAAGTCGGTCCAGACGCTGAATTCCTGCGGCACATAACCAATGACTTTCCTCACTTTATCATCCTCACTAACAACGTTATACCCCAGAACATAGGCTTCCCCAGATGTAGGCTTCAACTGCGTAGTTAATATCCTCATTAATGTTGTCTTCCCTGCACCATTAGGACCTAGTACTGCAAAAACTTCACCGCGATTAACGTTTATCGAGACATCATCGAGGGCCCTAACAGAACCGCCGTAAACCTTTACCAGGTTACGTGTACTTACAGCAATACCAGCCATGCATGGCAGATGAAAGTAACACTTATAAAGCTTTCTTTGTTTCACCATATGAAAGTAAATAATGTAGGCGTGTCTCCTGCAATTACGTGGCGATTCATATGAGGATCAGCGTCGTGGTTATGAGTAACACGGAGACCCGGGTGCACTTCCTTAAGCATGCCATTAAGTCTGTTGTCAATCAGTGTAGGAGACCTGACGAGGTTATCGTAGTCATGTCTTATAGGGACCGTGAAGTTGAGGAGTTAGTTAACCCCCATGGATACGTCATTCACCGTGTCAGCAATAGGGTTGGTCCCATGTGGGCTACTGGTATTAAGGAGTCAACAGGTGATGTTATAGCTTTTCTCGACGATGATGATGAGTGGCTTGCAGGTAAACTGGGCGATGTTGAGAGAGTGTTTAGCACTGTTGATGACCTAGGCTTATATCATAATGCATTTCAATTTATTGACGAGTCAGGTAGGGCGTTAAGCTGCAGCGAGTTGCATCCATATTACTGCTCACTAGTACTCAAGGATAGGGTTATAGTTAAGGGTGGTGTGGATAGGTACCTGAGGTTAAGTTACCTGGATTGGTTAACAGCGGATTACTGGGCCTTGTACTACAATACATCAAGCCTATCCTCTCTTAGGGATCCTTTGATCAAGGACTTGGATGTTGTTGAAAGGACTAACCTGTACTCGGATGCAATGTTTTTCATCATTGCGCTTAGCCAAGGATATGTAATTCTTCATGACACTGTTGTCTTAACTAGGTACAGGATACATACTGGTCAGACATCAAGGCGCATATTAAGTAAGGAGTTCACGGATCTCGTTAACATGGACTATGAATTGTTTAGCTCAGTTATTAGAAGAACACTTGACCATTTTATTAATCCTTCCCACCCTGAGAAGTGAGACCAAAGAAGTGTCGTAAAATCAAGCGGCTCCATAAACCCGTAGGGAATTTAAGAGATATTATCATAGGTACCACGGCCATGAGCAATGATTCGAACTATTTTCGCCCAATTCTCATCAAATGGTTGAGACCATTAATATTAATATCCTTCAATATCACCGCTCCATTAGAGGCTCTATTCTTAAAGCCCCCATAACTACATAGCGGTACATTTGTTAATCATTCTTTACATAATTTCTTGCTATTCTTTAGAATATGTAGGCTATTAAACCTGTGATTCACGTTATTACGAGACCAATCCCAACCCCCTCTAAAGTAGACATTTCCTGCCATGTACGGCATTACAGGAAATACCAGTCTTAAAATCAATTCAAATACCATAGTACATTGCGATGCTAAGGTTCCCTTGCCATAACATGCTTTAATTAACCTCACCCCTTACTCATTACTAATGCTGTTGATGATTTTCACAGTTAATTCGCAATATACTGTAACAAGGTGAACTTAGATTAGAAAGAAGAAATCGCTAGGTTTCATTGCTGGCGCCGGGGCCGGGATTTGAACCCGGGCCCCCTTGCGGGGACGGGATCTCCAGTCCCGCGCCTTAGACCAAGCTCGGCCACCCCGGCTACACCCTTTGCCTCAATTCTACTCATATAAAGTTTTCCTAACGTTACCGCTACGCATGGCTTGGTTTAACAAGGCTTATTGCGCCCCTACTGCATGCATTAACGCATAGGCCACAGCCGATACACTCGCTTGGGTCTATTCTTGGGTAGCCCTGCTCATCAATCTTAATCGCCCTGCACTCCAAGGCTATGCAGTCGCCACATAGGTCACATAAACCCTTATCAACGTTAGCCCTTAACTCACTCCGGGATTCACTCAACTTAACCCACACCCTTCCCCCGCTTAACGCCTCATTAACCAATTGGCAAACCCTACTCAACTCACTACCAGTGCTAACCTCGGTCACATTGACCACCATTGGCGGTGGGCACTCCTCCATGGCGACTATTACGGCGTTGGGGCCTGCATCGTCAAGGGGATCGCATGAGGTGGTGATGGTGAGTCTACTGCCGTACTGGTAGTCGCCAATGCCCATTAAGACGCCGAGTGGGTTTACGTGAGTTGCATCAACGACGTCATTAATGTTCCTGGGCATGAAGTAGGTTGGGTCTGGGTTGTAGTCAGGGCGCATGGCGGTGCCACTGGGCCTAATTAAGTATGGTGACGACACGATGATTGGTACGTTGCCTAGTTTACCATCCCTAATAAGCTTAAGTAGGCAGAACCTAACTGGGGCCGCTGGGTCAATTGGTCCATTGTCTATCAGCCTCCAAGCCTCCCTAACAACCTCCTCGTACCTGACCCTAGAGTCCCTAAACTCAACATTAGGGTTAACAGCCCTAATGAGGTTAACCATGAATGGCCTACCCTCCTCAACAACCCTCACCTTGGCTAATTCATCAACTGGTAGTGGGTTAACGTACAGGCTCCTGGCAGCTGAGTTGTCGGCTTGTAGGTAACCCTCAACGAGCACATCACCCCCCTTCACATGTTCCCTAGCCCTACTTAAGGCGAGCCTAACCCACTCATCACTGCTAACCCACTGTTCAGGTAGTCTCCACCTATCCCTCAACTCCCAATTCCTGTTAAACACGGGCCTCTCGCCAAGAGTCCTTATTCCGCTTACCGCATTGCATAGTTGTCTTGCCAAGACTGGGTTAAGCCTAACCACGTAGGGCTTCTCAATGACCGAGCTGTAGCTGAACGCCTCCCTCAACGCCTCGCCGAGACTATCCTCATCCCAGGGTTCAAGGCAGGGGACGCTGATTGCCCTGCAGATTGGCCTAATGTCCCACAGGTCAACCACGGCCACCACCATAGACCCCCTCACTGAGGATAGGGCCAACTCACCCAGCCAATTCACGAAGCCGTAGGTGTCCAGTATGGTCAGTGAGTCCTGGGCTGTCATTGAGGCACCCTGGGCCACGGCCACCGGGTCATGGGCCGTTGAACCGCAGTTAACCAGCTTACTGACTACTGGCGACCTCTGCCTTATAATCCTCATTAAAGTTGATCAAGGCTTGGTTTTAATAAGGTTGACGCTGGTCGGCCCGCCGGGATTTGAACCCGGGACCCCCCGGTTTCCGACCACGGGGATTTTTTGGTGTTTGTCCCCCGTGGGGCTGACTACAGCCGGGTGCTCTGCCGCTGAGCTACGGGCCGCCTACATCCTCCTCTACCTCATGAGTAATTTTTAAGCTTTTCTGGCGGTGGTGTTGAGACCGCACCCCTTAATGATACTGCTCAGTGATTTAAAGATATAAAGAACCTTTGGGTTTCACATTACGGCAACCCACTCTGGAGCTAGCTCATAGTTATATTGAGGCATTTCTCTTTTTAATAAAATGTGTTTTTAGTAAAATGTGTGAAACTTTTAAGTAAGCGATGCCTCGAATCCACATGCTACTTCAACTACCTAGGTTAAAGGATCCTAAAATAAGAATGAGGTATGTCTCAAGCACGCATGATGTTGATGCTAAGGAATTACTTGGGACTTTACCCAACTGGTACGTTGATCACCTCAGGGAAAAGGGTATACTGAAGAATGAATTCGGCAAGGCATGGCGGGACTACTACACCCTTAAACCTGGAGGCAAGTTAGAAATCTTTAAGGTAGATGAACCTGGAGTAGTAGCAAGCCTCTGGGTGACAATAGCCGCTAAAGATCACCGGTTCCTAAGAAACATTGTAATCAGGGCGTACTGGGATGGTGAAGGCGAACCCAGCGTTGAGTCGCCAATCGGTGACTTCTTTCTACAGGGTCACAGGGTCCATCAATTGGGGACCTTCACTTCAACTCATGGTGCCCCTAATTGGAATGCCTATTCGCTACTGTTAGGTGCTAGCAGTGGTGGCTTTTACAGTTTCCTACCCATGCCGTTTGAAAAAGCCAGGATAGAAATAGAGAACCTAGGTGTAGAGGAGGTTAGTAGTCTTTATTATATTTGGTTACTACACTGGGGTTGATGTTTCCGAAATGGGTAGGCTTCACGCAGTTTGGCGGCGAGAGAGGCAGGTAAAACCAGGTGAATCCTACATGATTTTGAAGGCTAAAGGGCGGGGTCATTACGTTGGTGTTTACATGTATATGAGGGGGCTTAGCCTTAAAAACCCACCAGCCGGTGGTTTGGGCTTCCTTGAGGGGAACGTGAGAATTGAGGTTGATGGTGAGGTTGCCTATCAGGCAACCGGCACTGAAGACTACTTCCTTTCTGGCTGGTACTTCTCTGGTGGCCCTTACACGGCGCCATTCCACGGTTTAATACATAAGAGTGATGAGAACCATGAAATCGCGGCCTACAGGTTCCATATATTGGATCCAATTTCCTTCAGGGAATCGCTAACCGTCACCACCCCACATGGTGAGTGGAATGAGGTTGAGGCTGACTACAGCAGTGTGGCGTATTGGTACCAATTGGAGCCTCACATAAGCTTCTATAGGCTTAGGGAAGAGGATCTTTACTAGCTAATTGTGGGGGAATTTAACTCAAGACCTTAAATGAGCCCTAATCACCTCAGCGATGTCAATGACCTTAACCTTACCCTCAACACCCTTAACTCTGGCTGCATCGTTAAGCATTGCATTGCAGAATGGGCACAGCGTTACTATTGCCTGGGCCCCCGTTTCCATGAGTTGCCCAAGCCTAATGTGGCTTATCCTCCTCTCCTCAGGGACGTCATACCAGTAGTTGGCTCCACCTGCACCGCAGCAGAACGTCTGAGCTCCATGGTATCTAACTTCCCTCAACTTACCAATCCTGCTGATTAAAACCCTCTGCGGCTCAACAACACCATTGTACCTGGCTAGGTAGCAGGGATCGTGGATCGTGAACACGATGTTGCCCATTGACACCTTGACAACACCCTTCTCCACCAATCCCCTTAGGAACTCCACGTGGTGGTAAACCTCCACACCCCTCATCCAGGGGTCAACCTTGGCGTAGTCGTTCTTGAAGGTGTTGTACCCATGGGGGCATATTGTTATTATCCTCCTCACCCCATACTTCCTGAACAGTTCTATATTCCTCAGGGCAATCTCCTGGAACCTACCCTCCTCACCAAGTCTCCTAGCAGGGTCCCCACAGCAAGTCTCCTCATCACCCAGGACGGCTATCTCATCCAGTAGCCCAGCCTCCCTCAAGACCTCGATTAGTGCCTTCACAATCTCCCTAGCCCTACTATCGAAGCTACCCATGCAGCCAACCCAAAGTAGGTACTGGAAGTTTGGATTTTCCTCAACAGTCTTAACCCCCAGCTCCCTCAACCATTCATGCCTACCGTAATTGGGTGTCCCCATTGTGTTCCCGTACTGCGATAGGTTAAGTAGTAGGTTTGACTTCTTCTGGTCAAGCCTACCAAGCTCAACCAGCCTCCTCCTCAGGTCGATTATTATGTCTACGTGCCTAACCCCCACTGGGCAATTGTACGTGCATGCGCCGCATGTGGTGCAGGCCCAAAGCTCATCATCACTAACAACGTCAAGTGGGTTTGAGCCAGGGCCCGTGGTGCCCTTGAGCATGGCTAGCTTCCTAACAAGGACCCTAGGTGACAGTGGCCTACCAGCCACCGTGGCTGGGCACGACTCCTCGCAGGCACCTATCTCAACACATGCATCCAGGCTAAGTGTCTCATACCTATCTAGCTCGCTTAACCTACTAACCCCCATGCTCACCTGGGATGCGTCAACCCTACCCTCAATAACGTCCTTAATGTTGAAGGGCATTCTAATATCATGGAGTGCCCTGTCGAAGTCGGCGTACAGGTTAACCTCGGGTCTTACGTAGAAGATTGCCACAAGCATGTAATCCACGGCGGCTACGGTCAACTTCACGTTCAGGTAAAGCAACCCAGGCAGTATTGAAGTGGCCAGGGTGGTTGCCGTCAACGCTATTACGCCCATTAAAACGCCCTGAAGCCTAATCGACCTACCCCTAAACTCACCGCTAACGTTAAGCTTCCCGTGAACCCTAAGGGACCTGGCCAGGACCTGAACCCTCCACGCAAAGGCGCCAATGAGACCCACTATTAATGGCGACGCTACCCCGAACATGATGTAGTGGGCTAGTTGGCTCCGGTAAACCCAGGGGTATATTAACGTGTAGAGTATTGACAAGGATACTGCGCCTAGGATGGCTAGGTGCATAGCCCCAACAACGCTCTTCCTAATGCTCTTAACCTCATGCGTAATAAACCTAGTGAACCTATTCACGCTTATTGGCGCACCACTACCTAAGGCCTCCTTAACTAGCCTAGTGATTATCAACACTATTAAACCGACGTTGGCTGCGTATAGGATGTATGCCAATAACAACCCTTGGTTAATCACCCTTAAGCACCTCTGCAATTCACCTCTTCAAAATGTCCCTCAGCCTCCTGGTTAAGACCGGGATGAAGCTGTAGAGGTCCTCCACAACACCGTAGTCGCAGTTCCTGAAGAAGGGGGCATTTGGGTCGTTGTTAATGACCACCACGGTCCTGGATTCCATCATGCCTGCAAGGTGCTGAGGCTGTCCGCTTATGCCAATGGCTATGTATAACCTTGGCCTAACCCTACGTCCACTTAACCCAATCCAATGATCCTCACTAAGCCACTTAAGGTCAGCGGCTATGGGCCTTGAGCAACCCACCTCAGCCCCCAGGACCTCGGCGAGCTCGAAGGCTAGTTTCAAATCCTCCCGTCTCCTAAACCCCCTACCAACGGCCACTATGAGCTCGGCATCCTCAATCCTAACCCCACCCTTAGCCTTACCCTCCGTTGAAACGACTTTAACCACATTAACCACCCTAGGCTGGAGTGGCTCAATTGATGCGTTGACAGGGTTCTCACTTGGCTTAAACCTGGCGGGCGGTGCCATTAGTAATACCCTACCGGTCACCTTAACCGTAACCTGCGCCCTATTACCAAAACTGTTTAACACCACCTCAAGTTCATTGTCAATTGGCTTAACATCTATCACGTCAGTTAGGAGGGGTGCCGATAACCTCTGCGCAGCCATGGGCACAGCCGTCCTGTAAAACCTATTCACAGGCGTGATGATGATGGAGTAGCTCCCCCTATTGACTAGGTCTGTCAGGGTTTCGGAGAATGAATATTCATCGATGCCGGTGGTTAATTGGTAAACCCTGGATACGCCATACCTACCCAACTGCACCACATCACCCTGCCCAGTGAGTAGGTAATGCACATCCTGCCCCCTAAACCTCTGCGCCAGGCCCACTAGGCCAATGTCGCCTATGGAGCCAACCACGAGCACCCCCATGGCCATCACCTAGGTGTCAAAAGCCCCTCCTGGATTAAAGCCTGCACAAGCCTATCCGCTTTCTCGTCAACAGTCCCCTCCCTGATTACCACACCCCTCCTCTTAACCTGCATTGGCACCGCTGACTCAACCTTAATAGTAGGCTTCAATGTTAAGCCTAGGTCGGCTAGGGTTAGCTTACCTATGGGCTTCCTCACGGCTGCCCTAATCTGGAGTAGTGTCGGTATCCTGGGTGTGTTAATCTCCCTCGTAACAGTGACTAGGGCTGGTAGGGGGGTTTCCACAGTTTGCACAGCATCCTCAAGGTCCCTCTTAGCCACAACCCTACTGCCCTCAATCCTCAACTCCCTAACGTAGGTGACCACGGGTATGCCTAACTCAGCCGCAACCCTGGGGCCAACCTGCCCAGTGTAGCCATCCACAGTGGCCTCACCTGCAATGACAAGGTCGTATTTGCCCAACCGCCTTATGATGGATGCTATCACCTTAGCTGTCACCGACTGGTCACTGCCGATTAAGGCTTCATCAGCCACTAGGTACGCGTCGTCAGCCCCCATTGCCAACACCTCCCTAAGGAGCCCCTCAGCCTCCTGCAACCTCCTCTGAATGGGACCATACTTAAGGATCGAGACCACGTGAACTAAGCCACCAACCCTCTCCCTAACCCTAACAGCCTCCTCAACGGCATTCCTATCAATGTCACTCACCTTAAGCGGCGTCGACTCAACGTCAACCTTACCCTCACTAACCCTCAACTGCCCAGTATCCAGAGCCAGCTTTACAAGAACCACCACATCCATACGGCGTGGCCATATTGCATATTTTTAAATATAACCTATTATATAATGTATGTATATCACCACCATATTATATATTTATCCATAAAGTATACCGGTAACATCAATGAGGAGACCATTCTAAATTTAAACACTATAAAGACTAGCCAATCAACTACTCATCAATGCAATCAACCCCACAGTCATCCTCAGTCTCATTCTTAAAGGCCATGGTGTTAGGTAGTATATTGTTTTGAATGATGCTACCTAACACCTAATTTCGTAGGGTATGTTGCATATTCCCTGGAATTCATGCTGGGGCCTTAGTGTGAGCAGGGAATGTGTTAAGTGCTTATCATTCCGCGCTAAATTATTGAGGTGTTAGGTAGCATCATTCAAAACAATATACTACCTAACACCTTAATAGAAGGCTAAGAAGCTAGCCTACCCTCTTAAACTAAGAAACATCAACCTAAAACCTCACCGTCTCTCTGGAGGCGGCGAGCCTTGTCGTTAATTTTATTAATTTGGTGCAGGTGTCTCGAAGCGATGCTGCCTTAACTGTGAATACACCCATTGTTATTACTAAATTACCTTCTTACTGCTAAATTATTCCTTGAGTGTAGTGAATTAATTTATTTTTGCCATAAAGCCCGTTTCATGCGGCGCCATTATGCCTGGCTTAGGCGTTTTACCCACTCGATTGTCTTCTCGGCCAGGTACTTTACGTCCTTCTCCACATCGTTTAGGTTCGTGTATCGGCTCACTATGCCCTCTGGGTCTAGGCCGTTGTATTGGAATTCGTGTAGGTTTAATGCCATGTCTGTTAGGTGAATTAATTCCTTACCGTAAACTTCCTCAAGCATCGACGCCACTTCCCTTAGCCTAGTGGTTGGCATTAGTGCTATTATGAGGTCTGCCCTAGACCTAACCTTACCAGTCCTATCCCTAACCATGCCCGTATAATGCCTAGCGATTAATTCCCTGTTCTTCGCCGCGGCAGCCGATATCATGGCCTTCCAGGCTTGAAAGACTTTCCCCGAGGCATTCCTATGAAGACCTTGATCAAGGAATTTGAGGGCTAGCTCCGCCTCCTGCACAGCCTCCTCAAGCCTAAGCTTTATGTACTGTGAGGTGTCCAGCCATGGAGGTGTATGGGTTAGAGCCACGTACCTCAATCATCATGGGGAGTTTTAAATCTTAGAGGCGCCTTTAGGAGTTGTTCATTAACAATCCCATAAATCCAAGCAAAGAAATAGAGAAACCACCTAGCTCAAGAGAGCCCAATCTCCAAAATAGAGCAGGGTTGGTTCTTTTATATCTTAGGCTTGACTGGTATGGGAGTGAGTTTATTAACAGGGGTGTTAATAATTAACAGGGGTGTGAATTAATGCTCTTCGATCCGGGTCCGAAGGAGAGTAGGGCTGATTTGTTTGGAAGGGATGAGGAGTTAGGTGAGGTGGATCGTTTCCTTAAGGGTCCATCTAGGTTGTTGGTGATTTACGGCATTAGGCGTATTGGCAAAACCTCAGTGCTTAAGGCTGCCCTCAATGAGTCTGACATTCCATACTGCTACATTGATGCTAAGGGTCTTGAAGGTGATTTATCGGTTAGAAGGCTGTATGGGTTAATTTCTAGGTGTTTGGGTGAGGTTGGGGTTAGGTTTAGGCTTGAGGGTGTTTTGCGTAGGGTTGCTAGGTCTTTGCGTGGTGTTCATGTTTTTGGTAGTGGTGTTGATTTCTCCATTGATGTTGAGTGGAATAGAGTCCATCTAACCGATCTGCTAGGTAAGATTTCGGATAATGTGGATAAGTTCGTTCTAGCTATTGATGAGGCTCAGTGGCTTAGGTTACTTAGGGGCCATGGTAAGGTGAACATGGCTCTCGTGCTAGCCTACGTCTATGATAACCTAAGCAACATAAAGGTCATCTTAACTGGTTCCGAGGTTGGTCTCCTCCACGATTTCATAGGCTTTAATAACCCAAGGTCACCGTTGTACGGTAGGGTTATGGATGAGTTAACCCTCAAGCCCTTCGATAGGAACAGGTCCATGGAGTTTTTGAGACTTGGCTTTAGGCAGTGCGGTGTTGATGTTGGTGAGGATGAGATCGCAGAAGTTGTTGATAGGCTTGACGGTGTTGTTGGTTGGCTAACGTACTACGGCTACATGAGAGCCATCAAGGGCGTTAAACCAGTGGAGATCTACAACGAGGCCCTTGCACTAATCGATAATGAGTTGAAATCCCTCCTGGGCAGATCTAGGTATTACGAACTCATCCTCGAGGCCCTCGCCAGAGGTAGGTCCAGGTTTAGTGAGGTTAGGGATTACGTCTCCACTAGGCTTGGTAGGTATGTTCAACCCACGGAGGTGAGTAGATCCCTAAACAACCTGGTTAAGCTCGGCGTGGTAAGGAGAAGTAGCCATGGTGTCTACGAGGTAGTGGACCCCATGGTTAAGGCTATGTTTGGCCAACAGGTTAAGTAGCCAACCGCCATACATGGCTTAAAGTTCCTAGCAGTGAATACGCCATCCCATGCATGAATTACCCCATCAGCTTAACCATACTGGGATTTGGCTGCCTAGTAGAGGAGGAGTCTCCTCCCCCTAAGCCTACCGGTAACCGGATCCATCTTAAGCTTAAGGACCTCAAGCGTTGTCACGCCTACGAGGACCTTTTATCAATATATCAAAGATCACCACGGGTACGATCTCAGACTTACCCTCAACATCAATAAATGCTCTGGATCCATCAACCTCAACTACCCCTACACCAGTCTCAACCACCGTTAAAGTTGCTTCAGTGTCCATAAGAGCCTTAACCTCAATAACCCTTGACGCATCCTCACTACCTACCCTTGCCATTACCTAAACGTAACCCATCAGGTATAGGTGAGTCTCCACCTTTTTAAAGTGGAGGTAATGTTAGGCAATAGGTGCAGTGGGTATGGTTTATAGGCTCAGCGGCTCGCCTTAATGCGTAATGCCGGTATACTCATGGACATTAAGGACCTATGAAGTAGGCAAGGGTCTGCTTAAACTACCTAACGTCAAGGAGAGCCCACTCTACATTAAGCTTGGTGATAACATATGGAGGAGGGCTAGGAGGGAACTCGACGTATACACAGGTAATGTGCCTAGCCACCCAGGCCAACACACATACTGCCCTAGGTGCAGCGCGGTGCTTATCAAGAGGTCTGGGGATAGGGTCATTGACGTTAGGTTTAATGGTTTAAAGTGCCCCAGGTGCGGCTATGAGGTTAAGATAAGGGGCTTCATAGGCAAGTACGGTAACCTGTACAGAAGATTCATCTGAAAACAGTGAATGTTAACTCCCCTGAAATACCAGTTACAATTCCTCTATCAAGTACTATGTTACCACCAGTATCGTTAAATTGGTTATAACCCCTTCCCCACCCTGTAAGGTGGGGTTTTTCACCGTGGGAGTCTTGGTTGTTGCCCTCTTTGGGGCTACTGAATACCCTGCCTAGTGTTAGTTATAAAATCCACTGCCAATTAAACCTACACAGTGGGGTAACTCAGCCATAAAGAGCGAGATTTATTGTTTGTTTTATCACCGGTTCAAATGGTTCGTATTAATTCGTGGTGGTATGTAATGTAGGTGGGCTATAGTCTCTGTAATGTTTAAATAGCTATAAAGCTGTAGTTACCCACCCATGAGTGTTTCCATTAGGAGGGTTGCGGTGTTGGGCGCGGGTACCATGGGTCATGGGATTGCTGAGGTCTTTGCGATGGCTGGTTTTGAGGTTAGGCTCATGGACATATCCGATGAGATACTTAAGAATGCGCTTAGTAGAATTAGGGATAGCCTTGAACGGTTGGGTAAGAGGGGTGAGTTGAGGGAGGGTGTCAACTCCATAATGGCTAGGGTAACCACGACAACTAACCTAGCCGCGGCAGTTAGTGATGTTGATCTGCTTGTTGAGGCCGTTCCGGAGAATGCGGAGTTGAAGAGGAGGGTTTTTAGGGAGGCTGATGAGCATGCCCCACCCCACGCCATATTCGCCTCAAACACGAGCACAATACCCATAACCGAACTCTCTGAGGCTACCAATAGGGAGAGTAGGTTCATTGGCATGCACTTCATGAATCCACCACCGTTGATGAAGCTTGTCGAGGTGGTGAGGGGTAGGTACACCAGCGATGAGACGGTTAACACCGTGGTTCAACTTGTTAAGGCTCTTGGCAAGGAACCAGTGGTTGTTAGTAGGGATGTGCCCGGCTTCATAGTTAACAGGGTCCTATTCAGGGTAATCCTCGAGGCCTGTAGGGAGGTGAACCAGGAGGGTGTTAAGGTTGTTGACTTGGATGCCATGGCTAGGAACGTGCTCGGCCTACCCATGGGCCCCTTCGAGCTCCTCGACTACATAGGCCTAGACACAAGCCTATTCATAGTTAAGTCAATGATTGAGAGGGGGTTTAAGGCGCACCCATGCCCATTATTAGAGGACCTTGTTAACAGGGGAAGGCTTGGCGTTAAGTCGGCTGAGGGCTTCTATAAGTACCCTGCCCCAGGGCAGTACTCAAGGCCAAGGATGATGCCGGACCAGGGCCTTGACCTGGACCCAGTTAGGCTAATGGCGCCAGCCATTAACGAGTTGGCTTGGTTAATTAGGGAGGGTGTTGCCACGGTGGATGATGTGGATAAGGCGGTGAAGCTGGGTCTCAACTACCCATGGGGCCTATCGGACTTCGCCGATGAGGCAGGTATTGATAACATTGTCGACGCCTTAAACAACCTTAGGGAGGTCAGTGGTTGGGGTGAGTATGAACCTGACCAGTTGCTTTTAGACTATGTTAAGTCGGGTAGGTTGGGTAGGAGGGTTGGGAGGGGGTTTAGGGATTACCCTGAGGTTGAGGAGAGGAGGCTTGAGGAAATTGTCCTAAGGATTGACCCACCGGCAGCCTGGATTGTGCTCAATAAGCCTGACAAGCTCAACACGCTAACACCCAGGATGGCTGATGAAATAGTGAACGCCCTTAGGACCGTTGAGGAGGATCCGAGGGTTAGGGTCGTGGTCATAACAGGTAGTGGCAGGGCCTTCTCCGCCGGTGCTGACGTGAACCAGTTCCGTGGTGCATCACCAATGCAGATGTTCAAGGCGATGAGGCATTACCATTCCATGACCCTGGAGATCGAGTACTACACTAAACCCGTGATAGCGGCGTTAAACGGCTACACCCTAGGTGGTGGCCTGGAGTTGGCCATGGCCTGCGACCTCAGGATAGCCTCAGATGATGTAGTAATTGGGCAACCCGAGGTTAACCTAGGCCTAATACCGGGCGCTGGGGGTACGCAGAGGTTGACTAGGTTAGCCGGCCCAGGCGTCAGCAAGGAGATGATACTGATGGGTATTCAGATAGGCGCCAGGAGGGCCCTTGAGTATGGGGTTGTTAATAGGGTTGTACCTAGGCACACCCTTGAGTATGAGGTTAGGAGGTGGGTCAATGAACTGGCCTCTAAGCCGCCGCTGGCGCTTATGTTGGCTAAGTACGCCATTAACTACGGCGCCGAGTCACCCATATGGAGCGCCCTTAATAATGAGGCATCACTGTTCGGGGTAGCTATATCCACTAAGGATGCTCAGGAGGGTGTAGGGGCATTCCTGGAGAAGAGGAGGCCCAGGTTTACGGGGGAGTAGCTGCATGCTATCCACGTCGCCGTGGGCTACTATACTTTTATTACCCAATCCGGCTAGCCTACAATGGACTTCGAGTTGAGTAGGGAGGAGGCCCTGTTTAGGGATTCGGTCAGGGAGGTTGGTGAGCGTTACGTTAAGCCGCATTGGGTTGAGTTGGATGAGGGTAAGTACCCTATACTTGAGGTTGCCTCTAAGCTGGCTGAGCATGGCTTGGTTGGGTTAACCCTAAGCTCAAGGTATGGCGGCCCAGATGGAACATTCCTAATGGCCTCCATAGCCGCCGAGGAGTTGGCATACGCAGACCCAAGCCTAGCAGTACCAGTCTACTTCCTCCTGGAGGCTGCGTGGCCATTCATAGTGCAGAGGTACGCCAGGGAAAGCGTCAAGGAGGAGGTTCTACCGAGACTTACAACGGGGGAGGCTTGGGTAGGCATAGCCTCCACGGAACCCCAGGGGGGTAGTGATGTGGCTGGTGAGAGGACTGAGGCTAGGCTTGTGGATGGTAGGTGGTTATTGACTGGTGAGAAGAACATGGTGACTGGCGTATCAATAGCCCTCGCCTTACCCTACGGTGGGGGCTTCGTAACCGTGACCAGGACTGGGCCTGTTGAGGCTAAGCATAGGTCAATAACAACGATGCTGTTCATGGTTAAGAGGAATGGAACGGTGAATACGGGCTTTGAGACTAGGGATTATGAGGAGTGGGGTAGGAGGGGCATACCCACCAGTTACCTGAGGCTTAACAACGCCCCAGTCGACCCAGACTTCGTCCTGGGCGATGTTAATGGAGGCTTCAAGGTGGTCATGGAGGGCTTCAATGTAGCCAGGATACTAATCGGCGCAGCGGCCATTGGGGCCGCACGTTGGATGCTTGAGCAGAGTAGAGAGTGGATTAGGGGTAGGGTAGTGTTCGGTAAACCAATATCCTCATACCAGTCAGTCAGCTTTAAGTACGCCGAACTAAGCGCTAGACTTGAGGCCGCTAGGCTGATGGTCTACAAGGCAGCCTGGCTGGTGGACAGGTTCTATAGGGGTGAGGGCTCGGTCTCAATAATGGATGTAGCCAATGCAAGCGCCATGGCCAAGATGCTTACCGTGGAGTTAGCAGTGGAGACTGGTCTCGAGGCGGTGAAGTGGTTCGGTGGTGTCAGCTACTTCAAGGAGACTCCGGTAATGAGGGCACTACTTGGGGTGTTGAGCTACTATGTCGGCGCTGAGGGTACCCAAAACATAATGAGGCTTATAGTGGCTAGGAGCCTGCTGGGTAGGGAGGTTGAGTAGCCTGTGAAAACCGTGTTTGAATTTTAAAGATAAGGAGCATTTAATTGTGCAATGCATTGATAACGCATCACAGCCTTACTGCTGCCCCGGCTTAGCCTGGGGCTTCTTCTTAGCCTTAAGTGACTCCTCAATCCACTCCAACTTACCTAGGAAGGGCTGCCTCATCGTCATTGACACGTTTAACCTGACCCCATTGGCCGTGGACACGTAGCTAACGCCGACTATCCTAGCCCTAACCACATCTCCCCTCCCAACCCTCTTCTGCCTATTCTTCTCACCCATGAAGACACCACTCTGCCTATCGAAAAGGACAACGTTCTCATCCATAACCTGCGACCTATGCACAAAAGCCGTTAAGGCCCCAACCCTGACATGTGCTCCATACTCCTTAACATCAACCACATCACCCTCAACCACCTCGTTGATCAGTGGCACGAAGACTAACGCCTTGAAGGAGACCTTGTGGTATGTTGCCCCATCACCATACACTATCACGCCCCTCTTATCAACCTTAATATCAAACACAGTTATGAAGACGCCCAGCTCCCTATCCACCCTACCCTCATAACTGGTCCTCAACTGATCGTAGGCTATCTTCTCAATGGGTTCACTGAAGGCCGACGGGGGAACCCTAATGTAGTCCTCAACGGTAATTACCCTAAACACACCCCTACATTTATTAAGCTTATTTAAACCTTGCACCCTAAGCCGTGATGGGCGTAAAGGCTAATCGCCATCCCAGAAACATTTATTAACCAAATAGCTGCCCACCTAGCTTCATGTTCAGCTATACAGGTAAGATAGCCAGGGTTAACTTAACCACGGGTAAAGTTACCATTGAGGAAACCCCCAACTGGCTAATAAACCTCTTCATAGGGGGTAAGGGGTTCGTCTACGGCATATTGTCAAGGGAGGTTAAGCCGGGGACAAATCCACTGTCAAGTGAAAACAAGATAGTTGTGGCTGCAGGCGCATTAGCCGGTCTAGCCCCAGCTTCAGCAAAGACCATTGTAGGTGCGGTGAGTCCGTTAAGCGGGTTAATCCACGATACGAGCGTTGGTGAGTGGTTCTCATACATGCTTAGGGGTGCTGGTTTTGATGCATTGATAATCGAGGGTGCGTCAAGTAGCCCAGTTTACCTGTGGGTTAACAAGGGTAGGGTTGAGGTTAGGGATGCCTCCAGGATCTGGGGCATGACAACCAGGGAGGCAACTAAGACCGTTAGGGAGGAGACTAATAGGGCAGCCTCAGTCATGGTGATTGGGCCGGCGGGGGAGAACCTGGTTAAGATATCCAACATAATGGTTGAGGGTGAGAGGGCTGGTGGAAGGGGTGGACTTGGGGCTGTGTTCGGCAGTAAGAAGCTTAAGGCCATTGCTGCTCACGGCGTGCCTGACATTAAGGTAGCCGACCCAAGGGGCTTCCTAGATGCGGCGCTAGAGATATACAGGAGGTTCCAGACCTCACCCAATACCTCCGAGTCCAGGGAGTTTGGCACAACCAATGGCCTAATGTACAGTGGCTCAATAGGCACATCACCAGCCTTCAACTACGGCAGGCCTAAGCTTGAGGAGGATTTAGCCCGCAGGTTAAGTGGGGCACACTTCAAGGAGCTTGGACTTGAGGTTAATTTCCCCCAGAAGCCCATTAAGATCGTTGGGGCCCTATGCCCAATCAAATGTTCAAGGTGGTTTAGGGTACCTGGGGAGGAGGACTTCATCAAGCCTGAGTACGAGACGTTAGGCCTAATAGGCTCAGCCACCGGAGTCTTCGATGAGAGGTACTTCCTTAAGGCTAATAGGCTCGCCAATGACCTAGGGCTAGATGCGATAGGGGTTGGCAACGTGATTGGGTGGGCAATGGAGCTCTACGAGAAGGGCCTCATAACTAAGCAGGATACCGAAGGCTTAGAGTTGAGGTTCGGTAATGGAGAGGCCCTGGTTAAGATGATTGAGGACATAGCCTACCAGAGGGGACTTGGCAAGGTGCTGGCCCAGGGCGTCGCCGATGCAGCCGAGATCCTCAGCAAGGGGGCTGAGTACGCCGTTCACTTCAAGAAGATAGCCCTACCTGCATGGTACCCGAATGGCCCATTAAGGGGCCTTGTAATATCCTACCTAACGGCTGATGTTGGGGGTAGCCACCTGAGGGGTTGGCCGCAGATGCATGACCCAGATACCCCACTTAAGGATACTGTCGAGTCAATGATTAGGGATAGGGATAGGAAGGTGGCAATGGATTCACTGGGCCTATGTGTGTTCAACCCATACTCAGTGGATGACATGGTTAAGTTGTATAACCTGGCCACGGGTAAGAACATTGATGGCAATTACCTCTTAAGGGTTAGCACCAGGATTGACACAATAGCTAGGATATGGCACATACTCCTCGGTTACATTGACGTTTGGAGCCAAGTCCCGAGGAAGATGATTGTTGATGAGCAGGGTCCGAGGTTCAAGAGGGAAGAGATTGAGGAGGCTGTTAAGGAATTCTACAGGTTAAGGGGCTGGAACCCTGAAACTGGGCTGCCAAGCCACGAATACCTGAGGGACCTAGGGCTTGATTGGATGATTCCGTATAGGGATGAGGCTGAGAGAGTGCTAAGGCAGCACGGTATTGGTAAGTAAGTTTAAACTCATGTAAATGAAGTAGGCCGCAAAACCCATTATTGCAATGGTTGATGCCAAGTTAACGGCGTACTCATACTTACCCCCAAGGTACCTCTTACCTGCATGTATAGCCAGTGGGTACGTTAATATCCAGGACAGTATCCCCGTGAATAAACCGGCAACGCTCATGAGACCCATTATTGACATTAGTGTTAAACCCGCCGACAACCACCAACTAACTTGGTAGGGGTTGGTTAAACCTAAGGCATAGCCCTTAGCATAATTCTTAAGTAATCCACCCAAGCCACTAATCCTGTTGACACGTGTATTAGTCCTTGGCTTGAGCATTAATAGGGCTAGGTAAACCATGACCCCACCACCTATGAAGTACATGTACCTTGAGTAAGGCTTAATTAGTTGGTATAGGAAGTAGGTGATTACCATTAATGTAGCATCTGCGGACATAGCCCCAGCCCCAACGGCAGTACCATGTATAGGTGACTTCAATGCCTCCGAGGCTATTAGGGCGTTCATTGGGCCTGGTGGTACAGCCAATGATAGGCCGAGGACTAGGCCAAGGGCGTAGTCATATGTTGCATTAATCATCAACGTTGGGGCTGTTTCGGTTTTTATAATCTTTTGTAGTGTTTATTTTTCGTTGATGGTTAATCTCCAGTTAGGTTTTTAACCTAACCTTAGCGCCTTTATTAGTGCCCCTGGGGTCCCGAGATCCGCAGAGGCTGGGAGCCGCGGGTGACCGTTGGGGAGCTGCTGCGGTGAGCGGCCCCAGGGAGACCGTCGAGAAGGAGACGGTGGAGATATCAAGTCTCTACCGTCTCCGGAGAGACGGTAGGTGGTGGAATTTAAGCGTTAGTGTTCAAGATCACTAAACCGTTCCTCAGTAGTTCATGGGCTCCCCGCCATCTACTTCTCAACGGCTGTTTTTGCGGATGCCGCCCCTGTGTTGTGGGAATGTTACTTTGACTGGGTAGGTGTTTAGTAATGATGTTGAGGTTTTTAACACCGGTAGGATTAGTGGAAGATCAGCGGTGTGTATTTCCTCTCGTACGGGTACTTGCCCAGCATTTCCTCCCTTATACCGAGGCCCACGCCTTCCTTCTTTACAAGGTTTGTTATGTCTATTTCTCCATTTTTCACGGTGATTTCCTCATCATAGATTTCATTAATCCATACTAATGGCCACTCCACAAGGGCTATGCCATCGATTACGGAGGCAACGTGTAGTGTGTACGTGTGGGTTAGTATTGATTTATGGGGTCTATGGTGTGGTGCCGCGGGTCTCCCCAATTCATTGATTGCCTTAATAATCTCAATAAACCTAGTTAACCCACCAACCTTCGATATGTCAGGTTGGACATAGGCAAGGCCTAACCTAGCTAATTCCTTAAACCTATTCACGTAGTACTCATTCTCCCCAGCAGCTATGGGTACTGGTGATTTATCAGCGACTATACCAAGTAGCTCATAGTCATTTGGGGGCCATGTTGGTTCCTCAACCCAGTATGGTTCATACCTATGCACCTTACTTAAGAAATCAAGCGCCCTTTGGGGGTCATTGAATGCTGCATTTATGTCTAAGGCAACCTTTAAGTCATAACCAAACCTCTCTCTAACAGCCCTAATGGCATCGATTGCGTCGTCCGGGTGTTGGTGCAACTTGACCATTGTGAAGCCGCTATCCAATGCCTTACCCACAGCCCTAATAACATAATCCACGCTTGAGTACCTTGGGAAGCTCGCGTAGACAGGAACTTTATCCCTAACCCTGGCGCCAAGCAATTCACTAATTGATTTGCCCAAGTACTTACCCAAGGCATCCCACAGCGCCATCTCAAAGCCACCAATGGCTCCAGTAATGACGCCGCAAAGGCCACCTGTGAACAACAGCTTCTCGAGCCCATTAACAAGCCTTTCAATATCATTAATGCCATTGACCCCCTCATTGATTACTGCCGGCGCTATTACATCATTAATCACCCCTATATAGGCGTCAACTATGCCGCTACCGTAAACCAGCACCTCACCCCAACCAGCAACGTCACCAAGGGAAACCTTCACATAGAGTTGCACACCCCAGGAATCCCTGAATACCGTGGGTGGATCATCAACGTAAGGTATGGAAATGGGTATGGATTTTACATCCCTAATAATGGGCATTTTTAATCACGCACTTATGTAAAGCTTTATTGGCGAGAATTCATCGTGTTGAAGAACTTCAGCCGCGGTTAACCTACCATTCATGACCCTCAGGGCGTAGTTGAAGATCCTCTCACCAGCCTCAGTTAGGCTAACCTTAAGCTCCAGTAGATCTGAAACATCAACATCAATGTGCTCGCTCATCGCCTTAATGGTCTTGGGGTTGGCGGAAATTTTGATGACTGGTATTACTGGGTGACCCACTAGGTTTCCCTGGCCCGTGGTGAAGAAGTGCAGCACAGATCCCTTAGCGGCGAATAGCGTAATAGCCTCAGCTGCCGCTGATGAGGTGTTCACGAAGCATAATCCTGCATTCCTTGGCACAGGATCTAGGTAATCGGCTACGCAGGTTATTGGCCTTGTGCCCAGCTTCTGGATGTTGCCGAGGGCCTTCTCCTCTATTGTCGACAACCCACCCTTGATGTTGCCCTCCGTGGGTTGTGAACCGAGTAGATCAACCCCTTCACTCTCAATTATGCTAACGTACTCGTTGTATATCCTCATGAACTTGTTCCTCAATGCCGGATCGCTTATGCGACCTGCCACAATATCCTCACCGCCTGTTAACTCAGATGTTTCACCAAACATGACCGTGTTACCTAGGTCAACCAACTTATCCACTGTGTAGCCTAATGCAGGGTTTGAGGCTAGGCCTGATGTGGTATCTGACTCACCGCACTTAATACTGAACTGGATTCCGGTTAAATCAACCTCGGTTCTCTGAACCTCACTGGCCTCTTGGACTAGCTCCTTAGCCTTCCTGGAGGCCATTTCAATGGTCCTCAAGTCACCGTTACCCTCAATGCCGAATACGTAAACCGGCTTACCCGTCTTAGCTATGCCATCAGCCACCTTATTAGCCCAATTATCCTCAATGCCAATCACTATTGCACCGTAGACGTTTGGATTGGCGCCAGTGCCGGATAATATGTGAAAGAGCAAGTTTAGGTCTCTGCCGAACTGTAGCCTACCGTAGGGGTGTGGTATAGCCACGGTACCCCTGATTAACTTGGCAGCTCCTAACGCCGCTGTGTTAGAAAGGTCATCCACTGGGATAATCACTACGTGGTTTCTAATCCCAACACTACCATCTGGCCTAACGTAAGCCTTAATTGTTGGGTACTTGCCTGCCATGCCAATCACCTCCTCGCCAAGTTACCCCACTTTATGGATTTAACATTATGAATATGTACATGCTCCCCAACCTTAATATCCCTAGTGGCTACCCCAATAACCCTACCGTACTTAATGACACTCTCCCCAGCCTTAATGTCCCTTAACGCTATCTTATGGCCTAGTGGTATGTCCTCAAGCGCCTTAATGACAGGCCCCATAGACCTATCCTCTATATAAACCCCCTGAGCCTCATCCCCAGCCCTTATATCCTCAATAGCCACACCCACGTTATCCTCCCTATTATGTATGGCGAACCTGGGCATATTAGGTGTGCCGGCCTTGGAGTTTTATACTTTTCCGTATACTTAAAAACACGTTAATCATGACTGTGCATAATGCCAAGTGAGCAACATTGCACCTAGTGATTATTAGCACAACGTTTAAATACCTATACATTAGATATTAACCTAATATGCCTCCGAATCAACCAATAGGCGAAAAGGAGCCATTCTACTTCAAATCATTCAATAATGTAATCGGCATTGCGCATAACGTCACCGAACTTGAGGCAGAGTTAGCAAGGTTAATTAACGTTGATAAGGAGGCCGTGAAATACCATTTAAGGGAGGGTCACATAGTCCAGTGGTTAAGGTATATCGGGGAGGGTGAACTAGCCGAGAGACTAACCAACGTAACCGAACCCGAACAGGCACTCCAAATTGTGAGGGATTATCTAAGCGGTAAAGGTAGGAACGAGATGAGGGGTGGTAGGAGGGGTCAAGGCCCTAGGCGCCATCACAGGCATGCAAAACCCTACTAACCTTAAAGTGTGGTGCAGTTCGGCTCGAATAGAATTAAATAGTTAAATAAGACTACGTTAAACGTGACGCATGGGTATCTTGGAGAGGTTGGGGGTGCGTAGGATTGTTAATGCCTGTGGAACGTTAACCGTGCTTGGTGGAAATAGGGTTAGCCCATCGGTGATAGAGGCTATGAGGGAGGTGGCCGAATCCTTCGTAGACATGAATGAACTGCTCATTAAGTCTGGGGAGTATGTGGCCAGGTTACTCAATGTACCTGGGGCGTTAATCACAAGTGGTGCCGGTGCTGGGCTAGTGCTGGCAGTTGCCTCGGCGATAACCGGTGGTGATGTTGAGAAGATGAGTAGGTTACCGTTCACCGAGGGCATGAGGAATGAAGTTGTGGTTCAGTACCCACACACCGTGGGCAACCCATACGTCTACTTCATCAACATACCAGGTGGTAAACTTAAAGTCGTGGGATCTCCAGGCGGGGTCACTGAGGATGATATTAAAAACGCCATGAGTGAAAAGGTAGCTGCGGTAGTGCACTTCCAGTATGAACCACAGGAGGGTGAATTACCCCTCAGTAGGGTTATTGAGATAGCCCACGACCACGGCGTACCTGTTATTGTCGACGCAGCCGCTGAGCTACCACCAGTAACCAACCTGACTAGGTTCATTAAAATGGGGGCTGACTTGGTAGTGTTCAGCGGCGGTAAGGATATTGGCGCACCAAACGACACTGGGTTAATATTAGTCAATAACCTTAAGCTACTTGAGGCATGTAGGCTACTGGGCCCATTCAGCTATATCAACGTTAATGGGCAGGTCAGGGTATTCATAGGTAGGGCGATGAAGATCAGTAAGGAGGATATTGTCGCATTCGTCGCCGCACTGGAGAACTACGTTAAGGTTAACCATGAGGAGAGGTTAAGGGTAATGAATGAACTGGCGGATTACATAATAAGCGAATTGAAGTCCACATTACCTAAGTTACAGGTTAGGAAGAGGGTTAATGCCCCTAATGAACGTGTGAGGCCCGTCGTGGTGCCTAAAGTTGAGATTGAGTTACCCAGGGACCGCGTGAGGCTTTACATAGAACTTTTGAAGAGGGGTGATCCACCCATATACCTATGTGAATGCGACGGCCACCTATGCATAAGTACGCACACGTTAAGTAAGGATGAGACGGAACTGGTGGTTGAAAGGCTCAGGAACATAATGAATAAGTATCCACCGTATTAATGCAGCTCTAAACATCACTTAATTATTTCTTCAGATGAGTTATCTTTATCTTAGGAGTAGACGGTGAGCATGTATAATGATCATTTGAAGATGATTCTAGAGTTAGCTTTAACTTCTCAATAATAACCCTGATCATTTACCTGCATTATTAAAAAGGGATTTTAATTTAATTACGCCAGTTTATACATCCTATTTCTCCTATCGTATATTAGTGTTATTGGTTCATTTAGGTTCGGTATTATTATTACATTATCGAACTCCTGATTCCTTGCTACTGCGTCGTATTCATCGGTATGCTGTGCATTCACTGTACTAGCCATTACTAGGCCTCTCCTTATCCTAAACGCGGTACCCATAGCATTTACTACACCCCTTATGCTCATTCTTCTCACCTCGGGTGCATCACCCAGGTTAGGGTTTATATAGCTTATTGGTTTATTGGGTGGATCCTATAAATATACCCCAACAATAAATATATACTATATAGATAATGCCTAGGCTACGGTAAGACGAGTAATCATCCCAGAGTTAGGTATTTATACTACTACGCTGCATTAACTTATGCGAATACATCTAGATGTAAATGAAATTGGTGAAGCTAAGTTAATTGAATGTAAAGCTGAGTTAGAATTGGCTAAGATTCTCTTGAAATCAGGCCTGCTTAGAGGCGCCGCGGTTAAGGTTATTCAAGCTTGGAGAGCCTACTTATCCTACATCGCAAGCCTTAACGCAAACCTAATAAGGATTAATGGGGTTAGGAGGGTTAGTGAGAGTATTGAGGTTGATGCCAGTGAGTTCATTATTGCAACAATGCCAATTAAGTTAATGATGAGGGTTTCCGAGATGCTGAGGAGCGTAGACCCGGAGCTCATGGAGTTAACGGCATTGGCACTACTCACCTATGAGTATTGGTGCGCCAATTCATGCAGTGATAGTACGGGTAGGGTTATTGATGATGAATTGGCCAAGGGTATTATAGCCAAGTTACTCAGCAGGATTGAGAGGAAGATTAATTCAATTTAAGGAGTTGAATGATCCTGTAAATCACCTAGCCATTACCAAATACACCCGCCTCCCAGCCCAGTTATTCGATTTAAATGGGCAATCAACCCTGTAATGGCTCCCCCTACTCTCACACCTGGTTAAAGCAGCCTTAGCTGTTAGGTAAGATACCAAGGCTGCGTTTGACCAATCCTCACCCAGGGCATGCATGTTAACCTTCTCATACTTCTTTACTGCATCGGCTAAACCTTCACCATCCCTAACTATGCCCAACCTAAGCCAATTAATCCTCCTAATTTCACCAATGCTCAACTCTCCATTCCCATTAATCTTAACTGCCTCAACAATGCCATCACTTGGTACGAAGCCCACCCATTCATCAATGTATTGTGGAAGATTTACACCAAATACAAGGGCCTCGGCAAGTGAGTTACTGGCAAGCCTATTAGCCCCGTGTAGGCCGGTGTCGGCAACCTCACCTATGGCGTAAAGGTTCCTCACACTTGACTCACCCCTGGTATTAACCCTCACACCCCCTACGGTGAAGTGAGCTGCTGGGAATACGGGGACTTTATCCCTCCTTAACCCATGCCTACTTAGGAAGCTAGCTACCGACGGGAACCTAGACTCAAGGTCCTTGACATTGGTTAAATCCAGAAACACGCTGTTACCCTTCAGGTACTCCATGTATATTGCCCTCGCTAAAATATCCCTTGGAGCCAACTCACCTCTCTCATCGTACTTAAACGCAAACCTCTCGCCAAGGTTATTAACCAGCCTAGCACCCTCACCTCTGAGTGTCTCGGTTAGTAGAAAAACATCACCATCAGCTATGGTAACCGTTGGGTGGAACTGCACAAACTCCATGTCCGATACGTATGCGCCAGCCCTAAAGGCTATAGCCACACCGTCACCCATATTGGTGGGTGGGTTTGATGAGTACTCCCATAGATACGCATAACCCCCCGTGGCCAATACAAGCTTATCAACATCACTAACCTCACCCCTAGCCTTAGTTACAAAGCCCATTACCTCATTATCCCTAACCTTAATGGCTATGAGCTCATCCTCAACGATTGGGATCCCCTCCTTAATAGCCAGGTTAAGCAGGAAGGTTGACAATTCCCTGCCTGTCTCATCAAGCCTATGCAGAACCCTCCTCCTGGAGTGCCCACCCTCAAGCCTTAAGTCAGGGTCAAACTTAAACCCCCAATCCTCAATGGTATTAATTACCTTAGGGATTTCACTAGTGACGTAGTTGACAACAGCGGTGTCGCAAAGCCCATCACCCACCTTCAACGTATCCTCTGCATGCAGTTCAGGTGAGTCATCGGGGCTTATGGCTGCGGCCACGCCACCCTTCGCCTCATAGCTTGAACCCCCCTTAATCTTCTTAGTTATAATTGTGACCCTGTGGCCTGACTTGTGAAGGGATAAAGCCGCCGATAACCCAGCTATACCACTGCCTATTATGTAAATCATGCGACTCCGCCCTCAAGCAGCTTAATTGTTCTTTCAAACGCATCCTTAACAGCATCAGCAATGCTTTTAGGCAGCTTGACCTCATGGACCTCATCCCTTAAAGACCTGTAAACCTTATCCAACGTAACCATGGCCATGTATGGGCACCTGGCATACCCATACTCATCGAGATTTACAAGTGGGTGAAAGACCTTGCCAGGGACCTTAATCCTTAGTGAATTTAACATGCCTATTTCAGTGGCTACTATAAACTCTTTAGCGTCACTACTCTTAGCGTACTCAATCATTTGGTTCGTTGAGCCCACGAAGTCAGCTTGCTTAAGAACCTCAATTGGCGATTCTGGGTGAGCCATTAGTAGAGCGTTAGGGTGCCTCATCCTGGCAGCCTTAACCATATCTATGTTATAGCCCGAGTGGACTATGCATCTACCATTTTGCGGAACCTTAATGATCCTCTTACTATTGCCGATTAATGATTTAACATAGTTAGCCAGGTTTAAGTCAGGGCCGAATATAACCGTGTCATTGGGTATCTTCTTAATAACCTTAACAGCCGTTGACGACGTCACTATGTAGTCTGCAAGGGCCTTAACACTGGCACTTGTGTTGACGTAAAGCACCACTGGCGCATTTGGGTACATTTCCCTGTACCTCCTTAACTCATCAACACTCAACGAGTCTGATAAGGTGCAGCCAGCCCTAGGTTCCGGGGAAAGTACCTTCTTATCTGGGTTTAATGCAGCCGCCTGCTCAGCCATGAAGAAGACGCCGGCGAACACTATTAACTCAGCCCTAGTGCTCATAGCCTTTAATGCCAAATCATATGAGTCACCTGTGTAATCAGATATCAACTGAACCGCGTGTTCCATGTAATTATGGCCAAGTATCACTGCGTTCTTCTCAACCTTAAGCCTCCTAACCTCATTAATAACGGCATCCAGCTCCATATTAACCAACCCAGATTACCCACTGAAGTATTACCCTTATTGTGCAGTATCTGTACTGCTGTGTATACACCGGCATTAGTTAAGGTGCGTATTCTGCATATAGCCATATAGCAAAGGTTACCCATAATAATTTAAATAAAGAATCATGGCGTATTGAACCCATTGTTAAGTCACTAAACCATGCTGCATTTAAACCATGATGCAGTAAGTACCTAGTATTAAGCCCAATTCACTTTCACTTAAATCGAAAGTAACCGTGAATGAAGAGGGCCCTCTTCATGGGTAGTCCTAGTTCATTAAGCCTTTAAAGGTAACCCTACTATAATGACCGGTAGCATAAGGTTAACTACCCCTGAACAAAGAGTAACACAAGTTTCGAGCAAACAGGAAAAGAGGTGGGATTATTTACTAGGCTCCTTCACGCTTAACAATGCGACACCTATTATTATCCACGCTATCATAATTATGAACACACCTATAACTATGAAGGTTAACACAGCCCCTATTAGGTAAATCAAACCTCCAGTACTGAAGAGGCTTTCATTAGTGCGGGTACTCATGGTTTCCATAGCCCTACGTAGGTAAATAGCTGATAATAGGAAGAAAACCGCCGCAATGATAATGAATATTACGAGGGTTAATAAGCCTGGGAATATAAACCGCATACCACTGTAGGGTATCATGGGGTGGGTTACGATGGCTGAGTGGTATACGACTACCAAAGCCATGATGCCTGAGGCCAGTAGGATTAATGCTATTAAACCGAATATGAACCAGTAAATTACGTCTGACCTAAGCCTACTATCATTGAAGTAATTGGCCAATTCCAGCATACCAATTAGGAACAGGATTATGCCTATTATTGATGGTACAACATAACCAAATACACCCACACCCGCAAGTATAGCGCCTACCCCAGCAAGCACCTTAGCGGAGTCAAAACTCATGAGGCTAATTCTAAGCATCATTTTTAAGTATTTCGCAATTAACATGGGCTTATTCCGATAGAGCTTATCGCATATGCACTATAACTGCTGTGGATTTAAACTAGGATTAAGAGAGGTTAAAGGTTACTAAACATCAGTAAAAGCTATGATGGTAGGTGATGGGAATGCATTCTAGGCTTTTAGGGAATAGGTGCTCAGTTGAAGGCAGTGTAAAGCTGGGAGACAGGAAACCTCATACCTCAAAAGGAGTAGTCTCGCTTAGATTTTAGCCTATTGCCTTATGCTGTCGAGGAGTTCCTTTATACTCTTCATTACGCTTCCCCTTAGGTTATTGAACTTTTCAACGTTGGATGCCTCGATTGTAACCCTGAGTAGGTTCTCTGTACCACTTGGCCTAACTAGGAACCATGAGTCTGGGTAATTAACCCTAATGCCATCTATGGTTATAACCTCACCACCCCAATCCCTTTCCCTAAGCTTATCCACTAGCTTCCTGGCTGTTTCCCTATCCACCTCCAGCCTCTCCCTGGCTGTCACCATGCTCGGCATCCTTGAGTTTAACTCTGATAGCCTGGCCCTTTGCTCGGCTAGTACCTGCATCATCAGTAGTGTTGTGGATATCCCATCCCTTACCGGGTGGTGCCTTGGCCAAATGAACCCTCCATTATCCTCGAAGCCGCATAGGGCACCTATCTCCATGACCCTGTGGCTAACGTCCACTGAACCAACCCTAGTCCAAACAACCTCACCTCCAGCCCCCTCCACAGCCCACTTGACCACTATGCTTGAGGATACCGGCGTGACTACCCTATCACCCTTCTTAATCATTGACAACGCCAATATTGTACCAGTCCTATCACCCCACACCACGTTACCCCCCTCATCTATGAAGAGTGACCTATCACCATCACCATCATAGGCAACGCCGAAGTCGGCACTAGCCTCCACCACAGCTCTCGAAGCGACGTTAAGGTTATCCGGCCTAGGCTCGGGGACTCTACCTGGGAATTCACCGTCAAGGTGGCCGTTTATCGAGTTCACCTTGACGTTAAGCCCCCTGAGGACGTATGGTAACGCTATTGAGTTCACGCTGTTTGCGAAGTCAGCCACTATCCTGAATCCCCTACCCTTAATCAAATCCACGTTGACTAAGCTTAGTAGGTGTTCCCGGTATTCCCTTAACCCATCCTCAACATTTATGAACCTGACTCTTCCAATATCACGGTAATCCACCGTTTCCTTAAACCTACCGCTGTAGAATATTGACTCAACCTCCTCCTCAATGTTCCTATTAACCTCAACCCCATCACTACCCATAAGTTTAATACCGTTGTAGTGGGGTGGATTGTGGCTGGCGGTCACCATTACACCCGCCCTATAGCCCCACGCCTTAGTTAGGTATTGATGCACAGGCGTTGGTAATGGCCCAATCACGTCAACGCCAAGGCCATACATTGATAATACGCCGTACAGTGTACCCACTATTGATAGGCTGGTTAACCTAACGTCAAAACCCAGTAGGACATCGCCGTTGTTGATGTAGGTTGCAATTGCCTTACCAAGCCTAACTATGAACTCTGGGTCATAACTACCCCTCGTGAACTCCAACCTAACCCCATTGGTCCCAAATAGTCTGCCCACTCTTTAACCTCCGTTGATGTGTTTTAAATGCATGACTATTAATCTGCAGGAACTTTCATAGAGTGAATCAACTTAATGGATCCTTAGGTACTGGGCGCCTAGTATGTTTGACACCTCCTCAGCCTCCCTGCTATGCTCATCGCCAAGCAACACACTGCCGTTACTAGTTATGGCAGCGTATTTACCGTGGGTGTGCGCCAGTAGGTAGGACTCCTTGACCTTTAGGTTTAGTACGTGGTTTATCTCCACCCTCCTCTCCCTAATCCTCTGGTCTGGGTCCTTGACCTCAAGGCCCCACCCCTCCACGATATTCTCCCCGAAGAGTTCGATTAGCAGTTGAGCCTTCTCGACACTCACATCGATACTCCCCCTCTCATACTCGTAAACGCTCTTCCTACTAACCGACAGTAACTCGGCTATATCCCCCAGGCTTAAGCCGTGCCTTAACCTAAGCTCCCTCAGTAGCCAACCCTTTATCTTAACCTTGGTGACCCCACCCTCATTCTTCATCATTATCGGCTTGCCCCTAAGTAAATCCCCAAGCGTTTTGGGGGTTAGTTGAGGTATCCCAGATTGCTCATAGAGCACGCCGTCCTGAAGCTCCTCGTTCCTCCTGCTCTCACCCACTAGTATTGGCTTGGCGTTAAAGACCCTATGCATTATGAGTAGGTCTATTATGCGGCTCCTCGGTATTGCTGATGAATCCGCGCTCACCTTAAGCACAAGCCTACCCAGGCTACCCTTCACATCTGCGACTATGGTGTATGAGTAATCATCCTCATCAACAACTACAGATCTAGCCCCAACTCCATTAAGCTCCTCGGCCACCAAATCCATCAATCTCCCACTACCTCTCCCAGGCATCGCCGTTGCAGTATTATGCTGGAACCCTATTAATATTCCTTACGGTTTGCGGGTATTTAACATTCATAGAGGACTCAGAATGTCATTAAACTTAGATCTATCAAATAGGTTAAAATTGGCCTTGAATTGGTATATGAAATTAATATTGAGATTATTTTCCAATAGGTTAATTAATTTACATTTAAATAGATTTCTATTTAATGGAGTAAAATTTATAAACAATGCGATTAGATATACTTGATTAGTATGCCTATAGGCTACATCCTCCTTCCAGCGGCGTGGATTAGCTTACTGGATGAGGCTAGGTGGATAAGTGCAGTTGGTGTACTAGCTCACCTGGGCTTAGCATCAGCATTCCTTGGTACGATCTTAATGGCCGTGGTTGCTGAGTTCCTCTACATAACTAGGCATGATGAGACTTGGCGTGATAAGGCGAGGATGTTCTCCGTGGTTTCAACAATCTTCTTCGGGGTTGGTGCAGCCTTCGGTACATTGGTTGAATTTGGTCTAGTTACCATATGGAGCAATTTCATTACCATAATAGGCTCCGCGATAGTCCTACCATTCTACCTTGAGTTATTCGCCTTCCTAACCGAGGTCATAATACTGCCACTTTACGTATTCACGTGGAGTAAGATTAAGAACGCATGGGTCCATTGGGTAATTGGCCTAGCCGCAGCCTTTGGTGGTTACTGGAGTGCCTACAACATACTTGCCGTAATGGCGTCACTCAGCATGAGGCCACCTGGCCTCATAGTTCAGAACCTCGCCTCAACGACAGGGAAGACTGTTGCCGGCTTAACGGATTATTTAGTAACCTGGGCTAAGCCAACTGACGTTTGGAATATGTTTTGGTGGGGGGCTAACGTATTCATATTCCACGGTATTTTGGCGGCTGCCATATTGACCTGGTCAGTGATAAGTGCAATATACCTATATGGTTACCTGCGTGAACGCAGGCCAGATCAAATGAAGGTGCTTAGGGTTACCGTACCGGGTGTGGCTATTATGACCGCTGTCGAGGGCTTCATACTTGGCCATGAGCAGGGTGAGCTGGTGTTTCAATTTGACCCATTGAAGCTGGCCGCCATAGAGGGCTTATTCTGGAAGGGGCTCAAGGTTGATCCTTTAATGAGCCTCCTTGTCTATGGTACACTTAACCATGCCTTCTGGGGCTACTACTCATGGCCAGCTGACGTGAGGCCACCACTTGCACCATTCGACTTCCTGCCGATATTCTACCTAGGCTTCATGGTGACCCTAGGCGTGTTACTGGGCGTGTGGAGTGGTGGTCTGTCACTATGGTACCTGTTCAACGGCTTCTTCAGTAGGTTTAACTGGGCTAGGGCAATTGCCTCATTCCTGGAGAGGACTGGCCCATACGCCATGCCGCTCTTCGCAGCGTTAGCCTCCATAGGTGGTGCGGTAACCGCTGAGAGTGGGAGGGTTCCATTCATACTGGTTAAGGCCTCACCGGATCCGAACGGTGGGCCACCGGTAGTGTCAGGTGTCCCCATATACAGTGGTGGATTAATTAACCCAACCCTTAGCCTACCCGGCTGGTTAGTGGCCTTGGTTGTAATAGTTGAGGTTGCCATGCCGGCGTTAGCCGTATACATGGTCTACATATACATTAAGCGTAGGGCGGTTAGAGAGGCGCAGGTGGTTGAATACTAGGGGTGGTGGGTATGGTGTCCCCTGTGATTGTTGCGGTCGCCCTAATCGCATGGGCCTTCTCAGTGCACCTACCCCTAGTCTACACTGTGCTTGGCCTAGGTTGGTTGCTGCCGACGCTTGAGTTAATTGGTTATAGGAGTGGTAGGAGGGTTTACGTTGATGTGGCCCATGGCTTATCAAGCTACCTGATAGCCGTATATGCCATTGGAGGTGTCTTCGGGACTATAGTAACAGTGTTCCTGGCAGGTCTACTACCCGTCTTCACCAACATAGCTGGTGTCCTTCTTTGGCCGGTTTGGGGTGTTGCCATAGTGTTTGGTGTCGCTATTGCGCTACCCTTCATAGGGTTCTACAATAGGACCTTCGGTAGGGTGAGCCCGATGAGGCACATTGCCATAGGCTACGGCATGGCCATCGCCTTAACGGTTATACCAGCCATGTTTAGGCTTGTGTTCGCCTACATAAACTACCCAGTGGGCACCTCAATAACCCCAAGCAGCACCTCAAACACAGGCTTCACCCTATCCGTAAACGTAATGGAGGCGTTGGGCAATCCAACGTATCCACCGCTGTTGCTAGCCACCATATTTGGCGCCATAGCAATGACAGGCGTATTAGTCTCATCGATACATGGGTGGAGGTATGCCTCAAGCAGGAGCGAGTATCATGAGGTTGGCCACAGGGTCGGTAATATGGTTGGCCTCATCTTCGGTGTCCTTTACTCAATATTCGCATTCTGGTACCTATACACAGTCTACCAGTACTCACCCACAATGGCCTGGTCAATATTCGGCTACCCACCTTCATACTTACCATCAGCCTTCTACAGCGTCTATAAGCCAACCTTCACGTTAAGCTGGATGCTCTACATGAACATAGCCCTCGGCCTAATCATACTTGCGCTGCTGCTGATTTCACTTAAGGTGGTTAGCAGGCCCGTTGAGGCGCTTAAGCTTGTATTAACACCATTGCTAATGGACTCTGCCGAGTTGATGAATGGCTTAGCCCACATGCCCTATGCCGTAGTCCCACCTGTAAGCGCCGCTGAGGCGTTGATTAAGACCTATGGGTTAGACTTCACCCTTAACGTGGCTAAGTGGCTGACCGTTAGCCAACTCCTAACCCCAGAGATTAACGCTCTACTTAATGTGGTGTCCGTTGAGCCTGGTTTACTGGTGGGTAGCCTAGTCTTCTTCGCCTTCTTTAACGTACTGCTGCTCTACGTAATATACGCCGCCTTATCCTGGAGAAGGACAACCACGGCCATGGGGGTTTAATGCCCAGCGCCCGGGCCTTTCCCAGTGTCAAATCTTAATCATTATTCTTCCATTCCTCTCCGATGAGAACAACCTCATTAGGGCATCCCTGGCCTCATTAAGGTTGAAGTACCTATGACCCCCTCCCTACCTCGGGGAGGTAGGGTTAATCTTGGGGGTCTCGATTGTTACCCCCTCCATGGGGGTTAATGGTTTCACGCCGTTTGTTGTTACTATGTAGCTCAGTATCTTCTTTGGTATTGGTACTTCGTAACCTACCCTCTTCGCTATGTTTCTTGCCGCGTTTAGATCGGCATTGATTTTAATACCCGTTACTGGGCATATGTACAATCCACGCATTACTCTCCCGTTTTCATGCTTCATGCTGCATATTGAGCATTGCCTACTAGTACCGTACTCATTCACCATGTTTAGCCTTATCCCGTATTCCTCAAGAACATCACCAAGCCAATTAACGATTTTATTAAACCACCAAATGTTCACATTATACTCATTGCTGTTACTTTTGTTCACCATGTATGGGTAGCCAACGAACACCTCGTCAATGCTCATCTGCCACAGTGTCTTCGCCAAGAACCTAATTGCAGTCCTGTAGTAGTGTCTTAGCCTTTCATGCTGCTTGTATTCAGCGTGTAGGTAGTATGCGTGGTACTTGCGCCATGTCTTGAAGCCACGATTCCTTAGCCAGTCTCTTATTGCCTGGTAAGTGCCTACTTCCCTCTTCCAGTAATAGTACTCAGCCTTAATCGTCGAGCCCTTGATTAAAATCGCAGTATCACTGTGATTAAACACCACTGCGAATAGGTTATTCAAGCCAACATCAATAAACGCCTTATTACCACCCTTGGGTTTTTCAATTTGAATCTTCTCATAGATGCCCTTCACGTAACCCCTCGGGTTACTCCTAGCAGGCTTCTCACCAACACTAACCGGCACATAGGCGAACCACCTACCATCCTCAAACCTAATCACCAACGTGCCCTGTTTACCAGCCCACTTGATTCTACCAGCGTACTTGATTCTTAAATTCCAGTCCTTGAGGACTAAATAGCCCTCCCCACCATTGATTGGCTCCAAGTAATACCTATCATTCCTAACCAGAACCTTAGTTCCCTCTTCCCTAGGAGTCTGTCCTTCCAAAAACCAGGTGGTGATGGTTTATTCATGAACTTCAGTAGCTTGCCTTGTTCATACTGCCTAGATAGTTCGAAGAATGAATTCCACATCCAATTATTCAGGTTAATCACTTGACCAGCATTAACACCCAACACACTCTTATACCTGTGGTAGTATTCGTGCTCCGTACCCTTAAAATCAACATGCTTACCTTCCCTCCACTGAATCAGCCTAGCGTAATTCAACTCATTCCAAAGCCTAGCTGTTGTGTCGGCGATTCTTCTTAGCCTTCTCTCTTGAGAGCCATTAGGCAGTAGCCTAAGCCTAACAGTGCGCATATTTTCATCTCTCAATTTCCTACTCCCCTTTAGTTTAGGAGTGGAGGAGGAGGGAGTGCCTGGGTTGGTGGAAACAGTGGGGTATCGACCCACCGGCTCATCCAAAGAGATTGAACCCCCTCCCGGAGGCACCAACCCAAGCACCGAGAAAACACAAGGCAAAGGAGGAATTAAAGAGTAACCAGAAGCAAAAATACTGGACAATAGACTAAAACTTTAAGCTAACTCAGTTTAGCAAACACCTTAAACCCCACCGCAAACAACGAGCCTTAGGTCGTTTAAGTCATTCCTCTCGAAGACCACAGCCCTCATAGCTTAATATCCGAAATTGGGTAATTAAACCTAACTCGAGGACTCTGAAAGAATGGAAAACCTGACGGAATAGGGAATATTATTTGCGATAAAAGGTGGTTTTTCTCTATTTTTTAATATCCAAATAACTTGCTTAGGTACGTCTGCATCCAGCGGTCCTTCTGAACCGTGTACTCACGCTTGGGTTCAGGGTCCTTAATTGGCTTAGGAGTCTGCTGTGTATAGTCAAACCCAAACTGGAGACTTAACGTCTCTAACCTACCCTCAATATTGCCTAGGTACGCCCACCCAACGAAGGCGTATTGGACATTAACCCTATCGCCAACCCCCAGATCCTCAAGAATCTTATTCACGGCGAATAGGGTGCTTTCAAAGGCAATCTCCTGGTTCTTCGGGTAGGGTAACTTAGCCGCGTCACCGGCCGCCAACACATCATCGTACTTAACGTGCCTCAGGTCCGTTGGTGATCTGACTTCGAACCAATTATCACCAAGTCCAGCGTCCCTTATGAATGAGGGTGCCCTATTGGGCTCCAGCATAGCTAGTACGTCGAACTTATACCTCTCACCACTCCTCGTAACTACCTCATTACTGCTTAACTCGGTTATATCCTGGTTCGTAACCAGCTCTATGCCAGCCTTATCGTAAAGCTCCTTAACCTTATCCGCTATTATGGGCGGCTGTGTCTTGTCATTGGCATCCACGTGAATTATCCTAACCCTATCCCTAACACCCCTATGTTTAAGCACCGTGTGAGCCAGTAGGGCGGTCTCTGTGGGTGCAGGGGCGCAGCGGTATGGAGCCTTTGGGGCATATATGAGCACTGTGCCTTGGTTAATGCTCCATAGCTTACTCTTAAGCTCAGTCAACATACCTGGGTCGTAGACGTTACTGTTAACCCACCACCACTTCCCATACCCAGTAATCCCACTGCCATCGAAGACCACGCCGGGCGCCACTATAAGGTAGTCATAGCTTAACGCACCGCCTGCTGTGCCGTAGGGTGGGGATTCAACATACTTAACAACCCTATTACCAGGGTCAATGCTGGACACGGCACCGTAAACCACCTTAATACCCAGGGAACCGACGTAGCCGTAACCCCTAATTATCCTCTCAAACCTCTCCTCATCCGTAAGTATTAATGGCCTTGTTGGACCACTAACGTAGTAAGGCTCCTTAGTTAATACAATCACCTCTACCTTATCCCTCAGCCTCGAGGCTAACGTTGTGGCTGCGGTTAGGCCAGCTATCCCACCACCAATCACAACCACCTTAGCCATACGTGAACTTGGACTGAGGGTTAATAAATCTTTTCCGAGTCAAATATTCATTATTCTTTGGCGTGGTCAAATTTGTGACATAAAATTCCCTAACATTTTTGATTAGTGAAATATTTCAACGGTAATGCTTAAAATTATCCAGTTTAGTATCCGACATGGTTAAGAGGATTGGCATATCCTTCGCGGTGGGTAGGAGGGAGACTGTTCCAAGGACCATGGAGATTATGAAGAAGGCGGCTGAGCTCGGCTTCACTGAGGCTTGGTCTGGCGTGGGGCTTGATACCCTGGAGATTGTTAAGGAGATTGCTAAGCTAGCTAACTCACTGGGCTACTACTACTTCGTCGATATAAACCCCAAGGTACTCTCAGACCTGGGCGCCTCCCCAGGCGACCTGGGTGTTTTCAAGAGGATTGGGGTTGGGGGTGTTAGGGCTGATTGGGGGTTTAACCTGGAGCAGCTAGCCGCAATGGCTAATAATGACCTTGGCCTCAAGGTTGAGTTAAACGCAAGTGTGTTCCCGGTTGACGAATTAGATAACTTACTGAAGCTCGTTAAAAAGCCGGAGAACCTAATGGCGAGCCACGACTGGTATCCGTGGGAATACACTGGGTTAAGCCTTAATGACGCCCTGGCCAAGTCTAAGGAATTCCATGATAGGGGTATACCAGTGGGCATATTCATATCCGTTAAGGATGGTGAGAGGACTACGGTTGAAGGCCTTAGGCATATGGATATTGAGAACTCGGCAACAATACTCTTGAACTCGAAATACATAGACAGGGTCCTCATAGGGGACCCATTACCCACAGACGAAGACCTAGTTAAGGTTGCCAACGCCAGGAAGAGGACTAGAATAAGGGTTGTGGTTTACGATGGTTTAACTGAAGAGGAGGCTAAGGTGTTTAATAGGGAGTTTAGGGATGTTAGGATTAAGGAGAAGACCATTGGCCTAACAGCCGGTGGTAAGAATAGCATTAAGCCAAGGAACATTGTGAGGAGGTTTAAAGGAGCAGTGACTGTGATTAACAATAACCCAGATTACATACAGGTCTGGATATTTAAGGAGGATGCTCCACCAGACCCCAGGTTCAACGTGATAGGTGAGGTGTACCCGGAGGACATGGTTATCATTGAGCATCTTGCTGAAAGAACCAGGAGCATACTGTCAGTGCCAACTGGCGAGGAGGAGGTTCCCGTGGTTCTAATACCTTATAAATCCGCTTAACTTAAAAACCCCTCAACAGCGTTAAGTGAGGGTCCCTTGGGTTGGTTAAACAGGGACGTTATATCAGCCCTGGACTTCAATAGGGAAGACTTGGTGACGCTCTTCAATGAGGCTAGGGAAATGGAGAAGTACGCCAGGTCAAGGTTAAACATACTTGAAGGTAAGATAATGGCCACGGCTTTCTTCGAACCAAGCACAAGAACTAGGCTAAGCTTCGAGACGGCTATGATAAGGCTTGGTGGGCATGTGCTTGGATTCGGCTCGGTGGAGGCTTCATCCATGGCTAAGGGTGAGAGCTTGGGGGACACCATCAGGATGCTCGACTCCTACTCAGACGTGATAGTGATTAGGCATAGCCTTGAGGGGGCCGCCAAGTACGCTGCTGAGATAGCCACGGTGCCCGTCATCAACGCTGGTGACGGTACCCAGAACCACCCAACACAGGCTATGCTGGACGCCTACACAATTTGGAGGGAGTTCGAGAGGATTGACGGATTGACCATAGGGGTGCTGGGTGACTTGAGGTACGCCAGGGTGGTTGTATCGTTAATACAGCTGCTTAGCAACTTCAACGTTAAGCTACGCCTAATATCACCTGAACTGCTTAGGCCGAGGAGGGAGCTGGTTGACTTCATGAATAGTAGAGGCATGAGCTATAGTATGCATTCAAACCTAAGTGAGGTGTTGGGTGAGTTAGACGTCCTTTACGTGGTTAGGATTCAGAGGGAGAGGTTCCCAGACCCCGTTGAATATGAGAGGGTTAGGGGAAGCTTCAGGGTTACCCCAGAGACACTTGCCGGCGCCAAGGACACTTTAATAGTACTCCACCCACTACCCAGGGTTGATGAGGTTGACCACAGGCTGGACTCTACCAAGTACGCAAGGTACTTTAGGCAATCGGCACTGGGGGTACCATTAAGGATGGCCCTACTCAAACTGATACTGAAGGGTGAATAGGCCGCTGAAATGCCAAACCGATGAGTAATGGTTTAATAGTATTTAGTACGCAGAGGCGATGAGGTTATGATGAAATGTTTATAAATCTAGGGTATTCCCTTAAAAATTAATTGTGGTTAAGGTTCCGGTTAAACTGGTTACCTGGGATGACATAGTGACCTGGGCCTCAACGCTGGCTGGTAAAATAATCGAGAGTAGGTGGATGCCGGACATAGTAGTAGCTATAGCCAGAGGGGGGTATGTACCAGCTAGGCTACTCTGTGACCACATGGGGATTAATGACCTCGTTAGCCTGCAGGTGGTTCACTGGCCCAGTAGCGCCCAGGTGGCTGAGAAGGCCTACATAAAGTACCCCGTGGCCCAAATGGACCTTAACGGTAAGAGGGTTCTAATCGTGGATGACATTGTTGACACAGGTGACAGTGTGTTAATAGCTAGGGACCATGTGCTGTCAAGGTGGCCCAAGGCTGATGTGAGGACTGGTGCACTTCAATGGATATCCACAGTGGCCAAGTTTAAGCCGGATTACTATGCATATGAGGTTAAGGATTGGGTTTGGTTCATGTACCCATGGAACCTCACCGAGGATCTATCTAACTTCATAACTAGGATAATGGTGGAGGAGTATAAGGCCAGTGGTAAGGTTAACTGGAGTTTACTGGAGTTGACTGAGAAGTTAAGTGAGTGGTATGGTGATGAGATACTTAAGGTGCCTGTATCATACTTAGGTAAGGCCTTAGCTAACCTGGAGAGGAATGGTGTTGTTTTAAGGCTGAGGGAGGGTAACGTTGACCTCATTAAACTGGCTAAGGGTTAACACCTAAGGCCTTTACATTAATCAAGTTGTTAAAAGTTTAAACCAACACCTACCATTAAGCCCCAGCCCATTTATCATTCAACTCTTTATAAACCATTTTCTTATGATCGATATATTTAAATATTATTAGCGTAATACTTAAAAATGGGTTGAAAGTATAGGATACTGTGAGTCAGAATCAAGGGGGCTTAGTACCAGGGATAATAGTGGATATATTGTATTGGGGCGGCATATTAACGGTACTTGCAATAGCCTACACGATAGACTACATGCTGATACACCTATGGCTTTATGGAACCGCCACATTAAACATAGTGCTCGACGCTTTAATACTAGCGTCATTACTATCCTTCGACGCGCTATCACTAACCTCAACCATACTTTTCATTAAAAACGTGAGGAGTAGGGCTAACATGTGGATACTCCTAATCTACGCCATCGGTGCCTTCGTGGTTTTAACCTACTACACGTACATGGTTATGGCTAACCACACGGCTATACTAGTTGAGGTTTATGGTCAAGGTGTAGTTGGGGATAAGTACATTGGATACGGCATAGTCCTCTACAACCTAGGTGTGGCACTGTTAACCTGGCTTGTAATTCAAGGCAAAGGCACCCTAGACAGGTTACGCTCAATACCAATAATATTAACTCCCTCCCCGCCACTGCACAACAATAAGGGGGCTAACACGAGGAGGGAGAAGGAGTGTTCCGTTGTTGATGTTTACGATGAGGATGGGAACAGGATAAGCGAAATCTACAACTGCTAAAGAGTCAGAATCAAAGGTAACTACCCATTTAGATTACGGTTATTCAATGGGTATGCGAAATTGCTTATTTTTCATAGTCACATTGACGAATGGGGATTTATTGTAGTTCTTAGCATAAACTGATTACCCTAGTTTTTCAAGACCCACAGTTGGCCGAGATCCCCCCCAGCGACGGGTAAGAAGCCAACCGCGGTGAGGAGACAGGGAGATCGTTGGGATAGGTGGTTTGTTACCGCTACCTGCTGAGAAGCGGTAAAAGTAGATAACTGGGTTAATTTAGGGCTGAACGTGCTTAAGGTAACTATACTCGGGTCTGGTGGGGCAATACCTAGGACCTGCAGGGAGTTGGTTAGCGCACTCATTGAGGTTGATAGGTATAGGATACTCATAGATCCGAGTGAGGGGGTTACGAGGAGGCTGGAGGCTATTGGCGTCAGTGCCCTCAGGTTAACGCATGTAATGGTAACCCACCTGCACGCTGACCACGTTAATGGGTTACCCGGATTACTTGCAACCATGCTCATGCTCAGTAGGGTTACTCCATTAACCATAATAGGCCCCGTGGGCATCAGTGACCTAGTCCCCGCATCCGTTAACTCTTCATTCAAGGTTAACTTAATTGAACTTAAGCCCACCGACAAGGTTACTTTAATTGACGCCGCCGATAACGTTGAGCTTAGGTACGTGACCACTAGGCACACGATCCAGAATAACTCATACCTTGTTACCTTAAAGAGGCCAGTGGGTAGGTTTAACCCTGTTAAGGCTAGGGAACTTGGGGTGCCTGTGGCCTACTGGAGGAGGATACAGATGGGTGAAACTGTGAAGCTGCCTGATGGTAGGGTTATTGAACCGTCAATGATAATGGATGATATCGGGGCCAAGTCGCTCTCCGTGGCGTATACTGGTGACACGGCACCGAGCGGCAGCCTAGTGGATCTGGCTAGGGGGTCAACTATACTGATCCACGATTCATCATACCTGCCCAGTGATGTGAATGAGGCTAGGAGCCGGGGCCACTCAACATGCGTAGACGCCGCCTTGGATGCCAGGGAGGCTGGGGTTGGGTTACTGGTACTCACCCACATCAGTTACAGGTATGGTTGCGAATACCACTGGGACTTCCTCAAGTGCGCCGCCTCAATATTCCCACGCACACTTGTCGCCAGTGATGGCCTAGTCATCAGCGTTTAACTACCTTAACCCGGCGAACAACTCCCTAATCGCCCTAACAGCGAGTTTCGGTCTTCTATCCCTCGTGAACACGCCCTTAGTGTTCAGTATAACCCTGTAGACTCTTTGTGGGGTTCTGAAGTCTGCGTAGTTCCATATGTGCAACCCCCTCACGTAAGGTCTCTTACTCAACTCCTCAATGTACCTCCTTATGAATAATTCCTGGTACTCCTCACTCCACGCCACCGGTGGGTCGTGGTGAAGCCCTGGGTAACCCTCAGCACCGAACTCAGTTATTATGATTGGCCTATCAGGGTACCTCGCATGCACCTCATCAACCAGCTTAGTAACCCTAGCAACACCAGCCTCAATGTCACCAGTCTCACTGTACCAGCCGAAGTAGGTGTTTAGGGCTATTGCATCACCAAGGCCAAGGGCCTTATCCTCAAGGTGCCTATGCGACGTGTATATGACGGGCCTGGTTGGATCAATGGACTTAACGTGACTAATCAACTCACCTAGGAAAACCCTAGCCTCATCCACTATGCTGTTTGGCTCATTGGCGACACTATACATGACTACTGAGGGCCTATTCCTATGCTGCCTAACCATCTCACTAATAACAGCCTTGGCCTTAGCCAGGTAAGCCTGGTCCTTAAAGTGCTGCTCCCTCAAACCAACCAGCGGCGCCTCTAGGATGACTAGGATTCCGAATTCATCGGCAAGGTCAAGGTGTTGGTTTGAGTATGGGTAGTGGCTTGTCCTGAATGAGTTTGCGTTAATCCCCTTAAGCTCATGGAAATCCCTAACAAGCACTGGGCCAGGTAGGCTGCGGCCGAAGATTGGGAAGTCCTCATGCCTACCGAACCCCTTCAGGAAGATGGATTCACCGTTTAGGTAGAAGCCACTTGGCCTAACCTCAAATGTCCTGAAGCCAACCCTCTCCATGACCTCATCATGCTCCTCACCATTAATCAGCAGCTTAACGGCAAGCCTATAGAGGACCGGGTGCTCAATTGACCAAGGCTCAACCTTAACCCTATCCTCAACTGCCACAAGCCCCCTAGACTCAACAACCCTACTGTAAACCGTTGAGCCCCCTGAGTCAATAAGCTCAAGGGCTATGTTATGGGTCTTACCGCAATTCGACTCAACCTCAACCTTAAGGTAACCATCATGCCTAGTGGTCACGAATAAATCACTGATGAAGCATTCACGGGTAAACTCAAGGTAAACAGGCCTATGAATACCACCATAGTGGTAGAAGTCGAAGTACGTTGAAATCATACCCTCACCAGGTGGTATTGAATCTGGTTTAAGGGTGTTGTCAACCTTAACCACAACCCTATTCCAATCACCAAACCTAACACCATTAACCCTAAGCCTAAACTGGGTAAAGGAACCCTCATGACCACCTATGGACAAGCCATTAAACCAAACCCTAGTTAAATAACCGGCACCCTCAAAGACAAGCCAAGCCGTTAAACCACTAAACTCCCTCGGGATGTGGAAGTCATACTGGTACCAGGCAACACCACCGTAACCATCCCAATCAGGATTCTGCTCATTCCAGGAGGCTGGGACGTAAATCAAGTCACCGTCGAAACCCCTAAACCAACCACTAGACTCACCAACATCCCCAGGATCCGGTTTAAAACGCCAGAAGCCACTCAACTCAACCCTAGGCCTAACACCAACAACCATAGTAAACCAGGGCAAAACAACCTTTAAAGCATTAACCAGGGGTGAGGAAGGGAAAACAAGGCTTTTAAGATTAAGGACTCTAGGAGTTAAGCCGTCACCTCCTTCTTAAGGCTAATACAGCCGCAATAGCGGCAACAACAATAACAACCACGACAATGGCAACCACCACGCTAGTTGAAACCACAGGCTTCGTTACAGTAACAGTAGTTACCGCTGTTGTTGTTGCTACTGATGTGCTTGTTACGGTACTGGTCACAGTAGCCGTTGATGTGACTGTTGATACTGCCGTAGTGGTTACTGCAGTAGTCGTAGTGGTTGTAGTTGTAGTCGTTGTGGTTGTTGTTACTGGTGTGTATGGTATGTGGAAGTATGATGCTACGCAAGCCTGCACGTTGGTGTCTGGTGTTGGTAGGCCTATGAATGCCGCTAGCTGCGGGTACTTTGTCCATAGTGTGCCGTTTGCAATGACCTGAGCCATTGTTGGTACCTGGCCTGGTGGTGCCCATGCACCAAAGAATAAACCAGCCAACACAGTGTTAGGCCAGCCAAATGGCATACCGGACAGTGTATTCTCGTATATTAAGGTTTCCAACGTGTAGAATGGTAGGCACTGGTAAGCCCAAAGCGGATCCATAAGGCTCTTAGCATACTCGAGAGGCTCAATCTTCTCACCAAGTGGTATTATCGGTATGTAGTAGCCGTACCAACCGAAGATAGTCTTAACCATCTCATCGTAGAACGGTGTACCGGGGGCAGCCGCACCAAAGGCAATCTGCCAATTAGTCAAGTTAATGTAGCCGAATGTCGAGTTAACACACCAAACAATGGTACTGTTGGGCAAGTTCAGTGATGAGGGTGCTGTTACTGGTGTGCAGGTTCCATTAGGCCAGGCGAATGGGAAGACGCTGTGGTTAGTGTATGGCTGAATGGCAACACCAAAGACCCACCAAGGCCAATTCAGGAACGTCCACGCACTATCAAGACTCTTAATGTATGTGACCCACGATATTGCAGCCGGGTACTGACTCTGAGGTATCGTGGTACCCCAGTAAACACCCACATCCTGTCCGATTAACTTTGCGTTGACGCCAAAGGCTTGCATCTGCTCCACGGCGTCACTGGCCATCGTCATCCAGTCAGTCCAACCACTTGGGCCATAGACGTAGAGCGTTAACTGTGTTCCATTAGGCAGATACCAATACCCACCCTTCTTGTAGAAGCCCAGGCTTTGAAGCATCTGGGCAGCCTTACTTGGGTTGTATTCGCATGGTACTAAAACATCCTTGAAGCTTGGTGGGTATAGGTTAACCGTGTATGATAGGGCTGGTTCTGGGTAGTAGTCTGGGTAGTTTAAGCCCCATGCGGCAACAACCTCACTCCTATTAATCACATCACACAAAGCCTGCTTAAACTGTGGCAGGTTCCAAGGCCAACCCGACTGCGGATTTATAGCTATACCAAAGGCTGAGAAGTCAGGGCTCAGGTAAACACCAACAGTGCCAGTCTTGTTAAGTACAGCAACCTGCTGTAGTGATAAACCCACGAAACCCCAATTAGCCTTACCGGATAGGAAGGCGCTCATGGCCTGGGTGTTACCACCAACATACCAGTCAATGGCTGTTGGGTTGTATAGGCTCCAAGTATTCACTGGGAAAATCTCCAACCAACTGGCCAATAGCGGCACACCATTGTAGTACATCGGCTCGAGGGTATAGTCTATGTAGGTGGTGCTTATGTAGGATAGGTAGTATGGGTTAAGGCCCCAGTACGGTGCAACAAACTCAGTGACATTCGTCGAGTACTTAGCTGCCTGAGTAGCATTCATCGTCTTAAGCTTATCCACAATAGGCTTCCAAACCGGGTATGGTGTGCTTATCCAGCTTGGAAGCATCCAGTAGGGTATCATTGGGGTCCATTTCTGGAATAGGAACTGTATAGTCGTGTCGTTAAGGACCCTAATATCCTCATCAACGTAGGTTAGGTTGATCCAAGGCGTGTACCAGGCAAGGGACTTAATGCCTATGTAGAAGTATGCGTAAACATCCCATGCAGTGAATGGTATCGTGGCTGAGCCGTTAAACCAGTATAGGTTTGGCCTGAGGTAAATGGTGAAAATACCGCTACCATTAGGTAAGGTCTGAACAGTCCAATTCTCAGCCAAAACGGGGTAGAATTGGCCGGTGAATGGGTTGTAGAGTGCAAGTGGTAGGTAAGTCATGACAGTGCCCACCAGGTTACTTGGAGCATACGGATTATACACAGGAGTACCAGGAGTGTAGATTATCGTAGTAGGGGCAGCAACAATAATCTGAGGCGGGGAGGCTGCATAGGTGACTAGGCTGGGTACTACTAGGATTAGCGTAGCTACTACTGCAGCGGCCATTAGTAGATATGGGGTATACCTACCTATGGTAGACATAAAATGGTTATACTTAGTACCCTTATAAGTTTTATCCATATGATCAGTATTGATTGATCAATTATTTAAATGCCTTTTAAACCATATATATTTACTACTATAGTCTGTATTAATGAATTTGATGAACTTAGTCCCCCTTCAGGGATGAATCCCGTGTAATAGTGAATTAACCCTCTTGGGCTATTGGGGTTGTTGATGCGTAACTGGTTTAAACAATTGTTTACCGGTGAATTCAACAGCAAGGCACCTAAGGCCTGCTGAGATTGTTAACAGCGCCGTTAGACATGCCACTACATAGAGAATACTAAGCAATGTACCTTACAGGGCTTGTTAGCCAGTTAATGGTGAGGCGCCTATTGTTGAGACTTTAGTATATTGGCTAGGTTATTCACCAGTTCCTCGGCTATTGGTTCAGGTGGGACTGTTGCCCTTAGGCAATCCTCACACATTACCTTACCGCTTAGGTTCCTTAACACAAATCCCCGCTGGTACAGCTCTTCGTAGACCCTGTCCGTGTTGGGTGTGTGGAATGTTACGAAATTTGTGACTGTCCTCAGTGGTTTGAGGCCTATTTCAACCAACCTATTGGTTAGGTACTCCCTGGCCTTAACCATCCTCCTTATACTCTCCTCAACGTAATGCCTCAGCTGCAATGCCCTACTTAGCATGGCTATTGATGGGTAGGGTATATTGTGGGGTAGGGATATCCTCCTAAGCCCATCAATAACCCTCTCACCGCCAACCACGTAACCAACCCTAAGCCCAGCCAGGCCCCAGGCCTTTGAGAATGTCCTAACCACAGCCACGTTATCGTAATGCCTAACAAGATCCATTAAGGTCACATCAGCAAAGTCGGCGTAGGCCTCATCAATGATGATCAGTGAGTTCAGCCTAGACGCAACGTACTCCACGTCCGACTTGCTGAACAGGTTACCCGTTGGGTTGTTGGGGTTGCATAGGTAAACCACGTCAACATCACCCCCGCTCTTAACCACGGCCTCAGGGTCCAGTTGGTAATCCTGCCTTAGCAAAGTCTCCCTAACCTCAATATTCATCGACTCCGCTAAGGCCCTGGGCATTGAGTAGGTTGGCTCAACAACCAGTATCCTCCTACCGCCGTGTAGGGCCATCTGTATGAGGAGCCTAATACCCTCATCACCACCGGCCGTGGCGAACACACTGGCCTCATCAACCCCAAGGTGCCTAGCTATCAATCCGTTCAGCGTTGGGTTGAGAGGCTCAGTGTAGTACCTAACCAGGTCTGGGTCCATGGCAACTCTGAGGATTTCCTCATAGTACTCCCTGGGCAGGAAGAGGTTCTCATTGAAGTGCAGCCTATACTTGCTGTAACCCACGTTGGGCTCCTCGTAGAACTCAACGTTAAGCACCCTTAGCCACGAGGCCCCCTCACCACGCACCCTGGCTCTTCGACTGAGCCTAAATAAGCCTTACGTGAGGCCATATGTTACAATAATTATTATTAAGGGGCGTGTTAAGGGCCTCTGTGAGGGTTAGGAGGAGTGAGCTGGTAGGCCAACTGGCTAGGATGAGCAGCATAGATCAGTATATTGACAGGGTTAGGGGCATTGTTAATGAGGTTAGGGATCATGGTGATGAGGCCCTGGTTAGGTTGACTAGGGAGTTTGATAAGGTTGAGTTGAGGGGCGTTGAACTAAGTGGAGATGAGCTCAGTAGGTTGGCGGGCCAAGTAGACCCCAGGGTTAAGGATGCCCTCGAGGAGTCCATTAGGTCCGTTGAGGCGCTTAACGGCAGGATTAAGCCACCTGACGTGGAGGACTACTACATGGGGTTGAGGAGGGTTGTGAGGTGGGTTCCGGTGAGGAGGATTGGCGTATATGTGCCTAAGGGCTACTTCTCAACACTCGTGATGACCGGGGTTTTGGCTAGGGTTGCCGGTGTCGAGGAGGTCATAGTAGCCACACCACCCAAGCCCGATGGCTCAGTGGACCCTGAATTAGCCTACCTGGCCCTCAGGATTAACGTGAGGGTGTTTAGGGTTGGTGGGGCACAGGCAATAGCGGCAATGGCCTTTGGAACGGAGTCTGTGCCTAGGGTTGATAAGGTGGTGGGGCCTGGTAACATATACGTCCAGGCCGCTAAGGTCCTGGTGTCAGGCCACGTGGGTATTGACGGAGTCGAGGGGCCAACGGAACTGGTCACCTGCGCTGACCCCTCCATCAAACCTGGTTTAGTGGCCGCCGACCTAGCAGCCCAACTTGAGCATTCAGGAGCCGTTGGTGTCCTAGTTACCTGGAGTGAGGATTACCTAAGCAGGGTTGAGACTGAGTTAGGCAAGTTAACCAACGCCCCATACCTATCAACACTGGTTAATGAACCCAGGGAGTGCGTGGATGTGATCAACGAGATCTCCCCCGAGCACGCATCAATATGGGGGAGCAACGTGCCCATTGGGGAAATTAGGAATGCGGGCGCCGTCTCCCACCTGGCACCCTCAGCGCTAGTGGACTACGTAGCGGGCCCAAGCCACGTACTACCCACCAGCGGCTCAGCCAGGTGGAGGGGTGTCTTAACGCCCATTGACTTCATGAAGCCGATAGCCTACGTAACACCAGTGAACAGTAACGCAGCAGTTAAGCTAGGCGAACAGGCGGTGGTGATTGGGTTAAGGGAGGGTTTCAGGAGGCATGCGGATTCAATAATCAGGTGGATTAGCGAACAGACACCCAGCAACGCTTAATGAACCCTAAAGCATATATTGGCACTGCTAATGGGGGTTGGGTGGATGAGTGTCAATTCCTCAACACACTTGAGAATGTGATAGACGAGAGGATTGCCTCTAAGAGGCAGGGTAGCTACACGTACAGCCTCTACACCGGTGGGGTTAGCTTAATTAGCAAGAAGGTTGGGGAGGAGGCCGTTGAGGTTGCCGTGGCCGCCATGGCTGGGGATAGGGATTGGGTGATCAGGGAGTCGGCCGACTTAATTTACCACCTATTGGTGCTGCTTAGGGCTATGGGGCTAAGTTTAAGTGATGTGTGCAGGGAATTGAGGAGGAGGCATGAGGGTGGTTGAACATGGTTAAGCTGGGGGTTGTTGATTACAGGGTTGGGAACGTGGGAAGCGTCTTCAATGCACTACGCAGGGTCAACGCAGACCCCCACCTAATCAAGGATATTAACGATTTAAGCAACGTGGACGCCATCATACTGCCGGGCGTCGGGTCATTCAACGCCGCTGTCGTTAACCTGGTTAACAGCGGCATAGCCGAAGAACTGAATAGGTTTAGGGGTTCCGTGCCGATACTGGGCATATGCCTAGGCCTACAGTTAATGTTTAGGGGCAGTGATGAGGGTAAGCTAAGTGGTTTGGGTTGGTATGGTGAATGGGTTAGGAGGATTAATGGGCCAAGGGTACCCCACATAGGCTGGGGCTACGTTAAGGTGAATGGGGAATGCGGCCTAGCCCCCACGCAGGGCTACTACTACTTCATGCACAGCTACGCCGTAGCAAACCCAACCCCAAGCAAACCCTACATAGGCATAACCAAATACGGAAACTCAACAATACTAAGCATACTGTGTGATGACAACAAATTAACCTACGGTACGCAATTCCACCCTGAAAAGAGCAGTAAACTGGGCTTAAGCATACTGAGGAGCTTCATAAGCATCACTAAGCGTTAAAACCATATCCGAAGATAAATAAAATTTATTACAGCACGCCCTACGCTTAATAAAGAGTGTTAGTGATGAGTAGTTGAGGGAGCTTCCGATGTGTTAAGTAGTTTCTATTTTATCCAGTCAGTGATTTAACGGTAAAGAGGGCTATAATATCGAGGGACCTATTCCCAATAACGGGGTTAACCGATGGAATCGCATTTGCGTTCATGAGTGAGTGCGGTGAATTGCGCTTAATATAATAAGGACATAGGCTGTGGAGGGGATGGTGAGGGCTTCGGTTAAGGAGGATTACATAATATTCATGGGCGCCTGATCATAAATTAATTAAAGTTATAAAGCCCTGGACCTGCGTAATTCAATGCTCCCTGATGGTATTAAGGTCATGAGGCTCAGTATTGAGGATGCGCTTAAGGTTGCCGAGTCACTGTGGTATAGGCATACGGATAACACGGTTATAGCTGTTGCCCAGGATTGGCAGAGTAAGGACGTATTAATGGTGGCTAGTATGAATAAGGATGCTGTTGTGAAGACACTGACAACCGGCATGGTTCACTACTGGTCACTCAGCCGTAAGAGGTTGTGGCTTAAGGGTGAGACGAGTGGTCACTATCAATACTTAGTTGATTTCAGAGTTGATTGCGATGGTGATGCGCTTTTACTCAAGGTTTACCAGATTGGTAATGCCTGCCATTTAGGCACCAGGTCCTGCTTTGACGCGAGGTATGTGAATAAGATTAGGCTAGACACGAATCTTAATACAGGCGAACCTTGATTCCAGCCTCATTTAAATATGCCTTAAGTTTCATGATATTTATTACACCCATATGAAAGACACTCGCTGCCAATGCCGCATCAGCGTACTTAAGCACTTCAAGGAAGTGCCTAGGCTCACCGGCACCGCCACTGGCTATTATAGGTATGTTCACGGTTTCGGACAACCTCCTGTAAAGCTCATAGTCATAACCAGCCTTAGTGCCATCCGTATCTATGCTCGTCACAAGCAGTTCCCCGGCACCAAGTTCCTCAACCATCCTAGCCCAGTCAACGGCGTCTAGCATGGTTTCCTTCTTACCACCCATTATGAAGACCCTCCATGACTCATTAACCCTCTTGACGTCAATGGCAACGACAACGGACTGGGAACCGTACTCCCTGGCCAGCCTACTCACTAGGCTTGGATCCTTGACAGCCGCAGTGTTTATGCTCACCTTATCTGCACCAGCCTTGAAGGCTGCATCAGCATCACTAATACTCCTAATGCCCCCACCAACACCTAACGGTATACTTACCGCCGAGGCCACTTCCCTAACCGTCTTTAGGAAAGTTGACCTACCCTGCACAGTGGCGGTTATGTCGAGTAGGAAGAGTTCATCAGCCCCCTCATCCTCGTACCTTGAGGCTAAGGCCACTGGGTCACCGATTACCCTAAGCCCCTCGAAGTTAACCCCCTTAACCACGACGTTTGCGTCAACATCCATGCATGGTATTATACGCCTAACCACGTTAATTGGTCTCATTAAACAACACCCTTGAGACTCGGTACCCCACCACCCTTAACCTCAATTGCCTGCCCCATGGCTAACCCCAGGGCCTTAAATATTGACTCAGCCACGTGGTGGCTGTTCTCGCCGTAAAGCACGTTAACATGTATAGTCGCCCTTAATGAGGAGGCTAGGCTCCTTATGAAGTGCGGTATCATTTCCGTGGACATGTCACCAACGAACTCCCTGTTAAATGAACCCTTGAAGGTGAAGTAAACCCTACCACCCAGATCCACTGAGGCCAGGGACAGTGCATCATCCATGGGCACTATTGCCCAGCCGAACCTGGCTATGCCAACCCTATCACCAAGCGCCTTGTCTATGGCTGAACCAAGCACTATGGCCACATCCTCAGCCACGTGGTGGTCATCAAACCCCCTTAGGTCCACTGCCTTAATAACCCCCGACGCACCCATGTAGAATATGAACGTCTCAACCATGTGGTTCAGGAACTTGACCGGGGTCTCAACCTTAACCTCACCTGGCTCCAGGTTCAACTCAACCTTAATCTCCGTCTCCCTGGTCCTACGCTCAACACTAGCCCCCCTGGCCACCACACCTCACCCCCTTAACGTACAGTGCGTAGCCGATTATGACCCCATCAAACCCAAGCCTCCACAGCTCCTCAACGTCACTGCAGTTAGAGACTCCGCCGGCGTAGTAAACTTCCTTACCAATCCCCTTGAGCACCTTAACCAGCTCCGGGTTAACCCTAGGCCCCATTCCAGTGCCCTCAACGGACACATTCGTGTAAACCACCGCACCAACCCTGGGTAATTCATTAATGGCGTCGGTTATTCTCTTGGCCCTAAACCTCCAACCCCTCGTCACAAGCCATTCCCCATCGGCATCCAGGGATACGCCAACCTTATCCTCACCCAGCTCCTTAACCATTGCCAACAGCTCCTTGGGCTCCTCCACAGCGATTGTACCAACTATGACCCTTGAGCAGTATCTTAGAAGCAGCTCTACATCCTCAATCCCCCTAACCCCACCACCAACCTGACACCTACCCCCCATTGCCGAGCCCACCCTGGCTATTGAATCCACGTTGACCGGCCTACCCAGCTCGGCCCCATCCAGGTCAACAACGTGGACCAGTGGATACCCCTTAACCAGGTTGAGGGCCTCAGTCAGGTTGAGCCTAACCAGTTCACTGCCCCTAATACCCCTTACCCTCTTAACCACTAGGCCTCCGCTTAGGTCTATTGACGGGATGACTAGGCCCATTAGGGTATCACCTTCTCTATGCTCAGGATAAGTATGTCCTTGGCCCCAGCCTTCTTCAACAGGGGTAGTAGGTCTGGGATTGAGTCCTCCGGGACCACTGAAATAACCTCCTTCATGGGCCTACCTGAGGCTACGTCAGCCACCGTGGGCCCCTCCATGGCTGGGAGTACCTTAAGCACTTCGGCTAGGCTTGGCTCAGGCACGTTCATTAGTATGAGCTTCCTGCCGTTTGACGATAAGGCACCCCTCGCCAGCACTAGGAACTTCTCCACGAACTCCCTCTGATCCCCATTAAGCTCCCTGGGCGTTATTAAGACGGCTTCACTCTCCATGATGACCCCTATGGACTTGAGGCCGTGTAGCCTCAGTGTGGTGCCAGTCGACATGACGTCCACTATGCAGTCGGCCACGTTGAGCATCGGCATGACCTCGGCGCTGCCGGAGATCCTGACTATCTTAACCCTTTTACCAAGCCTACCGAAGTATGATGAAGCTATGTTAACGTATTTTGTAGCCACCCTCACACCATCCTTAACATCATCAATGCTCCTGATCTCTGAGTTCACGGGTGCTGCGGCAACTATCTTACCTTTACCAAAGCCCAGCCTATCGACAACGTTAACCGAGGCACCACTTTCAATAACATAGTCTAGGCCCGTTATACCCATTAGCACTGAGCCTGACTCAACCACGCTCGGTATATCCTCCGGCCTGACCCTGACGAGGCTTAGGGATTGCCAATTCGTCGGTATTACAAGGGATCTGTCGTCCATGGCCTGGGGCTTGATGCCGATGTAGCTTAGGAAGCCCATTACGGGCTCTACCAGGCGCCCCTTGGATGGGATGGCCATTAGGTATGTTGGAGGTTCATCATCGGTTAGGTGGGCTAACTGGAGTATATAAGCGTTGCTGGTTAATCAATAGTGCAAGTGGATTAGTAAATAACCTATAACCTACTATCGGCGGCTTAGGGTTAATTCAAGGTGCTCACCAGCCCTAACCCTCCACCTGGGTGGGACAACCACCGTTGAGCCATACTCCTCAACCAAGGCTGGGCCCTCAATAACCTGCCCCACGGGTAAGTCACCACGCCAGTAGACAGGGGCCTCAACCCACTCGTCGAAGAGCACCTTCCTGAAGGACCTTGGCTTAGTCTCACCGCCAATCCTCTGCGGCCTGAAGACTGGCTTAACCCTCCTAACAACAGCGAAGACCCTTATTGTTACGACCTCAATGGGCCTGTTAAGCCTAAAGCCGTAGGTGGCCTCATGCCTATCGTTAAAGGCCCTCTCCACATCCTCAAGCCTAGCCGGCCTACCAACCGGTATCGTCAACTCCCAGCCCTGCCCAACGTACCTAACATCAGCATACCTCAGGAAGTAGTCAACCTTACCCAACCTACCCAGTAGCTCACCCTCAAGCCTACTGAACCCCTCCTCAAGGTCCCTTGGGTACGATAACCTGGCCTCAAACCTAGAATCAGCCATCAATAGGCCTAAGGCGCTGAAGGCACCCGGCTCAGGGGGTATGATAATGGTTCCTATACCTAACTCCTCGGCTATGAATGGGGCGAACTGCGGCCCAGCGCCGCCAAAGGCCATTAGCGTGAAGTCACCTGGATCCAACCCCCTCTCGACCGTAACAAGCCTAATGGCCCTAGCCATCTCCAGGTTGGCCATCCTAACCGCATCTAGGGCTATGGACACCGGGTCACCTAGCTTGGCAAGGCTCCTCAAGGCCAAATCCCTGTTGAGCCTCATACCACCGCCGAGTAGGTAATCCCCAATCCTACCTAGGGCTAGGTTCGCATCGGTTAATGTTGGCTCAACCCCACCCCTACCATAGCATGCTGGACCCGGCTCGGCACCAGAGCTCACTGGACCAACCCTAAGGGCCCCAGCCTCATCACGCCAAATAATGGTCCCACCCCCAGAGGACACCTCGGCTAGGTCTATGAAGGGGAACCTGACTGGGTAGCCTGAACCCTTAATCAACCTGCCGTGGTGAACCTCACCCCCAACCTCATACTCCGTGGTTACCTCGGGCTCGTGGTTGACTATTGATGATGCCTTAGCCGTTGTACCACCCATGTCGAAGCCTATGACATTGCCTACCCCAATCACCCTGGAGAACTCGGCTACAGCTATGGCTCCTGCAGCTGGGCCAGACTCAATGAGTTGCACTGGCCTCTCCACAGCCTCCTCAACATCCACCAGGCCACCTGCACTGGACATTATGAAGAATTTACTGACGCCAACTTCCCCAAGCCCCCTTGAGAACCTAGCCACGTAGTCGCTGACTATGGGCATTAAAGCCGCATTCACAACGGTTGTTGACGTCCTCTCGTACTCACGGGGCTCTGGGGCAACCCTGCTAGATAGGCTTACGTAGTTGAAGTACCTCCTAAGCACCTCACCTGCATCCTCCTCGTTAACTGGGTTAATGTAGGAGTGGAGGAATGAGACGGCCACGGACTTAACCCCCATTGACCTTGCCTTGGCGGCGTAGTCCTCAACCTCACTTGGGTTAACTCGCCTAATCACGGTTCCATCAGCAGCCACCCTCTCCTCAACCTCAAACCTAAGCTCCCTGGGGACCAGTGGCCTTGGCTTATCGAAGAATAGGTCATAGAGCCTTGGCCTATTTTGCCTACCAATCTCAATAATGTCCCTAAACCCCCTTGTCGTGAATAAGGCCACTTTAGGTAACTCAAGGCCGACTTGGCCTAGTAGGGCATTAGTCCCTATTGTGGTTGCGTGGAGCACCTCATCAATGCGCTGCCTAATCTCCCTCAAACCCCTCAAAACAGCTACCTCCGGTTCTTTAGGTGTCGTAAGTACTTTAAACGACTCTATGGTTCCATCATCCCTAAGCACCACGAAATCCGTGAAGGTACCGCCGACATCAACGGCAACCGTAACCATAGCTCAACCTGGACCTATGAGCTTAAAACCACTCCACCTTGACCGGCCGTTAAACCAGGAGCTTAGATACGAAGAAACCCTCGCCACCGTGTATATGGGGCATTACCCTACCCACAAGTTGCGACACTGGGTAATTCCTGTATCCATCACTCAAACCCCCAACGTCAGGCTTAACCAGCTTAACACCAAACACCTCAGTTAACCTGCCCACAACCTCCTCACCCTCCTCTGGCAGTATTGAACACGTTGCGTAAACCAACTCAGCATCCTTAAGTTGACTGACTATGTTTGAGAGTATTGCGTATTGTACCGCTGATTGGCGGTTAACTAAATTCGGCCTACGGTCAAGTATCAGCTTAATCCCTGGGTCCTTAGACACTGCCCCACTTGAGGTACAGGGTGCATCAATGAGCACCTTATTGATTTCACCACCCTTGAGCTTAATGAGCCTTGAGTCAGAGCGCGCAATGTGAACCCTAGACTCATTGACGTTCATAAGCCTCATTAAGCGCCTCATCTTACTAAGCCTACCCTCGGAAACATCAACCGCAATAACCTCAGCCCTACCCTCAGTCAACTGCATTATTAAACTGGTCTTCATGCCTGGGGCGGCGCAGGCGTCGAGAATTACGTCGCCGGGCTCTGGCTTCAGGTTAAGCACAACCAGGGCTGACGCCAAGTCCTGGGGCACCACAAGCCCCTGCCTGAATAGCCTTAGGTAGCCCAGTGGCTTCCTGTAACCCTCAACCATGAGCATGAAGGGGTATTGCCTGTTTTGCCTAAACTCAACACCCTCATCCTCAAGGAGCTTAATGGCCCTGTCTAAGTCAATTTTCAAGGTATTGACCCTCAGCCAAGTGACCCTCCTGTTTAAGTGGCTTAGATAGGCCTCAAGTTCACTAATGTTCATGCCCTTACTCAACTCCTCAACTATGAACCTGGGAAACGAGTATCTTATGGATAGGTACGTTAAGGGATCCTTATCCCTAATCTCAAGTAGCCTACCCTCAACCTCCTCCACAGTGGCCCTAACCTTCCTCCTAAGCCTCCTAGAGTAGTGGCCATTGGTGTTTAACATAAGCCAAGCCTTAACCATAGCCTTCCTTGATGTTGAGCCCAGTAGTTGCCTAGCCATGAAGGATAGGTAGGCGTAATTCCTAACAACGTCACTGACGGCGTTGTAGTAGACCCTCAATGGGGCCCTTAACCTATGCCTAAACCTGGCGTAGTGGAAGGCCTTATCCATGGAGACTAACCTATACTCAATAATGTACATGACCTCCGAGGCAAAGTCAACGAAGTCATCGCCAAGCTCAATGGACATTACTTGAAGGTTGTTAACTCAGTTAAATTAAGCTAACTCCCTTAACCAGCACGCAATGAACCGTTGAGTAATGAAGGCTTCCTAAACCATCCTTAATAATTAGTGGGAAAAACTGTATTTAACTATATTATAATTTAACTATATTATAAGTTAATATTAAATCATTTGAATATCTCCTTAACCTCGTCTGAGACGTAGCCACCCCTCCATATTGAGCCCTTGAGGTGCGGCTGGTATTTGGGTATGACCCAGTATACCATGAGCGGCGTGTATATTAGGCCTGACAGTATGAAGGCTAATATCCAGGCGTTGTTGAAGAATACGGCGTGGTATGGTATAGGTGCGTATATTATGAAGGTGACCACGGCGAAGGTTATGAAGGCCGCTGGGTTAATGCCCATCCAATACCTAAACCTGCCCCTGCTCAGGAAGACATCCCTCAGCTCAAACTTAAACCTCCTGATTAGGGCGTAGTCAAATATTATGATGCCCTCCACCGAGCCCAATAAGCCACCGTAGGTCAGTAGCCAATTGTACAGGTAGCCATAGGCTGAGCCGTAGAAGGTCCAGGCGCCTAGGGCAACGGCCACAGCCACGACTATTAGGACACCCTTGAACCACGTTATGTACCTGGGCAGCGTGTTTGCGAAGTCGTAGGCTGGGCCAACTGTGTTTGCGAAGACATTGACCGCAAAGGTGGCTAGGAGGAAGAGTAGGTTAACGGTGACGCCGGCAATAGGCCCCATGTAGAGTGTCGCCAGCAGTATTGGGTCCCATATTGGGTGACCGGTTATCTTCATAACAGCCCCGGTGGTCATTGTACCAAGCACGGCGACCGCAAGCATCATGAATGGCATTGGGATTTGGCCAGCTGTCTGGGCTAGTTGGCTCTTGGCGAACCTGGTGTAATCGGGCATTGAGAGCGCCATGGTTGCCCAGTAGGCTATGTTGGCGTTTAGGAACGCCAACCAAGCCATCCAGTAGGTTGAGCCGCTTAGGCTGCTGTGTATCGCGAAGATACTCCCATAGCCCCAGTGGGTTAGTGACATGAAGTGTAGCCATAGGGCCAGGAACCCGGCTAGTATCAGTGGTGCCGATAACCTGGCGAACCACTTTAAGGCTGGTTGGGCATTGGGCACCGGTGAGTGGTATAGTAAGGCCAGTTGGAGGAGTATTATCAAAACGAAGGTAACCCAGAAGACCTGCGGGAAGGCTAGGCTTATGGTGAAGGGTGATGCAATTCCCCTAGTCACCAGGGACTCTAAGGCGGGTAGTTTACCGCTTAGTATTGCGTATATGCCCACGGCCGCCTCCGTCATTATGTAGGTTTCAATGCCCCACCAACCAGCACCTATGATCGCCCTGATCCAACTAGGGAAGATTGCACCGTAGATGCCCCACCTGGTCCTCGTTAAGACTGGTTCAGGTATGCCGTACCTTGCACCACCGTGGGATTGGATTATCATGGGTACTAGGACTATTAGGTTGCCTAGGAAGACCACCATTATTGATTCAAGTGTCCCTAGGCCAAAGGATAGGCCAACGCTTGCCAGCGACCAGCTTGGCACTATGAAGGCCATGCTGAACCATATTGCTGCATATGTGTACCAGTCCCAGGTCCTCCTGCCTATTGGCGTTGGGTGTAGGTCTCTGTTCCAAAGGTACTTCTCCTCGGGGAAGGAGACTGTTAACTCTAATTGACCCCTCTCTTTATTGTAAGTCACCGTGGATTGGGTGTTTATGGTTTCCCCCACGGACGCCCTCGACCCGTCTACCAGTCCCCATTTAAACTTAACCCTTCCGTTAACTGGTTATACCAGGATGAGCAACTCATGGTGCCCCTCTACTCACTGATTCAAGCATCCTCTTCAACCTGGCCTCAATGGCACCTAGTATGGCCAGGTACTCGGCTGGGTTAACGTACTCCAGCTGTGTCTTGTCCAGGGGGCACCTGTAGTCGTACATTAGGGCATCGTCCTCGCTGTACCTCTTGAAGCACCTTGGGCATATGTAAACCGTGGTGCTGGTTAATTGACGCATCAAGGCGTCTATCTTATCCAGGACTCCACTTATCAGGTTAACCATGAACCTCCTAATATCCTCATCCTTTATGGACCAGGACTGCTCAAGCTTACCCGCAGACTCACTGAACTCCTCAATAACGGAGGCCAGCCTCATGTTGTAGAGGACCTGCAGAACCCTCCTAACGTCAATGGCGTTGTAGCCGACTATCGAAGTCAACTTATCATCAGTCATAACCTCCCCCCTACTAAGCAGGGTGTTCAATATGGCGACGGCCAACTTACCCAACTCATCATCACCAAACTCGATGAGAACCCTCCTGTAAACGTACCTCCTAACCAACTCAATGTAAGGCTGCATTAACCAACCCCCTCAAGCCAGCATTATTAACACTACCGCTAGGTAAGCATCACTCTTCCTCCTCATAGGGCGACTCACCCTCAAGGCCGTAAAACCTCATTACCTGGTTCATGGCTAATTCCAGATGCATTACTTCGTTCTTCTTAATGCTTTCGTGTGGGAAATCGTCGCCAAACGCCTTAAAGTATGGGATGGTGTACCTGCTGAACTCCATGTAATCCTTAAAGTTACTTATGAAGCCCCTAAGCCTCCTCTCCAGCATCCTACTGTCCTCACTCACTTCACCCTTAAACACCCTAATGCCCAGTGACTTAATTACAGTCCATTCAATTTGTTTGAAATAGCTTTTAACTTATCCCCATAATCACTCCTACTTTTAACAAAACCCCAATAACCAACCTCACTGGGCTTCTCACCAAGGATAAGTTTTAGACTCAGATAAATACTTATGGTTAAGCTAGGTAATCCTCATCCATGAACATTGCCCTAATTATCTTATTCACTGCATTCCTAATTTAGCTGTTCAGAATACAATGTTTCTACCGGTGGCTTAAAGTTTAAAAATTCCGGTTCCGGAATAATTCCGGTGGCGGAAAATTCTCTTCGATACGAGACCTAAAACAGAAAGGAAGGATTTCTTTGATAGGGAAAAAGAGATTGAGGAATTAAAAGACGTAATCTTGCACAAGGACTTTGGGGCTGTGCTGGGGATTAGAAGGATAGGTAAAACAAGCCTCGTAAAAGTAACGCTTAATGAGCTTCATGATTACGTTACCTTGACGATCAATTTAGGTAGGCTGGGGAGTAAAAAGTCCTACCCCATGGAGTCCTTTTCAAGACTATTTTTAGAAGGGGCTATGGAGGTTTTAAGGAAGTATACCTTCGCCGGAAGGGTTTCAAAGATCATTGCAAACAGATTAGGTGTAAATCCAGAGGACATTTTAGAATTGAACTGGGCTAAAGTAGGTGTTAAGCTAAGGGAGTTTAAGACTGAAGACGTTAATGAGGTCATTAGGGCGTTGAATTCGATTGCTAAGGATAATAAAAAAGAATTGGTAGTTTTCATAGATGAGGTACAGAACGTTAAGAAGGTTAAGGGGTTTGATATGGGTTCGTTCCTTCACGATATTTATGAATGGTGCGAGAACACGATTGTAATAGTTTCCGGTAGCTTTATTGGAGTTGCTGAGGAGGTTTTAAATCAAGTGGAGGAGGAAAGGCCCTTCTACGGTAGGAGGTTCTTTAGGATAAAGCTTGAAAGGTTTGATGAGAATAAGTCTAGGGAGTTTCTAAGGAGGGGGTTTGAAGAGGAGGGGGTTAAGGTTGATGAAAAGATTATTGATGAGGCTGTAAAACTTTTCGATGGGATTCCAGGGTGGTTAGCCCTTTTTGGTAGAAGTTATTCTTACTCAGTAAAGCACTCCCACCCTATAGACGTTAAAGTTGTGGTGAAGGAAGCGGCTAAGCAAGTTTCTAAGGAGTTTACGGGGTTTCTAATAAACTCTAATTCACCTAAGCGGTATGCTGAAATTATACTTTCCCTTTCAAGATTAGGTAATAGGGCAAGTCTAACAGAGATTAGGGATGTAATGAACTCATTGTATAGGGAAAATATCGGAGATTCAAGGCTTTACGAGTTGCTGGGCACATTAGTTAGTTACGGCTTTGTTCTTAAGGCTGGTAAAGGTAAGTATTCATTACCTAACGACGTACCTACAAGGCTTGGACTAAAGCACTCCGCAAAAATGTGGTTGAGAAAGATGACTTAATCGCTTTTAAGCCGTTAGTCTTTAATACTAATAGACGATGTCTATGGAGGTGAAATGGGTTTGCCCTTAATGGGACGGTGCAATTCAATGGGCGCTAGAGAAGTCAGCGCACCTACCAGTATGTTACCGGAGTTAAGGTGTGTTAACAATGAAGAACAAGTGAGGGGATTAAAAACCTTGGGAACTCCCTCCTTACTCTATAGCATACCTATAAAGAGCCAAATCCCAAAGCAGATCGCTCAGATTATCCTCAACAACCTTAGTCTCAGCCTTGAGCGCCTTATGATACGCACCCTAAGGGGGCCGCTTGCCCAAGTGGACAACCCCCATCATTGGGTACCAATTAAGCTTTAGGCACATAGGCTTATAGATCTACTGCACCGAGAACGCATAGTTCACGTAATTACAATTACTCACAAATATTTACAGTTAACCTAGAATTTACAACGGCTGCAATACTTAAATAGTGTTTAACTGGGTGTGGTTTATGGTTCCTTTGATTAGGCCTGTCCTGGTACCTTCTAGGCTGCCTGTCGGTGACCTGAGGGGTGGGGTTGGTACACCCTACATGGTTTATGATGTTAGGAGGGATAGGTATTGGCTCCTGTTCACCGGCTGGAGTGACCCAACTGGCCTTAAGAGGGAGGGCTTTGTTGCGCCTGTTGATGAGGGGCTTAACGTTGATTTAAGTGGCTTGAGGAAGATACTACCATCAACCTTCCCTGAGCCGGCCGAGTACACTAATAATGCGATTAGGGGGCTTTACAATGAGGCTAGGGATGAGTTCTACGTAACCTCAACGCACGGTAAGGACGCCTACATATTCGTCTTTGATCATGAATGGGTTCTTAAGGGGTATAAGGTGCTTGTCGGTGGCTTTAACAAGGATTCAGGCTTCCCCATTAGGCCAACTGGGGCCTACGGTAACATTAGGGATGCCTTAGCCGTAGCCCCGATAGGCGACTCCTCGGCCGTTGGGTTATTCATGGTTAGGAACTTTGACGACCTCAATGAGCTTAAGGTTGAGGATTGGGGTGAATTGGGTAGGTGGGGTAGGGGCAACGACGTCATCGACTTCACCACTATGCCAAGGTTCCAGGTCTTCGTTGAGGTCGACTCACCCAATAAGTGGGTCCTGCAGACCTACATAGGCCCAAGCCTCGATGAGGTTTGGGCAATAGACGACTTGAAGAATGTGGCCCTACTGGAGGCATCACTAATGCCGCTACTGGGCGTTGAGGATTCACTAACCCAAATCGGTCACCCACACTACACAACCCTGCCTGATGGTAAGCCGAAGCTGCTCTTCGCATCCTTTAGGGATACATGGAGCACGAGACCAGACACCAAGAGGGAGGGGTACACCCACGAGATTTGGGCAGTCTACGTGGACGAATCCATATTCAACCCAGCCAGCTACGGCGAATTAAGGGGAGTCTTCACGGGCATTGAGAGTAAGTGGTACTACGTGCCACACGCAGACAGGCTGCTAATATCGATAAGCGGGGAGGCTGAGCTACACCAGAAGCTAGACCTCCACGATGAGGTGGAGCAGGTTACTAAGCTAAGTAGGGGGATTAACGTCATTGATAAGCCAGCCACCTGGGTTAAGATTAAGGCTGGAGCCCAAGTTAAGGCAACTATAAAGGCAGTCATTAAGTAAATACCCCCAAGGGCAAGTGGAGTATTATTAAAACAACTCTTACCATGCCAACATTAATAATATAAACCCTCAAGCCCACTCAATCTTAATGAGTCTGGTTAACTACGAGGGTGTCTTCTATAGGCCACTGCACCCAAGGCCAACTATACTGCTGGTTACCCTATGCCCGAACGGTAAGGTTAATGTTATGCCGGCCAGTTGGAACATGCCAATCAGCGAGGAGCCGCCTACCATAGGGGTGTCCGTGTATAAGGGTGCCTACACGTACCAATGCCTGAAGCACCACCCTGAGGCCACGGTTAATGTTCCGTCACATGAGTACGTCGACTTGGTTTACGCATTAGGCACGGTTTCAGGTAGGGATATTGATAAAGTGGCTAGGTTCAACATTAGGTTAACCCCAAGTGAGACCGTCAAGGTGCCCACATGGGCTGATGCGGTAGCGGTATATGAGACTGTTGTTGATAGGGAGGTCGAGGTTGGGGAGGTTGGCTTATTCGTGCTTAGGGTGCTTAGGGTTAAGGTTAGGGAGGGTTTGGTGGATAGGTGGGGTATTAACCTCAATAAAACCAACATACTGCTTCATGGGGTTGGGAGGTCTTTTTACCTTGTTAACCCGAGGAGGATCATGGCGAGGCAGTGATTTAACTTCACCTTACGCCTATTGGCATGCTTATCTCCTGCATTATGAGTGGATCACTACCTCCCGTCAACCTCCTGTACCTATCCTCCAATGTGCCAAGCATCCTCATTGCAATGTCCCACTCCTCATTGGCTAGGTTCCTTAATTCACCTGGGTCCTTGGACATGTTGTATAGTTCAATGTGGCCTGGCCCTCTCCCGTATGTATCAGCCCTAATCCACTGGATTAGCTTCCACTCCCTAGTCCTAATCATCCTAGCAGTCTGCCTAGTATTCTCAAGGCTATAGACCGCATCGTAACCACCCCACTCACCCCTTGCAACACCCAGTAGGCTACTCCCAGTCATTACACTGGGCCTTTTAACCCCGGCAATGTCAAGTATTGTTGGTGCGATGTCGGTATTCTGAACGAGCGCATCGTAAACCACACCTCTAACCCTACCCCCACCAATTTCACTAGCCAACTTATCAGGTAGCCTTATTATCAGTGGGGTGTGTACATCCCACTCATAGAGCCCGTGGTGGTCGAAGTAAACCCTATGCTCACCCAGGGCCTCACCATGGTCTGAGGTTATTATGATGGCTGTGTTGTCGAGTAGGCCGGCATCCTCAATAAGCCTAAGCACCTTACCAAACCTCTCATCAACATAAGCAACCTCACCATCGTAAAGGGCCCTAACGTAGTCCAGGTCCCTAACACCAGACTTAACAAGGTTACCCAACCACTCACCCTTAAGCATAAACCTACCCCACAGTGTTGAATTCAAGGCATCAATTAAATCACCCTTAGTGTAATCACCCCTATAGAACCTCTCAGCGTAACCCCTCGGTGGAATGTATGGTGTGTGGGGGTCCCAATAGTGTATGAAGAGGAGGAATGGTTTACCACGATTCCTATTAACCAACTCAAGGGCCTCCCTAACCCTAGCATTAACAACCTCACCATTAACCTTAACACCCATTGAAATTGTTGCAACACCACCAATGTCAAGGTAGTAATCAAAGCCCCATGCAAACCAACCGGAGTAGAGGTGTGTGGCTAGGTTATCGACTGCAATGGTCAAGTAACCAGCATTCTTAAGTAGCCTAGGTATCGTTGGTATGTCTCTACTCAACTGAACAGAACCATCGTGGCAAACCACCCCATGCACCAGTGGGCTGACCCCCGTGAATATTGTCGTGAATGATGGGTGTGTTGGAATACCCTCAGAGTAATGCCTAGTGAAGAACATCGAGTCGCGTAGGAGTGAGTGGACATTCGGCATGTGAACCTGGTCAACCCTATCAAACCTAAGCGTATCAAAGGCAACCAAGATAACGTTAAACCCACCACCCATACTAACCACCCTAGTACTTGAGTTTCTCGAATGGTTTTACGTATTCCTCCCTTGCCCCCAGTTCCCTTAGTAGTTTCAGGAATTCACCATGAAGCCTATTGACGACCTCTGGGTGTTCGTTTGCTACGTTCCTTAACTGCCCTGGGTCGTCCCTTAGGTTGTATAGTTCAGTCCTAATAGTGCCGTATGGCCTAAGCACCCTCTGCACACCATCAACAATCATGGTGTAGACTACCTCATCAAGCCTCTGGGATTCCGCCGAGGCCATGATTAGGCTCCAGTCATCAAAACTAGTCACAGTGGGCCTCAAGCCACCTGCTGACCCATGTATAATTGGTGGGCTTGTCACCGCAATGCTCCTCAATGGCTCCTTGGCCTCACCCGTCATGTAGGGTAGGAGTGACTTACCCTGAATATTGAACTTAGCTGGGTTTAAACCGGCTAGGTCCAGTATAGTTGCGGTTATGTCTGGTGGTTGGGCTAGTTCATTAACCTCAACATGCCTCACACCCATTGAGTCAGGTAGCCTAATTATGAGTGGGGTGTGTGCAACCTCCCCGTAGAGTGGTAGGTAGCCTTGGTAGTTACCCATGACGACGGACTTACCGATGAAGCCGTGTTCACCCAGGTAGAAGCCGTGGTCTGAGGTGAATATTACCGCCGTGTCCTCAAGTAGGCCCAGTTCACTAACCTTCTCAATAAGCCTACCAATCCACTTATCCACGAGCAGGGCCTCGGCGGCGTATAGGGCCCTAATATGCTCAACCTCATCACTACTCAGGTAGTCTGATGGACCGTAGACGGGGTAGATAACCTCCTCACCCTTATAACCAGGGTCAAGCGCATTGATAAGCCACCTTGGCGGGTCCCATGGTTCATGCGGGTCGAAGAAGTCAACGTAGAGTAGGAATGGCCTATACCTGTAATTCTCCTCAAGCCAATGCATAGCCTCAGTGGCGGTTTTAACTGGTATCCAATCCTCCTCCCTAAGCCTATTCGCATTATTCCTAATATGCTGAATAGTAGTCTCAACACTCCTAAGCTTAACTGGGTTGCAGGGTAGTTTAACATCCCTTGGACTAGTCCTAAACCTATCATTCTCCTGCCCACGAATCCAAACCCAACCATCAAACCCCCTATCATAGTTAAAACCATCCTTAAGAATATGAGGCGTGTCGGCAATAAGCATACTAACGTAACCAGCATCCCTAAGCATCATGGGTAGGGTAACCTCACCCCTAGGCAAAGGCTCCCAATCACTATAAGTGAAGGTGAACCTACCGGTTAATAGGTCATGCCTATTGGGGACTGTTGGGAATGAGGCGGTGTAGGCCCTATTAAAAACAACAGACTCAGAGGCAAGCCTACTCAGGTAAGGAACCTTAACAACCCTATTCCTAACCCTAAAACCACTCAACAGGTCAAACCTAAACGTATCCGAAACAACCAAGATAATGTTAAACCCACGGCCACTCACACCAACCACCAGCAAACACCACCCCCACCATTTTAAACAAACAACCCAAACCATTGAGGCTTAGGCCCACGGTAGGGAGCTCCATGATAACCACGTCAGATCATTCACTTTTAAACATTGGCATGAACAGGTTAAGGTCCCTTTAATGTGCCTTATTGCGCTTTACTTCTCAATCTTCACGTAATATTTGCCGTTGCATGTTACTACTGGTATTGTTATTTTGAGGTTCCTTATCCTTATGGTGTATTGGAATCCTGGGTTCACCACTAGGTTTCCCTCACTGCCGCCTAGGCTTATGGTTACGTTGTAGTAAGCCACTGATGAGACAATACTCTTCAATGCACCGCAGTACATTGAGGTTTCAACTGGCATAACCACTAGGCTAAGTTGATTAACCTTAGTTACCAATGGTTTAATATCTGATCCAAGGTACATGGATGTTACGTTAATGAACACTACATTACTCAGGTTTAGAATTAAACTCGGGTTAATGCAGTTTGAGGAGTTAAGAATAATACTACTGTAACTAAACCCATTAACATGGGTAGTGTTAATCAGCATAAGGCACACTACTAAGGAGACACTAACCAGTGAGGCAATGATTAAGGCAATAAACCACCTCATGAAGAAGCAAACAACACGGCTAATATAAGCACTGGGTAATCATAGGGAATCAAACATGTTAGTACCAAATGAGAAGGTTAATTTAAATAGTTTAATCATTAGGAGTAAACATGTTAGTGTAGATGCATTACAACAAATCTTATAAGAATTGCGTAAAAACACCTGCATATGAGTCCTGGTAGGCTCTGGCTAATCCCAGTAATAATAGGTGCAGCAGCCATAATGGCGTTAACGGCTACTACTGTGCATGCACAACAAGTGACGTTTAAGATAGCGATAACTGGTTCATGGCCATACGCGCCAGGAATGCCGATATGGAACCCATACGCACCAAACAATATAGCTGGAGGTGTATCAATACCAAATGTCTTAGTCTTGGCCATGCTTGATTACTCAACTGGTAGGCTTTACCCTGTTTTGGCTGAGAATTGGACTGTTCAGACCTTACCTAATGGTTCAGCCTTATTAACAATCTACCTTAGGAAGGGCTTGTACTGGTTTAATGGTACGGCTACGATACCCTTCACCGCTTGGGATCTTTACGCATTCTTTTACATTGGTATTAAGGCCTTCGGCTGGTATTACCCATGGATTAATACTTCACTTGCAGATGAGGATGTCAGAGTGTTGAACAACTACACATTCCAGTTACTATTTCAAAAGTGGATACCTATAGCATTATGGTGGGTGATAACATCGGCGCCTGCAACGCCCTATTGGGTTTGGAAGCCTATAGTTGATGAGTTGAAGACTGTTAATGCTACATATGCGCAAGAGGTTCTATCGCATAACATTACTAAGTTTGCACCGCCATACTGGGGCCTATCCAGTGGTTACCTGTGACACGTAGTATGGTCGCCGAGTGTCGTGTTTAAGCTTGAACCACCTAATGTGCTGAAGCAGTGGTACTCAATATTCCCAATAAACAGCTTCCAATACTACCCAGAGATTGATATAATGTGGACGCCGAGCTATGCTACATCATACGCAATACTACTTGGTCATCAGACTGATTGGATATGGTCTGCCTTAACAACAAAGGAGATGCAGGTGTTGAACGCCACAGGTAAGATAGACATAGGTACACCTTACTTCGATATGTGTAATAGTAAGGGTATGTGGCTTAATCCTAATGTTTACCCATGGAATTACCCACAAGCCAGGAGGGCGATAGTCTATGTGTTGAATAGGACTGCAATACCATTAGTGTATGAGCCATCATACTTCCCAACCACACATAACTTATGGGATGATAGTGCAATACAATGGTTAACATTCCCGAAGAGGATAAGGGATATTGTAATTGACTTCCCGATAAACTGGACTCACGCACGTGAACTACTTGAATCCGTCGGTTTAGTGTATAAGAATGGTCAATGGTATTACCCGAATGGGACGCCATTAACGTTAACAATCATTGTTCCGAATTCCCTAACTGACATGGTTGAGGAGGCGACTCTAGCGGCTGAGGAGTTAACTGAGTTTGGCATCCCAACTAAGGTTCTTGCAGTGGATCCAAGTTACTTCTGGGGTACTGTTATGCCTGAAGGTCAATATGTTGCCGCCTATGGGTTCTTTGACACAGCTTACGGTTATTTAACAGCTAGCTTAACCTACTTAGATTACCCATGGGGCTATTGGTCGTTTGGTGCTGTTTATAATTTGAGTAAGCCTTATCCGTTTGCTTGGCCTAATGTGACTAATCATCACCTTGTTGGTTGGTATTGTAAGCCTTATAATGCCCCAGCCTCAATGAACCTGCCCAATAGTACCATTATTTGGTGTGTTAACTCAACCTTCGGCTACATTAACCTAACAAACTGGACCTGGATGATGCAGGCCGCTGTACCTGGCTCACCTGAGTATGAGGAGGCGGTTCTAATATACACTGCATGGTGGGAGTACTTCGCACCAGGTATTGAGGGTACTGCGGTGGATTGGGTTCCATTTGGTGGTGCACACTGGAGAACTGATCTAGACTTTGACTGGGCATACTACAGTATGCCGCTTGCTCTAGCCCAGGCAGTACCATCCAGCCCATATACCACTTACTGCTGCAGTCCAACTCCGGCAATATTCTTTGGGTTTGGTGCCCCTGAAGGTGTTATTCCACCGATGGCTCAAGCCATACTTAATGGTTCACTCTGGACTAAGTACTACAATATTGCCTACTGGCTTGGCTTAACTGATGAGGACCTACCTAAGTATGGGCCAGCAATGATAACGGTCCCAATCACCATTGGCGGCGTGCAGACTTACAACGGTAGTGTCGTAGTCCCAGTATTCACAAGCATAACCCAGGTACAGGAGGCAGTAGCCAAATACTTCCACACAACGTACACACCAGTCACCATTACCCCGGTTACCACCACATCAACGACAACCACTACAACTACAACCACCACTACGGCAGTATCAACAGTCACCTCAACGGCTACTGTGACCAGTACTGTAACAAGCACATCAGTATCAACAACAACGGCGGTAAGCACTGTAACAGTAACCAAGCCAGTAATCAGCACAGCACTAGTAATCGGAATAGTAGTCATTGTGGTAGTCGTAGCGGCAGTGGCAGCCCTAATAGCATTAAGAAGAAGATGAAAATAAACTAAAGCCAAACCCCTCAAAATCAAATTCTCTCCCTTCAATTCTCTCCCTTACCATACCATTCAACTACACACAAAGAAGCCTAACATGTTCAAACGAATACTTAAAATGCTAAGTTTAGGTGAAGGCTTATGCAGGTTTTGAGGATTCCAGTTGTTTTCCTTGGGCCCTTTGAGCCTGATTTCCTTAGTGTTGATGATGTTTTGAGGGTTCTTAGGGGTAGGTTTCTTGGTGTTGACTTTAGGCCCTATAACGTTAACAGTGTTAATGATGCCTATGCCTTCCTTAGGGCTGAGGGTGATGCTGTCGGTTACCTGGTTTTAAATGTTAGGGTTGTTCACCAGGGTGTTGTTAGGGCTATTGTTGAGAGTGGTAAGCCCATAGTCTACATCGCCAGGACTATGGAGGGTTCACCGAATTACCTGATGGATGTTGTTGAGGCTAGGAGGTCTGGTTACCCAGTCCTCAGTGTGGCCACTGAGGATGTGCTTAGTGATGCTGCGCTTAACAGAGTTAGGTACCTGGTTGCCCTAGGCCAGATTAGGGGTAGTAGGGTCCTCCTGGTTACGGCTAGGAACCTGATTAATTATATGAGCTGGGCCTTCCCCAACGCCACTGAGTTGTCTAGGGCTGTGGCTGAGCTTCAGAGGAGGGTTGGCTTAACGGTGGATTTCATGGATCTGAGGGAATTCATCGATAGGTATTACAGTAAGGTTACCGATGCCGAGGCTGAGCCTTGGGTTGAGGCTTGGGTTAAGGGTGCATCCCAGGTTGTTGACCCATCAAGGGTCGACATCGTTAAGGCGGCTAGGCTGTACCTAGCGATGCTTAGGGCTGCAAGGGAGAGGGGTGATAATGTGGTTGCCTTCGACTGCATAATGAACGTAAGCACAGGGCTCATTGACGCCTGGCCGTGCCTAGGCTACATGCAGCTCTGGTACGATGGCCTAATACCTGTCTGCGAGGCAGACTTATATGCAATACTACCCCTATTAATCGGCAGGTACCTCTTCAACAGGCCCGGCTTCGTCAACGACCCCGGCGTTGATGAGGTTAACAACAGGTTAATTTACTGGCATTGCTACGCCCCAACCAATCCATATGGTTCAGGTAAACCTGAGGTACCCTACATAATCACTGATGCGCACGGCGGCAGTAAGCATGCCTCAATACACGTCAAACTGCCCGTCAACGAACCAGTAACCGTCATGAGCTATAACCCAGCCACAAACACCCTTAGCCTACACGTGGCTAAGGCAATTGATAACATTTACTGGAAGCAGTTATGCGCCACTAAGCTTGTCGCCACCGGTGACGCTAGGAGGATTGCGGCCAAGTGGACTACTGAAAACGGGTACCACAGGGTCCTAATATACGGCGACTTCAGGGGGGAGGTTAAGGAATTCGCAGTACTAATGGGTATTAGGGTTGTTGAGGAGGATCAATAACGTTGAAATTATTTAAATAATTCACTTAAAATATTTAAATAATATTAGTAAGCTACAATTTACGTTAACTAAAACTTATTAAAACTTAGCCTAAGGGGGCTTGTGCCTGATTGGCTGGGGTTTCTGATAGCCGTAGCCTTAGCCATAGAGGACGCCGTTGAGACTTACATAGGCGTCTTTATCATGGGCTTCACGGAGTTTGATGCCTTGACTCGCATGATGATTAGTGCCTTTGGCCCATTGGGCATAGTCCTTGGTACTGCATTAACTATACTACTGGCATACGCCCTATTTAGGCTAACATACCTAGACGGGTTGGCTTGGGTTTTCGGTGAGGCCATGTTAAACACCCTCAATACCACCAGGGCCATGGTTGTCATTAGCAACCTACTCCTCATAACACTCAACGCTCAGCTACCAATCATCACTGTTTACGGCATTGGTACAGCCACGGCAGTGCTTATGAATGCCAGGCTAGCTAGGCACCTATTAAGCCGCAGGGTGCGTGGGGTTTTGACTGTTAAGGTGAGTGAGAAGAGGGTTAAGTGACCTTGATTAGTTGCGTTCCGGTTAACCTGGCTAGTAGTTCAAGTTCCCTCACGTAGTCTCCGTAGGCCATTACCCAGTGGAAGCCCTGCCAACCCTCTAACGCTGCGGCTGCATCACTAACCTTGACCTCTATTTGGTCCCTGCAGATCCTGAGGTATGTTGGCCCAGTTGCCTCACCCCTAATGACAATCAGCCTACTTAGGTCGTAGGAGAAGCCCGCTATAGTTACTATGCCTGGTTCGTAGAGTACTTTGGGTGCGACTGATGTGTTTGATTCGTGGTGTGTCGTGGCTATGTACCTGAATGGCTGCTCACTAAACCCCCTCATCCTTGTTGGTGAGGTGCAGTGGGCTAGTATTAACTTACCCTCGCCAATGTTGACCGTTGGGTCGTAGAAGGCGACTGGCTTATTGGCTATCCACCTCATAAGGTAGTGAATGACCATTGCGGTTGGGTCAGCCTCACAGGTAGCCACAAGACCCCCATCATTCATGATGCTGAACGCCATACACGGCGTAGCCCTAACCCTACCAAGCGTGTTAACACTGAGGCAATTCACAGTAACCCAATCACTACCCGAAGTCTCACTCAAGTAATCCCTCAACGTCAAGTAGTAGACCCCAGCCCTAACCCTCCTATCCTCATCAGGCTCAGGTAGCTCATACTTAACCCTAATGCCCGCGTCAGCCTGCCCCCTCTGCACGTAGTCGTTAGCTATCCTTTTAGCCTCCTCAACGTACCTCGGATCCTTTAACCTAGCCTCGAAGTCGCTGGCGAATTTACTGTAGGTTATGTGCCTAACCTTAAACCCAAATTTAGCCACACCCCTGGCTAAGGTGGTCCAGCCCCCGAAGTCGTAGTTGGGTTCACCAACCATGACAACCGTAGTGCCCCTCAGCTTCTCAAGGGCGTAAACCACCCTAACCGCGGACTTAACTAAGCCCAAGTCACCCTCGGCCAAAACAACCCTCCTAGCCAAGTCAGGTGCATCAGATGAAAGCCTCTGCCATAGTGGTGGTGCGAATAATGTGCCTGCGTATATGTGGCCACCAAACTTATCGTAGATAACTAAGTAATCCACCAGTGAAAGCAGTGCTGTCATCACGGACCTCTCTGGGTATTGGTAGAGGTTGGCTGGAGCTATTGGTAGGAGAATGGCAACGTGCACACTCCTTAAGTCATCTGCGTGATTCATGATGTCGTCCATTCCTGAAACCTCAATAATGGGCTTAACCACTATTAAGTAACCCTCCTTAGTCAAATCGTTAATGATTCCATTCAATTCACTTGAAATAACCTTCAACTCATCCTCGTAATCACTCCTACTCCTAACAAAACCCCAATAACCAACCTCACTGGGCTTCTCACCTAGGAATACGTCACCTGGCTTGAGGACTATGGGCTGAACCGTTAGTTTAAAGGGGTTAGGCATAATTCATCACTAATGCTGTGGTAAAATCTTAGAGATTTAAGTATTTTGGATGTAGTAACTTAAGGTTTAGACTAGATAAATACTAGGTTAAGTTAGGTAATCCTCGTCTGTGAACATTGCCTTAATTATCTTATCTACGGCGTTCCTGATGTAGCTGTCCAGGGTTGCCTTGGATATGCCGAGTTCCTTGGCTAACCCATCAAGCCTAATCCTCCTGGGCACCTCGAAGAAGCCCCTATCGTAGGCGTACTTCATGGCTTTCAACTCCCCTGGGCTTAGGAGTAGGGTAGCCATCTTCATGACCCTTGGGATTAGGTCATCAATAGTGACCCTCCCCTCCTTAACGTGGCTAACCTTACCATGGCTATTAACCATGCTTATGAATGGGTACGCCTTTTCACTGCTTGGGAATAGGAACCCCCAATGCTCCACCCCATCCTCATAAACCGCCTTAACCTCAACACCACCCAGTATGTGGGCCAGGTACCTTGTTGAATCCCCCGCATCACCCTTAAGAACCACCTGAATGTTCTTAGGGTAGCCGTCGTTAAGCGGCCTAATGCTCAACACACCCTTAATGTTCCTATGCCTACTTATGACCCTAAGCAGCCTCTTTAAGTCGGCCCTACTCCACACCTTTACAATAGCGAACTCAAGTATATAATCCATTGACGTGTCCACGTAGGTGTTGAATACCGTGAAGACGTACCTAAGTTCAGTGGTGTTTATTGTCCAGTCCGTGGTATGCAGGTAATCGAATTCAACGTAATCATACTCATTACCCTTAATGAGTAACTGCATACTTCCACTAAAGCTGCAAATCTATTTTTTAAGTTTTCTCAAAATTACCTATGGGAAATTTTTACTGTAAAAATTACTATGCAACTTATTATTAAACACGCAAATGCGTGTCTACCTTATGCTCCTCCTGTAGGTTATTGAGCCAATGATGGTTGTTACGAGGACCATGAGGAGGGCTATGCTGTACTCATCCTGATTTATCACCCCACCTGACAGCCCTATGGACGCGACCACGAGGCCCATTTCACCCCTGGGCACCATGCCCAGGGACACGGATAATGCATGTGACGTGTTCCTTAACTTGGCGTAGGCGAATGGGTAGACCCCAGCCATCTTGGCCAGTATAGCTAGCGTTGAGATTGCCAGTGACTGGGCGATTACCTTAAGGCTGGTTAGTGTCTCTAGGTTCATCTGGAGCCCTATGGTTATGAAGAATATTGAGCCGAATATAGCCAATAACGCCCCCGCCGACTCCCTAATCCTACCGGACACCCTACTCTCAGCCACGGCTACCCCGGCTATGAAGGCTGCTATGACAGCTGAGAAGCCGGCTACGGTCATGGTGACCACTAGCCCAAATAAGACGACCAGTGATGCGTAGATCACCAAGTGTTCGTTAATCCTATTGAGCAACCTAGGTACGATGAATATTGATGCAGTGAGAAAGATGATCCACAGGATCACTATCCTAACCAACTCCCACACCATGCCTGATGATGATGACTTAGGGCTCATTAGGACCAGTGAGAGCATTATTAAAGCAACCACGTCATCCACTGATGCAGCTGCTATCAACACGCCTGTACTTGGGTGCCTCTGCAACCCCTCCCTCTCCACAACCCCAGCCACAACAGCCAGGCTGGTTGGGGCTGTTGTTAATGCGATTAGCGACGCCGCACCTGGGTTAAAGCCAGCATTAACCGCATACTCAAACACAATAACATATGGCACAACTGCACCGGCCACGGCAGCAATTAATCCCATTAAGCCGCCTTGCCTAAGCGAGGATAACCCATGCTCAAGGCCTGAGGCGAATAGTAGGAGAACAACTGAGAACTCTGAGAGGAAGATTATGTACTCGTTTATTGAGAATAGGTCAACCTTAAGCACCGTGTTAAGTAAGCCACCTAGGGCGTAGGGACTTAGGGCAATGCCGGTTAGTAACTCACCCACTATGCTGGGGTACCTATACCTATTGAGGATGAGACTCAAAGCCTCAGCGGCCGTAACCAGGATTGAAAACTCCAGTAATGTTAAGTAAACCACGTTAACGTCCATTAGTGCATGCCATTACCTTCAGTTATTAAAGGATTACCCATATGGAGCGGTTAAGGTAGTAGGTAGCCCCTCTCCCTAAGGTGCTGGGCCCATCCACTCCCCTTAACCGGCCTTGGCACAATGGGCACGTTAACCTTAATGACCTCAGCGGCGTCCACGCCCTCCCTACCCTTAGCCAACACCACACCCCCTGGGCCCACTGCCAGTGAACTCCCTATCAACTTATACCCACTCCAATAGCCCTTCGTCATCTCCCCCACGCTACTGACCCCTATCACCGCTATATCGTAGAGCCTTGCTATGGTTGTGTAGGCTATGACCCAACCCTTACCCCATGGCCCATCCAGGTAATGCTCCTTATTCAAGTCGTAATCGCCCGGTACCGCCCAGCCCGCTGGGGATAGTATCATGGATGCCCCCATCCTAGCCATGGAGTGGGCTAGGGTTAAGTTATCAACGGCGTTGTCTACGCATATGTCAACCCCAACCCTACCGAACTCCGTCTCAGCAACCCCAAGCCTATCACCCACCTCGTATATCTTCTGCTCATCAGGCAGTAGGTTAATTTTCCTATACTTAAGCAGCAGCTCACCCCTGGGTGATATTAAGACCGCCGAATCATAGACTCTACCACCCTCGCCCTCGGTTAAGCCAGCCACTACGTATATTCCGTTAGCCCTAGCTGCATTAGCCAGGGCGTCGCTGTATGGTCCTGGTATTGGTTTAGCTAGCTCCCTGGCGTCTGGGTTTAGCCACCCCACGTCAAGCGTCTCAGGTAGGACGATTATCCTGCAGCCTAGCCTAGCTGCCTCATTAATAGCCTCAATTGCCCTATTCAAATTACCCTCAACATCGCTGAAGGTAACCTTAATCTGGCCGAGGCAGACGCTAACCTCAACCATACTGGTGCTTCTAAGAATTGCTTTTAAGCGTTGAATTCAAGTACCGTCACTTGGCGTCTCCTGGTTCTTAATCACCTCAATAACCTCTAGGCTTATATCAACTGGGCTGGCCCTCATGGTTATGTGGCTTGTGCTTATGACGTCTGGGCCGGCCTCGGCGTATAGGGCTATGTTTTCCGGTTTCACCCCACCTGAGGCCTCAACGATAACCCTGTCCCTCAAACCCTCAGCCTTAAGCCTTTCAATCACCTCCCTTAACTGTTGGGGTGCGGCGTTATCCACCAGCACTGCGTCTGCCCCAGCCTTAACTGCCTTAACCGCATCATCGGCGTTGCTGACCTCAACCTCAACCTTATGCATGAAGGTTGACTTAGCCTTAGCCCTCCTAACCGCAGCCTCAACATCACCAATAATCGCCAGGTGGTTATCCTTGATTAGGATTGCGTCACTTAGGGAGAGCCTATGGGTGTCTGCACCACCCACTGAGACAGCCTTCTTCACCAGCATCCTAAGGCCTGGAATCGTCTTCCTCGTGGCCGCAACCCTAACCCTAGGGTTAACGCTACGGACCAGCTCAACCACCCTCCTAGTCTCCCTAACGACACCCATCAGGTAGCTTAAGGCATTCAGTAGGCTCCTCTCCAATACAAGCACCACGCGGGCGTCCCCAGTAATCTCCATTAACACCTCCCCCCTGTGGAATGGTTCTCCATCAGCCTTAAGCGCCCTTGCCCTAAGGCCGAGGGTATTTAGGGCCTCGGCGAAGTCGGCTAGGCAGCAGGCGTACCCATAATCCTTAGCCAGCACCACGGCCTTAACGGCAACACCCTTATCTATAAGGGCCTCTGTCGTCACATCGCCGAGGGGTGCATCCTCCTCAATCCAGCTTAGGATTAGTTTAACTAAACCCTGGCTAATCATGCTTAACCACCCTGCCCAGGGCTATGGATGAGGCCAGTGAGGTCACGGATGTTGCAACCATTAGCAGTGATACCAGGTACCAGGCGGAGTAGCCGAAGGCGCTGATTACTGGGGATAAGATGAAGCCTGAGGCAATCCCCGTCATTAAGCCACCGAACTGGTAAGCCAAACCAGACCCAGAGTACCTGTACTCGGCTGGGAAGGCTTGGGTGAAGAACTTTGTTAATGAGCCAAAGCCGAAGTATTCACTTAACATGTAGGCCTCAAGGCCAATCATTATTAACATTGGGTTCCCCGTTGAGAGAATTGGGTAGAAGGCTATACTCATTAATGCCGTAGCCACCGAGCCAATGATCAATATCCTACCTGCATCAACCCTATCAGCCAGGTAACCACTCAACAGCGTTGAGGCAACTCCACCCGTCAGTAGTGATGCTGCGTAGGCTAGGAGCATGAAGGACTTTGAGGGTAAGCCGGCTAAATAAGCAATACCCCTAACCTCACTGACGTAGACCAGTGAATACGGTATTATCGCCACCACCGTCACTGCAGTTATGTAGAGCCAGGATAATGCTAGGAGAAGCACCTTACCCCACTCCCTCCTTAGCACGGCGGCTGCGGGCTGCCTAAGCAATTTACCACCCTTGGCCAGCTCCATGAAGATTGGCGACTCAATGAACCTGTACCTTATTATGGCTGCCACGACAACGACCACTGCGCCTATGTAGAAGAGAATCCTCCATCCCCATGCATAGAAGGCACCAGTGGGCATTAGTATTGAGGTTAGGGAGAATGCTAGCGAAGCCAGCGCAATGCCAGCCGTGCCGAAGGCCTGGTAAACCCCACCCCAGTAGCCCAACTCACCGACCCCATTAGCCATCAGCAGCTCACTCACCCAAGTCGCACCACCACCCCACTCACCACCGAAGCTTAACCCTAGGATTAACCTGAACAGCATTAGGAGGATCACTGAGTAAACCCCTATTTGGGCGTAGGTTGGCGTGGCCCCCATCCCAACCATTGATATGAAGGCCAGGAGCAGCGTTAGGACGAGGGTTGATTGCCTACCCATCCTATCCCCCATGTGGCCGAAGATGAATGCGCCCAGGGGCCTAACCACGTAGGATATGGCGTACGTCAATATGGCTATGGATAGGGCCAGGCTAGGTATTTTGAAGGCCGGCTTGAAGTATAGGGTAAGCCACACGGTACCTGCTGCGTTTGCGGCTAGGAGGAAGTCGTAGTAGTCCATCATTGTGCCTAGGCCAGCCGCCAAGACAGCCCTCTTAGCCGTGCCGCTCAATTCCAGGCTCCTCATGGAGGGGGCGTTAAGCTGAGTTGCTCATTAACGTGAGTGTGCAGATTTAGCCTAGGATCCACGGCACTGCCCACGGTTAAGCATGCAGGTTTAAGGAGGGTTAATGTGGAAACGTTTAACTACACGGTGCATTAACCAGGGTGTGGTTAACCCAAGCGAGGTCTTCAAGGAGGCCCTAGGCCTATTCCCAGGTGGCGTTAACAGCCCCGTGAGGGCCATGAAGCACCTCCCAACGCCCATAATTGTTAAGAGGGCTGAGGGCGCCTACCTATACACAATCGACGGTGGGAGGCTAATAGACTACTGCATGGGCTTTGGGCCGCTCATACTTGGGCATAGGCACCCAGCCGTCCTTGAGGCTGTTAGGGAGGCGCTTAACGATGGGTGGCTCTACGGCGCCTTAACGGAGAGGGAGGTGGAGTTGGCTAAGAAGATAACGAGTAATACTAAGAGCATTGAGATGATTAGGTTCGTTAACACGGGCACCGAGGCCGTTATGAATGCTGTTAGGTTGGCGAGGGGGTTCACGGGTAGGAAGTACATTGTTAAGTTTGAGGGCAACTACCATGGCGCCTTCGACTACGTCCTTGTTAAGGCTGGTAGTGGGGCAGCCACCTGGGGCGTGCCCACGAGTGCCGGCATCCTTGAGGAGGCCACTAAGTACACGCTAGTAGTCCCCTACAATGATGCTGAGGCCCTTGAAAGGGTCTTCAGGGAGTACGGCAGCGAAATAGCGCTACTGCTCGTGGAGCCAATAGCAGGCAACTACGGCCTAATAATACCGGACCAGGTCTTCATAAAGGCGACGAGGGAGTTGACTGAGAGGTATGGCGCCCTACTGCTCTTCGACGAGGTGATCACCGGGTTTAGGGTTGGGTTGAGTGGGGCCCAGGGCATGTTTAACATAAAGCCCGACCTAACGACGCTTGGCAAGATAATTGGTGGTGGCTTCCCAATAGGGGCCTTTGGTGGTAGGAGGGATGTAATGGGCATGGTCACACCCCAGGGGCCCGTCTACAATGCAGGTACGTTTAATGCGCATCCAATTTCAGTGGCCGCTGGTTTAGCGACCCTGAGGGTTATTGAGGGTGGGGGTGTTTACGAGGTGGCTAATGGGGCCGCTGAGAGGGTGGCTAAGGCGATTGAGGATTCAGCCTCAAGGAACGGCTTCGACGTTGTTGTTAAGCAGATGGCTTCAATGTTCCAATTCTACTTCAAGAGGGGTGACGTGAGGACGCCTTCAGATGTTAGGGCCAGTGATGAGAAGCTTTACCTAGCCTTCCATAGGGAGGCCCTGAATAGGGGAGTCTACTTCACGCCAAGCCAATACGAGGTTAACTTCACCTCGGCGGCCCACACCAGGGATATTGTTGAAGAAACTATTAGGGTTATTGAGGAGTCCTTTAAGGCCTTAAGGGCCAATAAACCCACTTAACCCAAAACACTTATAAGGTGACTTAGTTAAGGGGTCTCGTGTCCACTGGGGAGGTTAAGGCTAGGTACTACACCCTGGCCTCCGTATCAACAATGCTTGCGTGGGGGCTTGAGTACTACGACATAATACTGTTCTCCACACTCTCATCCATACTTGAAAGCGTATTTAGGCTCAGCCTAGTCACCTTCTGGTTCGCCTTCGCAGTGACCTACTTCGCCAGGCCCCTGGGGGCGTTAATATTCGGTTACCTTGGCGATAGGTTTGGGAGGAGGTTAACAACGGCGGTTGACGCGGCCCTAATGGGCCTGGCCAGCTTATCCATAGGCCTCCTCCCATCCTATGCTCAGATAGGTATTGCGGCGCCGATAACCCTCTACGTCATTAGGATTATCCAGGGTATTGGGCTTGGCGGTGAGGCCGGTGGCGGGGCTACCTGGGCCCTTGAGCAGGTGAACCCTAGGTGGAAGCCACTCCTCAACGGTGTAATGTACAGTGGCTTATCCTGGGCGGTATTCCTAACTGGGGCGATTAGCATACTGGTGGAGGGTGTGATTGGCCATAAGGCGTTTACCGTTAGTGGATGGAGGATTCTGTTTTACATAGGCGCTGTGCTGGCTCTAATAGCGCTCGTGATTAGGCTACTTGGCATTGAATCGCCTGAGTGGTTGAAGGCCAGGGAGTCAGGGACCTTGAGGGGTGTGCCCATAGCTAATAGGAGAGTTTGGGGTATTAACATGCTGATACTCCTAATGATAAACCTAGGCCTAACCATATACTACTACGGTGGCCTAGGCTACTGGCCATACATACTACCCAATATAATTGCGCCACACATGGGTATAAGTAAGAAGGTGGCCGAGGACTACGTGTATTGGCTAGTGGTGTATGGTGGCCTTGGAGCCGTGATTGGTGAGGTTTTGAGTGGGTTAACTGTGATTAGCCTTGGGATTAGGAGGAGCTTCATATACCCATCAATACTCCTAGCCTTAACCTCACCAATAGCCGTCTACCTAGCCTTCACCCTAAGCCCAAGTGCAATCTACGCCTCATTAATAACAGGCATATTATTCGGCCTGGCCGCGGCCCCACAGACAATATACTTCACATCACTCTTCCCTGTTGAGAGCAGGTGGTCCGCAGTCTCACTGGGCTGGAACATAAACGCAGCCATAGGCCCCTTCGGTTCACTAGCCCTCGCGCTACTAGTTAAGTCGACGGTGGCGTCACCTAACGTTTTAATTGCAGGGTCATTGATAATGATACTTGGTTCACTACTGGTGCTCACCGGCGCCTTAATCAAACCAAGCAGCCTATACGCCAAACCCGGCGAAGACTACATTCACTAAGGCCACTAGTAAACCTTAAACGAACCTTAGGCATGCGAACCCTTGCACGTCTCCTCAGCTCTCTTAACCAAATCCTCTACGTCCTGCAGCCTATCCTTAACATCATCCGCGCTTAACTTAGCTTCGTGAAAGCCCCAAACATGCAGCACCCACGCGGTATCCCACTCACCCCTAACTTCCTTGCCAACTATCCTTGACGTAGCCCTAACCGCCGTGACTAAGTCAGTGACAGTCCACCTGCCCTTACCCTCTATGGACTTGGCAATATCCAGGTTTAGGCATATTGCCATTGCCTTAATAGCCTCCTCAGCGGCCTTATACAACTTCTCACTAGCCTGAACAGGATCCTTGCCTATAAGCCCCTTACCCTCATTAAGGTACTTGGCGGCTAGTTCAAGACGCACCTCTGGGATTACCCTTGGGTCAATGTTAAGGAAACCTAGCAGTAGATCTATTACCACGGACTCCGCATCAAGCCCCCTCCTCCTAAGCTCCTCGATAAGTACCCGTGGCAATACCACACTTTCCACAGTTGATAAACTGCCTAAATCATTAATATAAGTTTTTGTCTAATACCACCGAAATGAGCATTTTCATTACCCTAAATTAAGGCTGCTGCAGTCAACGTATTAATGAGCAGTTTAAAGTAGTTTAATGCTGATGGAATTCCATTAAGTTGGCTATATAACCTATAATCATGAGTATAACAACCATTTGCGGCATTCTTTGACTCATTAAAGCATAGCTAATGCTACTCATGGGTTAAAACTTTAAAGTTGATAAGGGGGTGAGTAATGTGGGTTCTTCTGCCGATAGGGCTAAGATTAGGGAAGAATATGGGAGGGTGGTGCTCGACGTGTTGAGGGGCAGTGTTAAGGCTCCCTACGACTCCTACATTAGCGAGTTCATTGATCAATTAGCGGTTATGATGGAGAAGCTTAATAACTCTGATGCAGAGACTAGGAATAAGTTCAGGTATGGCTTAAGCATATTGACTAGTCCCAGTAATAAGCCCAATATAATTAGGGCTAAGATAAACGCCTACTACGCCTACCTCGTGTATAGGGGTTACGTCTCAGCCTACAGCGTATTGAAGAGTAAGCTGGTTGCGGGTGGTGAGAGCCTATACACGTGGATTAGGATGTATAGGAGTCTCAACATTTAGGGTAATGCCCCTAGCCTTCCCTGAAAACCCGAAGTCGGCATTATAGTTTATAAACCGGAGTGTGTCTACTTATTGATGCATAGGGTGAATATAATTGCTGAGTATGGTAATAAGACTGAGAAGGACATTGAGATAACCGTTGGCTCGCTCCTGCTTGTCCAGCAGGATTCAGGGAGCATATCAACGCTAGCCCTCCAGCCATACTTAATCACAACCAGTAACTATGTTAAGAAGATAACTGCATCATACGGCAGCAACATAGCCTATGCCCTACTCATTAAGAATAGGGAAGATGTCTTCGTAACCATAGCCAGTGACCATACGGATCCTGATGCAGAGAGGTGCAACTTGATTTCGGGTAAACACACGTACCCGAAGGTCATAGCCCGCAGGGCCTGGTCCCTGGACAGTGTTGAGGATCATTGGGACTCCATAGAGCTCAGGAACATGGCCATTATTAATGATGAGAAGAAGATTGCGCAACAGTTAATGGGGAGAGAATTGCCGCAGCCAAGCATAGTGCTGGAGATGATTGAGGACACTATGGAGGAGCCGAGGAACATGATAATCATAGTTGAGCGTAGGGTAATGCCTGAGGATTACGTGGCCAGTAACTACTATGAAATATCCATCATTGATAATGCTAATAAGAGGAGTATTGAGCATTACTACTGGGTTGATTAGGAAACGTTTATTTAGCAGTGCGGATTACTAAATATGTGGTTAACTGGGTAACTGTATCAGGGATAGTTGTCTTGGTGGCTGGTATCGCACTTGCCTTCGCCGGCTCACTAACAGCCGCCAACAGTGCCATTGGCCTATTCAACCAGTTAAAGCAAACCCCCTTATCCTCACTAAGCCCGGGAGGCAGCGTTAGCCTGTCCATCTACCCATCCTCGGTGTTAATAATTGAGTCGAGTAACCCGTCATGCGTGTTCCCAAGCCCAACACCCTATGCATCTAAGACAACGGCTAACGTAACAATAATAGTCTATAACCAATCGTCAGCGGTGAGGTTAATCAATAACTGCACATTCAGTATAATGATTAGGTACAGGGTGTTCTCCGCATCATCAGCGAGCAGCCCATTCATAACATCAGGCTTCCTAATACTACTTGGTGGTGTAATGTTCATAGTGGGGGCTGTAACTGCCATAGTGGGCTTGGTGATTGGGCGTAGGCGGTCTTAAGTCTTAATTTTGCGTTATTTTTGATAATTATACTCCTGGTTACGTTGCTTCATGACCACAATGCTTAATTAATGACTGCCCTACCAGGTAGTTTGGGTTGCTGGTTATGATCCGCGCTGCGGTGAACCAGCATCCACAAAGGCCTCACTCAAATGGTGGTTGTGGCGTATCCCTCGATGGGATCCCATTAACTGCTGGTGACTGGTGATTCAGTGACAAGGTGCAACCCGCCCAACGGTAGCTGAGTGGGAAACACGGGCCACACACCACGGGTAAACATTAGGTGAAGTGTATTGATGCGTATTCACCCGCATCGAGGAGTAATTCACCGCAGCCTTGGTTTTCGTAATCCTTAGCCTTAACAACGCACCTACCCTTAACCCTAGGCTCATACCTAATGGAGCTATTAGTGTTATTAGCTATGAAAACCACCCCCCAGTTCCTAGGCTTCATTAGCAGTTCAACGGTTACAGGGCTTGTGCTTAAGGTTGGTTCAACGCCGCTGACCACTAACCTACCCCCCTCCACCTGCACGGGGCAGTTTGAGACCGTGTATGGTTTTTCAAGGCTCTTGAATTGGACAACCACGCACACATCATCCCTATACCTAACAGTCGTTAACACCCAATCCGAGGCGTTTAATGTGCCTGTTGATAGTATTAACCCCCTGTGCCACGGTGTCAGGTTCATGAAGCCCCTTAAAAGTATCCTGAGGACAATTAACGGGTACTTAATAATGGTGTTAAAGCGCCTTTCGAGAAGCCTAACGGCCCTATCATACAGTTCATAAATAACCAATGCATACGCAAGCTTAGCGGTATCCTCCTCGCTGAGTTGGTTGCTAATGGCCATTTCATAAAGCCTATCCAACATACCAATTGCCTCACTATGCTTAACCAACCTTAACTGAAGCCTATCAAGCACCCCTACGCATTCCTCAAGCGCCAGGGCCCTAACTCTCCTGAGCTCGCTTAAATTAGAGGTAGTGGGCCAGGTTACCACGATTAGCTTAGCCACCTGGTATGCATCACAGGGGTTCATTGAGCCTAGGTTTAACTGGGGCATTGGGCCAGGCCACATCAATGACCTCACGAATTCATTACCAGCGTACGCACCCACCATGTACAGGATTAGCTCATCAACAGGGTTAAGCGGCTTAACATCATTAAGGGTACCCAACACTGATGATGAGTATCTGTTGAGGACTGGGTTACCGTAGACTAAGACACCTGGTTTAATACCCTGCATCAACGCCCTCTACCAATGCCCCTCGTGGAGATTAGCAGGTAGACTAGGGCAGCCACTATTAGGATGACCACCGTGGCTATGATTATCACGTTCTCCGGGTATGGGACAGCCAGTAGTGAGGGCCTACTGGTTAATGCGTAGCCGAGGAAGCTGAAGATCAGTGAGTATGCGCCCAGTATGAACACTATCAGCAGGCTTAACTTAACTATGGTTACGTAGGACTCCCTATCCGGCTTCCTAGCCCTCCTCAGTATCCACGCGACATCCTTAAGCAACCCACGCAGCTTCTTGCCTAGGTCGCCGACAGCCACATCGAATCCTCGTCCCTAGGTTAAATAAGCTTTATGCATTATTGAGAGTTAACCACGCCCTCACCTGCATGAACCCAAGCCACCCGTGTCAGCGTCCGTTAGGTTAATTCTCCAGTTCCACAGGGGTAATGAGTTAACCCGGCTTAGCTCACTGGCCTTAAGCTTAATTAAACTGGCCTTAACCGTACCCAGCAGGTCTATCACCTTACCCAGCTCTGCATCAAGCCTACTGGGCGTCGACCTTGTCCTCGGCTTCCTGGAGAAGACACTACATGGCTCAATCATCCTGGCCGACTCCTCGTAGGTGCCTATCCTCTTAGCCAACTTAATAATGTCATCCTTATCCAACCCCACCAAGGGCCTGAATATGGGTACGTTAATGCCCATTGATGCTGAGTATAGGTTGCTTAGGGTTTGGCTACTGACTTGCCCAAGGGATTCACCAGTCACCACACCCATGTAGCCGCCCTCCACGGCTATGGACTCCGCCAGTTTATACAGGAACTTCTTAAACACCGTGTTCATTAGGTGTGGGTTAACCCCACTCCTCAAGGCCTCGACTAGGGGTTCGCAGTTGACTATCATCACCAACGGGTCGTATCCAAACATCCAGTGGTCGTAGAGCACCTTAATTACCCTAGTGAAGCCTACGACATCCACAGGTGGGGCTAGGCTGCAGAACAGGGCATCGACGAAGGCCCCCCTCCTGCTCATCAGCCAATAGGCCACTGGGGAGTCGAAGCCGCCTGAAACCAGGGCAAGTACCCTACCACCCTGTGAACCCAGGGGTAAACCACCTGGCCCCTCTATGACTTCGTCGAACAGGTAGGCGTAGCTACCCCTAACCTCCACGTACAGTTCAACCTCAGGGTTATCCAGGTTAACGCCACTGGAGAATGGGTACAGGGCCGCGCCAACACGCCTGGCCACGTCAATGGACGTGAAGGGGTGGTTACCGGCCCTGCTAACCCTAACGGCGAAGCTCCTCCCAACCACCTTATCCCTCCATAGCTCATAGGCGGCCGTGGCTATGTCATTAATGCTACTGAACCTTAGTGCGTAGGCTGGTGACGTGGATACTACGCCAAAAACCCTGGCTGCCGCTAGGGCTGCCTTGAGCAGATCCTCCCTGGGTACATTAATCAGAACCCTACCACTAACCTTACTGACCTCATAATTCACCACGCCACCCCTGCTTAACGACTCTTGGATATTCTTCATCAGCAGTCTCTCTAACCTAACCCTAACTAGGCTACTCTTCAGCCCAATTTCACCATACCTAACCAATACAATTGGGTTAAGGTCCACAGGTTAGTCCCCATCAGTGGCGTTAATATTCCTAATCCAGCAATGCACCATTTAGGCGATGCCTACTTGTCATTGTTGGCGTGGACCCTAGCCGCTAAGGCTTGACCATTCCTAATGTATTTTAACACGAGTCTCTTAGCCTCCTCACTCCCCTGGAACTCGTGAACCTTAGTCCACTTGCCTGGTTCAAGCTCCTTATAGTGCTCGAAGAAGTGCCTAACCTGGTAAAGTATTACGTCGGGTAAGTCCTTCACGTCGTTTATAGTGGAGAACCTTGGATCCACCTTGTTGATGGGTACCGTTATTAACTTATAGTCAACACCATGTTCATCCTCCATGTTTAAGATACCCACAGGCCTAACTGAAACAACAGTACCAGGTAGGAATGAGACACCACTTATAACCACTGCATCAAGTGGATCCCCATCCTCAGTCAGTGTGCCAGGTATGAATCCGTAGTTAAATGGGTATGACATTGCCGTGTAAAGCACCCTATCAACTATGAAGACCTTATTAACCTTATCATACTCATACTTAACGTTTGAGCCAGCTGGTATCTCAATGACCACATACAGCTCATCCGGTGGATTCCTCCCAGGAGGCAAGTTAACCATGTCTATCATTAGGGACACTGACCAGCGACCCCTTAATAATGTTTACTCAGTCAACCTAGCCATAAATGAGTTTAATAATATATAGTTTTATATAGTTCATGATCAGTTGTCTCATGCCATCATCACCCATCCGCGCATGAATGGCTCATCACACCGAAAAGTTACTTGAAGCGTGAAAAATAAACTTAACGAGAATGTTTTTAAGATAGAAATAGAAAGAGAGTTAAAAAGGCCTTAATTAAGGAGACTGTTACGTTAAATATCCAGGGTATTTTAATTAACCTTGAACATCCTGTTTTTCTCATCGTAGGTGTACGTTATCGGTGCCAATACCCCATATATGACCGTGAAGCTTCTCTCATATCCATTACCTATATAGTTTATGTTCCTTCCATTACCAGTTCCTTTACTGCCATTGACCAGTCTCCTCCCGCTAGTTCCGTTTACTAAGCCTAATAGGCCTTTTATACTTGCCATGTTCATTTCACTCACCTCAAATAGCCTAACAGCGGGGGCCTTTATATACCTTACGCGGTTAACTAAGTTAAATAAATATCATCCGGAAGGAACTAAATAATTATCACAACAAAACAAGCAAACATCAACACTATGACCATTTTAACTCCTGTGAACCAACCCAGTTCATTACTCCGGTGGTATTTCGGTGTATGTTATGGCTATGTCTATGCCGTACCTTTTAATGTTTATGCTGCGGGTTATGAGGTATATGGCTATGCCCAGCGCCACCGCGAATATCTCTACACCGTATGCTAGCCAGTTCCCACCCCATATTGATGGGTATGCCAGGAACTGGTAAGTCAGGTAAGCCATCACGGCTGCCTGGGCTAAGCCGGCTGTTGCTAGGGCCTTACCAAGCATCCTAACCCCCATCACCGCTGACGCTATGCCAATGAACATGTAGTATATTATGGCTTCAACCACTGCACCGTAGAGCGCCGTGAATGTTTCATAGAGCACCCCAGCCAGGATGATTAGCGCCGCCGTTATTGTTAAGTCTAGTAGGTGGGCATATATTGGAGTCCTAAACCTAGGGCTTAGGTAGGCTAAGAAGCTTGGTAGCACCCTGTCGAAGGACATTGCGAACCAGTACCTAACCACGATTATTGCACCGTATGCTAATATGGCTAGGTACCATGTTACTGATCCTATTGCTATTATCCATTTTATTATCGTGTTTCCTGATGCTGCCATTGCCACTGTCCAGTAGTTGATTACACCATTCAACTGGCTATTCGATAATGCAGCCATGGTGAATTTAAAGCCGAGGGAGTAGTAAAGGGCGGCGAAGCCGAGGGTAGCCATAGTCATAGTTAACAATGCGGCCGTGGGCACGTTAAGCTCCACAGACCTCCTCCCCCTAATCTCAGCCGCCATTGCCGGTCCTGCGTTTAACCATGGGTATATGAATATTGCGAAGAAGGGGAGCATCATCAAGGTAGGGCCGAGGGAGAAGAAAGAGCCAGAGTACTTGGAGGCAACGTCAGAGTAGGAGAAACCACTGGGTAACAATTGATTAATGCGGCTTATTATTAATGACCTGGGAGTTATGAATAGGATTACTAGCGATATCACTAGGCTGGTTATTGAGAATAGAGTTAAACCCGTCATCAACCTAATTCCGTGTTTAGTACCCAATATATTCACCACAACTATG
>NZ_LCTF01000028.1 GCF_001663375.1 Caldivirga sp. MU80
AAGTAGTATTGCTAGTGAAGAATCAATGCATCATTAGTTGACCCTGGCGCCCCGGCCGGGATTTGAACCCGGGTCTCGGGCTCGACAGGCCCGCCTTAGGGTGGATAACCCACTATCCTAGACCAGGCTGAACGACCGGGGCCTTAACGCCTACTTAGGCTGCTGTTTAATAAGCTTTTAATCCTTAACCCTAATGTTGGTTGGGACTTGGCTGCAGTTCTCCAGTATTGAGGTGAAGCCATCAATCATCCTCCAGTTCCTGAACCTAAACCTGCCGTAAATCATCTTGCCTGAGAGTACCAGCGGCAGCCAGTACCTGTCATCCTCCCACATTTGGTTGTAGGGTATGTCATCAATCTTAAACCAAATGGGCTCAGCCTCCTCAGATGGCCTTAACTCACCCTCGTATTGGTTAGCCACGTACACATGGACATAGTGGAACTCGACACCTTCATCATCGTAGTTCCAGAATTCAAGCAACCCGGTCCATCTGGGTTCAATGGGCTTAACCCCAACCTCCTCAACCGCCTCCCTAACAACAGCCGCCTGGGGGTCTTCACCAGGCTCAACCTTACCTCCAACGCCATTTATGTAACCTGCCCCAAGCCCCCTCCTTTTCCTAATCAAAAGTACCTCACCATCCCTAACTATGTATAGCAGCACCTCAACGTAGACCCGCATTGCCTAAGCTGGTTACCGGCCGAATAAGGCTTATTTCAGTTTAACTGAGTATTACTGGATGGCTAACCTAATGGAGTTGGTTGAGGTCTTGGTTAACGGCATTGAGGTTAATGGGGTTAGGGTTAGGGGCGTTATGCGTAATGGTAGGTTTAGGGAGGAGGTTAACGTTAACCTTTACCTAGGTGGCTCCAGGCTACTCAGCCTTAAGGTGTTTCTGGGTAGGGGGCCTTACTACGGGCCCTGGGTTGAGGTCTTCAATGTTAATGAATCCGTATGGGGCCTCATGGACGAGCACTTGATTAACATGATAGCCAGGCACCTGGGCCCTGGTAATGTGCTTTACGTGGAGTACTTAACGGACCGTGAGACTAGGGTTCAGCTGCAGAGGGGTTATCCACCATTCCTCTCTAGGTTAGGCTACATCATGGTTAAGGCTGGCTTCACATGGCTAAAGGACTGGTACTACCCGGAGGGTTGGCTTGAGGGTGGGCCTAAGCTTGAGGGACAATTGCCCTTAAATAATCTTGAGGCGGAGGTGCAGTGGGGTAAGGTTAGGAAGGGGGCTTGGGAATTCCTTAAGGGTAATAGTGGTGTTGACGAATATTGGGTTAAAGCGGTTGAGAGGGCTAGGGCCATTGTTGAGGGTCGGGTAGTGCCGATTCAATACGGTGGCGCCTATTAGGTGGTTTTTGAATAGGCGCAGTTCCATTACTTAATGATCAATTGAGTATACTTGTTACTGGGTTAAACGCCCTATACTTATCTTAACCCTCTTATCCTCAATGTCCCAATCCATCGTTAATAGTGGCTTACCCACCTCACTAAAGGTCACCAATCCCCTGGTTTCACGTTCAATGAAATCCCTCATCCTCTCCACAGCCTTCTTAACCTCATCATCACCCGTAATGTAAACCATAATCCTCTCCTCAAGGTCAAGGTTAGCCTTACTCCTCATCACCTGAACCCTCCTAACCACCTCCCTGGCCATGGCCTCGTAGTACAGGTTCTCGTTAATGACCTTGTTTAGGCATACGTCAACTAATACCCCCTCGGCTTTAACATGGTTGTCATCACACTTGAGTTCACTGGTTACATTAATCTGCTTAACATTGGATAGGTAGGATAACTGGTCAATGAGACTGTTCACCAGGCTGGCGGCTTCGGGATCCTTAACCCTAACCTGCATGTCACTCAACGGCCACCTGAGCTTAATGCCGAGGTTATTCCTAATGGCTGCTGATAGGGACACGGCTTCAAATACTGCGTCATAAGCCTTCTCAAGCTTCTCATTCACTAGGTCGCGCCTAACCTCTGGTATTGGGGCTAGGTGAACGCTCTCCTCCCCACCCCTAACGAAGGCTTTGTATAGGTATTCGGTTATGAATGGGACGAAGACTGAGCCTATTATTAATGTGCCCTTCAGGACGTTGTAAAGCACGGTGTAGGCGGTGACCTTATCCTCATCACCACCTTCAACCCAGACCCTACGCCTGATTAGCCTAATGTAGCCGTGGCTTATATCATCGACGACCAGGTTAATCCACTCCCTAGCTGCCTCATGAATCCTAAACTCATCAAGGTACTGCGTAATCCTAGTGAGCCTACTGAAGTACCTGGAAAGCATCCACCTATCCTCGCTCCTAGCCCTGGGTAGAACCTCATCGATGCTGTGCCTCGTTGGATCATAGTTATCAAGCCTCATGTACATGTCAGCGAACCTAACGCTGTTCCAAAGCACAGTCAGTATGTTCCTATAACCCGTGAATTCATCTGGGTTAACCGGTAGGGTCTCCCAGGGCGCGGCCTTGGAGGCTAGGTAAAGCCTAGTAACGTCAGCTCCAAACCTACTGAAGAGGTCCCTGGCCCAAATGACGTTACCCTTGGACTTGCTCATCTTCTGCCCGAACTTATCTACGACATGGCCTGTTATCAGTATTGACTTGTATGGTGCCTTACCCATCCAGGCCACTGAGGTGGCTAGTAGGCTGTAGAACCAGCCCCTGGTCTGGTCAACGGCCTCAGTAACCCAGTCAAATGGGTATAACCTGCCCCAGAGCTCCCTATTCCTCAACCCATCCACCCCAGCTATCCACGCGACACCACTGTCGAGCCAAACGTCGCAGACGAAGGGCTCCCTAACCCACTCATTGCAGTCGGGGGTCCTTAACTTAACCATGTCTATCCAGGGCCTGTGCACCAGCTTCTCATCGGGCACATTAGGCAGTTCTATGGCTAATTTCTTCAACTCCTCTATTGAGCCTACGACCAGTACCTTACCTGGGTCATCCCTGCACCTCCACACTGGTAGTGGGGTTCCCCAAACCCTACTCCTTGAGATAACCCAATCCTTAATGTTGGCGACCCAGTCGTCGAACCTGTTCCTAAGGCTCTGCGGCGTTATCTTAACCTTAGACAGCTCCTCAACCATCTTACCCCTAAGCGTCGATATCCTAATGAACCACTGCCTATCAGTCCTATATATGAGTGGTGTGCCGCACCTCCAGCAATGTGGGTACCTGTGAATCACTTTACCGTGGTGCGCCAGCAACCCCTTACGCCTAAGCTCCTCAATAACCCTTTGACTCACGTCAAGCCAATACATGCCATTGAAGACACCACCATTGTTGTTAAAGACCCCATTAATCTCAACACTGTTAGTCACTGGTAGGTTACGCCTCTTAGCCGCCTCAAAGTCCTCCGGGCCGTGGGCTGGGGCTATGTGGACCAGTCCACTACCCTCCTCAAGGGTTACGAACTGCTCGGCTATCACGTAATGGGCGTTACCGTGGCTTTTATGCACGGGTACTTCGTTTAGGAACACGTGAATGTACCTAACCCCCTCAAGCTCTCTCCCCTTAACCCTCCTAACCACCTCGTAATCCTTAACCCCAATTAAACCCAGGACACCTTGCATTAGCTTCTCGGCAAGCCACCAGTTCTCAACCTTACCGTTAACCTTAACTCTGACAAGCACGTAATCTGCATCTGGGTTAACGGCCACAGCCTCATTATCCACCAGGGTCCATGGGGTCGTCGTCCAAATGACCAGGTATGTGCCCTCAGCCCCCTCCACAGGGAATTTGACGAATATTGATGGGTCCTCCCTATCCTCGTAACCCTGGTCCACCTCGGCATCGCTAAGCGCCGTCTCGCACCTGGGGCAGAAGGGCAGCACCCTGTAATCCTCAGTCAACAGCCCCTTCTCGTGTACACTCTTTATGAAGGCCCAGACGTGCTCAATATAATGGGGCCTCCTGGTCTCATAGGCGTTGTCGACGTCGAGCCAAAGGCCAAGTCTCCTTGTCCCATCCTCAACCCAATACCTAAGGTAATAGTCAACCAGTGAATTGCACTCCTCAGAGAACCTCTCAGCCCCAATCCTCTCAAATATGTCCTTCTTAACCTTAACCCCAAGCTTCCTCTCAACCTCAATCTCAACGGGCAGACCCTGCTCATCCCAACCAGCCTGAACCCAGAGGGAGTAACCCTTAAGCCTCTGGTACCTTAACACAATGTCCTTGTAGGTCCTACCCCTAACGTGCCCAACGTGGGGGAAGCCGTTGGTGGTTGGTGGACCCTCAAGGAATGCGAAAAGCCCCTTATCACCGTTGAAACGCCTCCACTTCTCTGGTATCCCCCGCTCACTCCAGAATCTCAACACCACCTCCTCAACCTTCAATGGATCGTACCTTGGACCTAACTGGAAATCAATAGTAGACACCCTAAAGGAGCCCGCTAAGACCAAGGCTTTTAAACTTTGAGCAATACCTAGGATCATTAACCACCGGATATCCACCAAGGTGAATATTGCTGCAGCCTACAGGTCCTTGGGTTAATCCAGGGTGGCAGATAGTTAGCGAAGGGGATGCAGTCGTAGCCTAAGTAACTTAACCCGATCCTACTGGCATTAACCCACCCGCTGTAGGTTATTTTCTCAAATGTTAACAAGGATTCGCTGAAATTCCCCAAATAGCCCATGCCACGTTCCTGTAGGTTTACTAGCTGGGTTGATAAGTAGCTGTATGAGTCTGGAAATAATCCACCATGGCTTAGGCTTACAGCAAAGTCGTAACTGGGTATGTTCACTAAGTCCTTGCAGATGTACTGCTGCGTGGGGTATGCGTAGACGCTTGTTGAGTTAAACCAAGTTAAGCAACCGCCTGCGCTGCTCCATGCAAGTTCACCCTTGTATGAGGACCAAAATTCAGCAAACTCCCTACTTAACCTAGTGGTGGCATTGCCATGAATTGGCACGGCCACGGACTCCGCAGAAAGTACATAAACACCCCCAGTACCTGGGAAGGGCTCAAACATTACATTAATGTTAGTGTTATTCAGGTACTGCGGCGCCGCTGGGTATATCATTACTCCCTGCGTTAATGCGTAGTCAATGAGTTCACTGCCGCTAACCTGAAAGACCGCCGCACCCTGAAGGAGCATTGCTGCAGCCTCAGCCCAGTTCATGCTTTGCCAGCCTGGGCAATCATACTTAGTTATCAGTAGGTAGTAATTATTTGTCTCATTAATAAGGTTCATTACTGTGGAATTGCTGGGGTCAAGCACACCGTACATCAGTTCGTTCATTAACCTAGACGCCCAAGCGGGCCCATACTTCTCACTGGCTAGGCTTAGAAATATGGACTGCCAAAGGTCAACCTGGTCCTGCCCATAGTCAGCACCGGGTATTACCCATATGCACGTGAAGCCATAGTTGGCTAGCATCTGTGTATCATTAATTAACTGGGTAATGGTCCCTGGGATGGGTAAGCCATACTCCCTAAGGAGATTAACATTAATGAACAATAAACCACCCCTATACACAGTGATTGGTAGGGCCAACATTGTGGTATTAAACGTGTTAGCAAGCATTACGTTACTAACACCCCCATTGATGACCATGGCTGAGCCAGCAACGTTACTAAGAGTTGGTGTGAAGTTTAGTAGTGCTGCACCTAGGAGTGGTAAGGCTAGTAAGGACGGCCCACCATTAACCTGCATAACATTAGGCAGTTCCCTCACCCTAGCCTTAGTTAGGATGTAGGTTTCATTGGGCATTGTACCAATGGTAGGCATTATCGAGTATGATATGTAATTGCCTGTGTGTAGAGTATAATTAACTATAAGTGATATTACGCCTTGAATATTCCAGCCACCCCAGAATGTAACATTTATAATATTACCAGGTGGCTTTATCAACCTGGGTTTCGGTGCTTCAGCGAATTGACTCAGCACCCTAATCATTAGTGGATTATCAACAATACCGAAGGGTGGGCCATTCCACGCCCATATGCCTACGTAGGTTGGGTGAACCTTACTAATGTACTGCTTAAGTATCTGAGATTCATAGATTGCCGGTGCCGTGCAGTTCCTAGGCCCAATGTAGGGGTTTTGAGAGGCTTGGATATAGGCGTACTGATCGCAAACCCTTAATCCAAGTTCACCCATTAATAGACTGCCATTATAGCCATTCCTCTCCAAGTAGATTAAATCACTTATCACGTAGGATGGGACAATAACGGTTCCATTGACGTAATAGTAATCATAGTTGTCACGACCAACAATGGTTAAATTAGCCTCCTTAGCTAGAATCAAAACATCAGTAATGTTATCACCATCGGCATAGTAGAAGAATCCGGCTTCAGGGAACAGGGCCTTTAGCTCCCTATATATGTTAACCATTGTTGATCTACACACCGGGTTCTCAACGCATGTCCTCTCCTCGCTGAAGCCTATGTAAAGCCCCCTACCACCTGGATCAATGTTCATTAAGTCCTGTATTATGTACGTAGGTACGTTAATGTAATTAAGAAGTCCCCTCCACTCAGTAGGTAACTCACACATCAAATTAATGAATACTGTCTTATTCTCGCTTAGATACATTTGAATTAGCCTCATCTGTTGGCTGACCAACGCCACTGAGGCTCCTGGGTTATCGCACTGATACCAAACAACCACGCCTGGTATAGCCCATTGCGGCAGAGTGTAATTACTTGTTCCACCAAATGGCGTAACCCATAGTATTATCATGGTCTTATTGGGAACCGCGGGTAAAGCCGTAGTTTTAGTCGCCGGCTTCAATGTTAGTACAATCGCAATGGCTAGGATTACAAGGGTAAGTAGCACAATGGCAAGCGCCTTTACCGGTAGTTTCGCCATTAAATTCACCGTCTCGCAAGTATAAGCACCAATGCGGCAACCACAATAATAACCAGTATTACTAGGGCTATTAGCAGTTGCATTGGGGCCTGCTGCCTTATGATAGTCGTGGTGCTTATTGATGTTACTGTACTGGTGGTGGTTACCGTACTGGTCACGGTTGAGGTCGTCGTTGTTTCTGTTGTTGATGTCACGGTTACCGTGGTAGTGGTCACCTTCTCGTTGATGGGCAGTCCCCTGAGAAAGTCAATGTTATATACGTAGCCAGCGGCCCCACTTGATAATCTGTCCCCGAATTCCATGCCCAGTTCAATATCAACCATGGTTAAATTCTCTAGGTATGTGACATTCTTTACCGGTATTGAGCTTAAGCCGGTTGCGCATTCCTTTAACGGGACAAATTGAAGTATCGTGTTTAGGAATGGTGCAAGTTGAAATTCAACAGTTGCCGACCTCCAGCCACCAGCCTCGGTGGTGTTACCAATGTCCTGTGGAACCACAGCCACGTATGTCCATGGGAAGTTGCATGATACTAAGACGGCGAAGGTCACGTTCCTGTAGACTCCATCGACGATTATCGGTATTTCAGTGGTTCCAACCTCAGCCCAGGTAATGTTAGTATTGTTGAAGAAGAGCCAAATCATGAGTTCAAGGTCAGGTTTAGTTATTGCCCCAACCTCATGGGGATTGTAAAGCATCCATATGTCAAACGCGAAATCAACAGGAAACGTAGCTGGTGAATAGGCCACTGAGTACGTCACCCTAATCCAACTATACCCCCCACCCCCAGATTTAAGTAGATCAATTACCCTGCTAGGTAGCGTCAGGTTGCTCCGGTAAATGTTGTATACTGGGTAACCGTCCCATGGCTTATAACCATCAACAACAGCCTCTGGGTATGACCAGACCGCCGCTGAGGGTACCACATTAGTGAAGTTGCCGTAGTAGCAAACAGTACCAGTTAATGGGTTAAAGGCTAAGTAAGATATCCCATTATAGGACTTAATACCGTATAGATTATTCTCTATCCTATAGGCTAAACCCGACGAGGTGGTCACCATTTTTGTTACGTACGTTTGACTGGGGCCATACATTACTATTGTCTCGTTAAACTGGGGGGTATGACACAGCTCCTCCACGGCGCTCATGGTTGTGGGAAACCCTTGATCACCCTCAGCGTGAACGACAAGGAGGAGTAGCGGTAGTATTAAGAATACGATAAGTAATGTCTCGAGGCGCCTGTGTCTCACGTTTTTAATACCTAAGTATTTACTCATATGTACTACTGCGGTAATACTAAGGATTATTAAGCATTGCGTTAAGGAGTAAACTAATGCATCTCTGAGAAAAACTTATAAAGTATAATCCATTATATGTGAAGTATGGCTATAATGAACAGTGTTCATGAGGTGTTGCGAAGAGGCAGTGCAATTAGGGGTAATGTGATGTGGGCCCTCAAGACCATTGGTCTGCTGTTTGCGCAATTATTAACAGCAGTAACCATAGCCTTCCTACTGATTCACGCAATGCCCGGTAACCCATTTGAGATAATGTTATCGAATCTACTTAGGGGTGGTGTTCCTTATCAACAGGCAGTCACCCTAGCTGAGATAATGACTGGTTACAACCCGAACGTTCCATTATTTATCCAGTACTTCCAGTACCTATGGAACTTCTTCCACGGTAACCTAGGCTACTCCATGCTCTACAAGGCGCCAAACATTGTTCTAATAGCGGCTGCCGCGCCATGGACAATATTAATAGTCTCAATCTCATTAACACTAGCCTTCATCTTTGGTTATTACCTAGGTTTAATTGGTGCATCAAAAAGGGGTAAATTAGATACCTTAATTAACGCGTTTTCAGTGATATTTAACTCAATCCCATCTTACATGTTGGCGCTCATTCTACTGATAGCTTTCGGTGTGTACATTAAGATATTGCCAGTGGCGGGTTTATATGATAGGGGGTTAACACCTGGTTTAAACATAGCCTTCATACTAAGTCTCCTGAAGCACTTAACATTACCTGTATTAACGTACTTCCTAATCCTGTTCCCAGGATGGGCATTCGGTACACGAAACCTGGCCTTAAGTATCACTCACGAGGATTACGTCACGGTGGCTAGGGCTAGGGGTCTTTCTGAACGTAGGATATTATCGTCGTACATAGGTAAAAATGTACTACTGCCTCAGTTAACCGCATTATTGTTTTCCTATGGTCTACTATTCGGTAATAGCATATTTATCGAATCCATGTTTGCAATACCTGGCTTAGGTTACTTATTATCAGCTGCAGCTGGAGCTAGGGATTATACTCTAACTATAAGTACCTTCCTTATTATTATTATTGCTGTTATTTTGGGTAATTTTATTGCTGATGTTACTTATGGTTTGATTGATCCTAGGGTGAGGGGTGTATGATGGGTGTTTCTGTTCCTCTTGGTAGGAGGGTTGTTAATAGGGTTGTTGATTTCCTGCATCAGTTGTATGTTTCAATAGTCATCTTCACGAGTACTGGTCAGGGTAAGACTGGGTTTGGTTTAACAGTCTTCGTAGTAGCCCTAGCCCTAGCAGCACCACTATTCCCATACCCAGGGCCAAAGTGGAGCAACGTAGCACTACAATTCATACCACCAACACTAAAACCATCACCATGGTACATACTTGGCGCTGATTACGTTGGAGCCCCACTACTGCTCGACATAATATGGGGACTAAGATACTTCCTAGAAATAGGCGTGATATCAGCTGCAATAACCGTCGGCTTAGGTACGCTTCTAGGGCTTCTAGCTGGTTACCTAGGTGGCTTAGTTGATAAGGTACTTAACTTCATATTCAACATCATACTTACAATACCCTCCTTCGCCCTTTGGTTAATTTTAGCCGTCATCTTTAGGTCAAGTAACCCAGTCATTCTAGGATTCATAATGGGTATTTTAAGTTGGGCTGGCTTAGCCAGGTCAGTTAGGGCTGCTGCCTTGAGTGCTAAGAATAGGGATTACGTTGAGGCGTCGAGGCTGCTAGGCCTAAACTCACTATCAATAATAGCAAACGACATAATGCCTGCACTGCTACCTTGGATATCCATAAACATCATCATGAGTATTAATGGTGGGTTCTACGGTGCAATGGGCCTAGCATTCCTAGGACTAATACCATACAGCAACATAAACTGGGGGGCAATACTGGGTAACGCATTCTACCAAGAAGCAGCAATATTTACGGCTACAGGTACAATACCTGCTCTGATAATTACGGTGGTATCCATCATAGTGCTTATGGGGTTCGTGATGTTTGCTAATTCCCTTGGTGGTGTTTTTGATCCAAGGTTAAGGAGGGAGATTGAGAATGAGTTGGCGAATAGAAGACGTAAATCATTAAATAGGCTCTAAGCTTAACATCTAATATCTAACAGGTTAGAATAAAATTTATAAATAAGGACAGACGTTATCGGGTATGTATAAACCGGTACCGGTTAAGGTGAAGGCTAAGTCAATCATACTATCAGTGGTTGCAATACTTGTGGCGGTTGCAGCCATCTTAAGCGTACACGTGGTTAACTCCGCATCTCCGCCACAAATAATAATAGCGAGCCCATCCACGTTACTTTACTCACCTAACCTGCCATTGTGGAACCCTGTTGCCAGTTCGGGTAGTTTTAACAAGTATTGGGGTCAGACAGTTGATGTATATGAGTCGCTTGCCATGTATAATGACTTAAATGGGCAATTCTACCCAGTGCTTGCAGCAAATTGGACTTATATACCGCAGAATAACACTTTCATAATACACCTTAGGAAGGGTCTTTACTGGTTTAACGGGACTGCAACAATACCGTTCACAGCATGGGATGTTTGGGCGAACATTATACTTGAAGTTTTAACGTCAGGCCAGTATTGGCCGGCATTAAACAACTCGGATATAGGTGTGCTGCTGAGGCAGGTGAGGGTTGTTGATAATTATACCCTGGAATTAACTAACATGTCCCTATGGAGCCCAATTATGGAGATATATATCCTAAATCAGGCAAATGCCGTGGAAACACCATACCCTGTGTGGAAGCCGATACTGGAGAAGGTATTAAGCATGAATTCAACGGAGAGGTCAACATTCATACAGAATAATCTAACCAGGATGCTGCTCCCCTATTGGGGTATTTCACCATGGTACCTGACGTACGTTAGCTCATCATACATTCAAACATCCCTCGAGCCAAGTAACTTACTGAGTGAGTGGTACCAGGTCTTCCCATACGCATCATGGAATTACTATAACCCGTCAATTGTCGTTTACTACGTTGGTGGTTCATCACAGGCCATTGCGGCGTTAGAGTCAGGTTCAGCTAACTATGCTGGTATGGCGCTGAGCCCGCAGCAAATCACTGCCCTTAAGTCCGCCGGCTTCTTTGTCTACGTTGCGCCAGGCTTTAGCGACTTCGGTATATCCATTAATCCACTGGTGTACCCATGGAATATGACTCAGGTTAGGCAGGCCTTAGCGTACGTAATCAATAGGACTGAGGCTGTGCTAGCCTGGGCTCCGCTTTATGAACCACAGTGGAATGCTGTACCAACCCCACCATACACTCTCTACACTTACCCCAAGTCGGTGCTTAGTGTTGTTTACAATTACACGGTTAATTGGACTAAGGCTGCTCAGCTACTTCAATCGGCTGGCCTATATAAGAAGGGTAACCAATGGTACCTGCCGAATGGAACACCGTTAACGTTAAACATAGTTGTGCCTAACTACTCACAGGACTGGATAACCATACTGACTGTTGTGGCCAATCAACTAACTGAGTTTGGTATACCGACGCATGTTATTGCGATTGATGGTGCAACGTTCTGGGGTTCGTACTTCTGGCAGGGTAGTTGGATAGCATCGTCAATGTTCGTTGCCACACCTATGACTGGTTATTACGGTACGTGGCACTTCTACATGTGGCCATGGTGGGTCATACCGCAGATAAACATGGTACCTAACTGGTGGACATCACCCTATGGCTGGTGGCCATTCCAGTGGCCTAATGGCACTTGTACGCCCGTGACGCTGTTTAACCATGAGGACATTGTATGTGTTAACAGTACGTACGGTTACTTCAGTCCATTTAACTGGACACTATACGGTACAAGGTGGAGTGGGCCAGGTACACCTGAGTATGAGTTGCTCACTAAGATACTGTTTGCCTGGTGGGAGTACTACATACCAGTGTTACCAGTGGGTGCGTCACTAAGTGCAGTTATGGAGTTTAAGCAGGGGTTAGCCGATGTTAATTGGGTTTTAAACTGCCTGCCATTCACAACACAGCAGGTTCTACTTAATGGCGGGAGCGTTATTGACGGATTACACGGGTTCAGTCCAATACTATTCGGCGTCTTCGCACCAACCGGGCAAGTACCACCACTAGCCCAGGCTATTGCTAATGGTTCACTTTGGACTAAGACTCCTCAATTCGCAACCTTCATAGGATTACCAAACCCAGATGCTAGTATTCAGTCTTGTGTTGCTTCGTATTTCCATATTCCGTATACTCCAGTCACCACAACCACATCAACAACCACAACGACCACTACAACAACTACGACTACCACCACTACTACGACTACTACCCCCGTTACTACTACATCAACCACGACTTCCACGACAACCACTACCACCACGACTACAACTACTGCTGTTTCAACTGTTACTTCAACGGCAACGGTGACTAGTACTGTGACTTCAACAGTGGCATCAACCACGACAGCAGTAAGCACAGTAACAGTAACAAAACCAGTAATATCAACAGCACTGGTAGTTGGAATAGTAGTCATAGTCATCGTAATAGCAGCAGTAGCAGCAATAATAGCACTAAGAAGAAGATGAACTAAGGCTAAATGCTTAACTTTTAAAATATGTTTTCTATACCATTTAATATAATCATTTAACCTTATTACTCTGGTTGTCTCTTAGTAAAATTGACGATAATTTATTTATCCCCCTTCTTATCTCATAGTTCACTGTAGTTGGTGATAAGCCCAGCGCATCAGCTACCTTACTCAGTGTCGATTTTCTTGATTCATCAAAGAATCCTAAATCGTAAGCCGCCTTTAACGCCCTTAGTTCACTTCTACTAAGAAAGGAGCCAATCTATTGGGACTTATCGCTGAGAATAACTCTATAGATATCGATGTGCTTGGTGTTCATTTCTATAACCTCACCGTTACTCATCAGGTAATGCATAAAGGTGTCTAGTTTTGCACCTAGGTTCTTTTGGTCAATAAATACAAAACCCCAGTGTTCAATTCCGTTCACTATACTATCCTTAATCTCGATACCACCTAGCTTATAAGTCCTGTATCTCACCGAGTTATCCAACTTAACCTTAAGTGTAATGCCTACCCTCTTAGGATAACCTGGATTTAACGCCCTAAGCTCAACAACCTCCTTAACATTATCATTGTTCTTAATTATGCTTAGGATAATTTTTAACGTCGACTTATTATTTACCTTTAATACTGAATACTCGAAGGCATTACCATTGGATTCATCTATATGCGGTTCTATAACATGATAACTGAATTCGTATTGGCTAGCCCTATACGTCCAGTCAACCTTATGAATATTGATTAACCTCGACGTAAGTTAATTTACTATTTAATGGTTAAATAGTTGTGCATGTCATTATGATTCCTTAACTAACTTATAAGCATTACTGACTTTGTAACATTATATATATTACCGTGTATTAATTATCTTCATGATTAATGAGGGTGAGTATAGGTTGGAACGCACACTTATAAATACCTAAGTATCCATAAGCGTAATGGGTAGGGATCTTATACTTGAGGGGTTCATACCCTTTGATGAAGTGGCGCTGGGGCATCATAGCTTCAGATGCCTATATGTGGGCTTCCACCCAAGGTCAAGGTCACTAATCGTCCACGATGGCCATGCTGCCAGGGTTTATGCAGATGGAAGGTTAATATACAGTTACGAGAAGCTTGGGGCACAGCCAAGGGTTGCTGGCGATACGCATGCAGCCATGGCCTGGTCAAGGGATTTACTCTTCATTGGTGGGTGGCTTAAGGCACCCCCAGGTGTATTGCCTAATGGGCTCCAGGATATGAGGAGTAAGTTCAGTCACATACACGCCATAGATGAGGCCAATAGGGTTGACTTAATATGGTGGAGGAAGTGGGATAATAAGATACCGCCAAACCACTGGTATGGTGAAGTCACTGACCTACTCTACGATGCCCACGAGGATGCCGTCTACTTCACAAGGGCCGATGGACATGCTGAACTGGGCTTATGGCGCATTGAACTTAGGGAACGTAGAGCAGAGTACTTGGCTGAAGGGACTATCTACAAGATGGAGCTTAAGGATGACAAGATCTACGCCACACTCTTTAACCCAGCTTTAATGGAGGACTCAGCCATAGTCATATACAACATGAGGGATGGGTCAGTGAATAGGGTCAGTGAGTTCGAGTTCGCACTGGACCAAGGCAAGAGAATTAAGGTGCGCAGGAGGGGTGGTCAGATTGTTCAGCTTCAAAATAGGTTAATAGCATTTTACGCAGGTATCCTAGTTTACATTCAGCCAGATAAGGGCAGGTACATGGCGTTCCCATTCCTTGAGACTAATAACCCTGAGGATAACATGCCATACCACGTCGGCGGTGTTAGGTCCCAGAAGGCTTACGTATACGGCATCCCGTTAGTTGCATTTAACCCATGGGATCACTTAAAGGAGCCATCGGCAAGGGCTGATGTGACGCTACTAATGCGTATTGATGCGGTTGTGCCGCAGATAATGGCATCAATGGGTTTTATCTCAGGTATGGCCACTGACGGAGAGTACCTATACCTAGGCACATCCCACACTAACCATACGGGCGTGTACACGTACAGGTCTGGAATGGGTGGCATATTTAAGGTGCCTGTTAATAAGGTTCTCTCAAAACCACTAACACCAGTTAGGCTATGGCTATGGGATGGCGCCTATTCCAAGGAGGTGAGCGGATTAAGTGGATGGTTTGGTGGTATTCCACTTAAGGGGTTTGGTAAAAGGAGGCTAAAGGTACGTGCGGATAGGCAGGTCGTGTTGACTATAGCAGAATACTCGTTATCAGGACACGTGCGTACGGATAACTATCAGCTTAAGGGTGGGTGGAATGTAATAGACTTGGAGCAATACGATGATATCGTTGCATTCAAGTTAAGCGACAACGCCGAGGTATCGGCTGAAGTAGTTTTAGAGCCGTAATTTGAAAATTTAAATTTACGCCATGGACATGATATAGGGTAGTGCGGTTATCCTCAGCGGCGGTAGATAATGAGCAATTTTATACAAATAGAGTACGTCAAAGATGACTATAATATTAGCTAGATGAATTGCCTACCTCCACCGGCTAGACAGGGGTTAGTGCACATTATGGGTAATCCTGGTATGCCTCTTCAATGGATGAACATATTAACATAGGTATTATTAGGGGACATAGCCCCAACTGGTGAGGTTCCTCCTTTAGCCGAGGCAATTGTTAATGGTAACCTTTGGACTAGGTATGGGTGGATAGCTACCTTCCTAAGCTTACCTAGTCCTGATCCCAATGTGCAGTCTTACATAGCCTCATACTTCCACATACCATACACCCCAGTAACCACAACAACGACTACGTCAACAACCACCGTGGCAGCAACCACAACAGCAGTATCAACAGTCACCTCAACAACAGTAACGAGTACAGTAACAAGCACATCAATTGCAACATCAACGGCAGTAACCACAGTAACAGTCACAAAACCAGTAATCAGCACAGCACTAGTGATTGGAAGAGTAATCATAGTGACAGTCATTGCCGCAGTAACCGCGGTAATAGCGTTGAGAAGGAGATAAAGTTTAATCTGCAGTTAAAAAGTGGCTAAATAATCTTTCTATTTTTGATATTATTGTTCTTTAGATGCCTAATTAGCCTAGGTTAATACTTAAAAACATCGAGTTACCTCAACCCTTATGGGTGACTTTAAATTATCCACGTATATGACTGCCCACGCAGTCAGGGGTTTTTTAAGGAATGAGGAATTGTTTAGAAGGTTTCTTAGCGTCGTTAGGGCGCTTAACATTACGCGGATTTATGTTGAAAATTATAGGGATGGTTTACTACTGGGTGATGATGAGGTTGATGCTATGGTTAAGAAACTTGAGGGGGAGTTTGAGTTAGCTGGGGGAACTGCAATAGGCACTTGGGGGGATGGATGGTACACGTACGAGGATTATGGGTTTAAGGTTGCCTGCATTAGTGATGATAATAATAAAAGGCTTATCGCCAATGCAATGAGTCACCTGGCAGGTCACTTCAATGAAATACTTATTGATGACTTCTGGGCTCAGTGGTGCCACAGTGATCATGATGTTGAATTGTTCAACAACATGTTTGGGTTATCGCTGACTAGGGGTGAATTAATGAGGGCTATTAGGAATAATGATAGGAGGATTCTTGATCTATGGGCCAGGTACTCGGCCACGGTAATGCTTGACGTCTCTGAGAATTTCGTCATTAAACCTGCCAAGGAAGCCAATAGGAATGTTAGGGTTAACCTTAAGGTTGCAGAGTGGAGGGAGGACTTTGCGCACAGGGGGCTTGTACTAAGTAAACTAGCCAACCTATTTGACAGCATCTATATTGGTACGGAGAGTAGGGAAGGTACTGAGCAGTACAACTCATTCCTAATAACCGAGTATGCTAGGGCTATAGTTGGCGATAAGCTTAAGGGTGTTTGGTTCGACACATTCAATGGACTCTACAGTGGTGTTATAATAAGCCCTAACATTTACCTTAGGCAGCTTTGGTTCAGTGCATTAACGACAATAGGCGAAATAGTGCTCTTTGACGCATACTCGTTAACCTTGGAGAATAGGGCTAGGTATGTTGAGTCAGTTAAGGTGGAGGAGCCTGTGATTAAGGGCATCTACAGTAACCAGACCATGGATAAGCTGGGCATATTAATGCCAGCAATACAAACCAGCGGCGCAGTCTTCGAGAAGTACATCCACGACTACCTGGGCATGGTGGGCATCCCAATAAGGCCCATTGACCCTGGCAAAATTAAGGAGGGGGATTATGTGCTGGTTACGGAGCACTTAATCGGGGTCATGGATGTTGTTGAATTGGCCAGGAGGGGTGTTAACCTAGTGGTTACGTCAAGCGCCTCCGAGCTAATAGCCGAAGGTGCCTTAGGTTACGACGGCATTGAACTACTGGGCTTAGCTAAGGATAACCCACTGTTAAGCCCCGTGATTGACGTGCTATACTTCGTTAGGGGAAGCTACACTTACCAGCACATGTACAGGAGACCTCAGGCATCGCCCATTGGGCCGGTGCTCAACGTTACCAGCGGTAAGGTGCTTCTTGAAGCCAGTGATGGCGTTTATAGGTATCCTGTAATCTACGTTAACGAGTATGGTAAGTCAAGGGTTTACGTCGTTAACGTAACTAAGTACGCACCGTACCTCAAGGATTACTATCCCGAGGTGGTTAGGCGCACACTTAGGGATATAGTGTTCGAGTACATTGGCTTAAGGGTTGACCCTGAGGCTTCATTTGCAAGCAACTTCTCCCTAATACCATACACCAATAGGCACCTCGTGGTTTACAACATGAATAATCACCCAATTAACGCCGTGGTAACGATAGATACAGGTAAGCTTGGTAACGTCACAAACGCTGTGGCGGTGGGTGGTAGGGGTAGTGTTAGGGGGGTTGAGGGTGGTGATAGGGTCGTTAGGATTAGGGTTAACGTTGAAGGTGAATCACCATTAATGATTAAGTTAACCTAAGGTACTGTTAATGTTCACCGTCGTTAGGCTTAACTACTTCGTTACCTTTTCATTAACCTTAAGCATCTCAGCTATTTCGGAGAAGTCCCTTGAACCGTAGCCTGAGGCCTCGGCTAGCCTAAGTAGCTCATTTATCAGTGTGGTTAAGGGTAGCTGAACTCCCGTGGATTGAGCATACTCAAGGGCCTTATCTATGACATCCCTGGCCAGTTTAATTGAGAAGGATTCACCGTAACTACCCTTAAGCATCCAGGGTAGCCTTGCCCTTAATTGGGCTGAGTCGGAGCCGCCCATGGACAATGCCTTAACCACGGAGTCGGGGTCAATACCCAGTTTGCGTATTAAAGCCGACACCTCAGCCAGTATTACGGCGTTTGCCGTCAGTATGATGTTGCTTATTAGCTTAAGCGCCGTGGCCTGCTCATGGCTACCGATGTATATTGGGGTGCCTATTTGGCTTAGGACCTCCATTGACGCATCGAATAGTGCCTTGTCACCACCAACGTATAGGACCAATTCACCCCTCTCAGCCTCCCTAGGCCCCTTCTCAAGCCTAACTGACAGGTACTTAAGTCTATGTTCATTAACAACCTGCATCACATCCCTAAGTTCACTGACGCTCATGGTTGTGGTGTCCAGTATAACACCCTTAGCCACATTAACTATACCCCTAATGACTTCAAGCGACTCTCTACCGGTGGGTAGGGCGAGTATTACGTAGTCGGCTCCCTCGGCGCATTGAGTGGTGTCACTAGTGACCTTAACCCCCGTGCCGCTTAGCCTACCCGCGGCGTTAGGGTCTACGTCGAAGCCTTGAACAACATGCCCCCTTCTGGAGAGGTTTACCGCAATACCCCTACCCATCCTACCCAACCCTATAACGCATACCCGCATAGGTACTCGTCAATGGGCCTTATTAATAATCTTTTGAGTCAATTCCTTGACAATAATGACAAGGTAGCTAATATATAACACTATGATTTATTTAGGGTTAACAGGCTGGGTGGCTATGGTTAAGGTGAGGTTGCCCAGGGTTGAATGGTCGCCTGTTGAACTGGCCAGTAGGCTATCAAGGAGGGGTATTAGGTTTAACTTCGCCAGTGGTTCACCTGATCCAGGGTTGGTACCGCTGAGCAGAATTAGGGAGGCGGTTGAGCATGTGTTATCTGAATACGGTACAGGTGCCTTAGCCTACCCGGGGGCTGGTGGGTTTAAGGGGCTTAGAGTTGAGGTAGCTAGGTATCTCAGGGATTACCTAGGCGTAAGCGCTGATTGGAGGGATGTGATTATAACTAGCGGCGCTCAGCATGCAATCAAGCTCCTGGCTCAGCTACTGGTTAGGAGGGGTGTTAGGGTTTATGTCGAGGACCCCACCTTCTACGAGACCCTAGCCCCCTTTAGATTCCAGGGCGGTAGGGTAGTGGGTATACGGGTTACTAATAATGGCATGGACATTGGGCAGTTGGCTAAGGCTGCTGATGAGGGTGGGGTGGTTTACACGATACCAAGTTGCCATAACCCAACGGGCGTTAGCATGAGTGAGGAGTCGAGGAGGGAGTTGGTTAAGCTCGCTGAGGAGAGGGGGCTTGTGGTGGTTGAGGATGACCCATACACAATACTGTCCAGTAATGTCCTAAGGCCGCTTAGGGCACTGTCCAGTAGCGTCATTTACGTTGGCACGTTCTCAAAGTTGCTTGGGCCGGGGTTTAGGGTTGGCTTTGTGGTTGCACCGGGTTGGCTTAGGGGTAGCTTAGAGAGACTTGAGCAGCATGACTTCTCAACATCAACATTAACCCAACTCGTGGTCTATGAGCTACTCAGGATGGGTGTAATCAGCGAGGTCTTGGATAAGGCGAGGTCCACGTATAAGAGTAAGCTCAGTAGGCTCATTGAAGCCTTAAACAATTACATGCCGGGTTCCCTTCAGTTTAACCCAAGCTGCGGGTTCTACGCCCTAGTTAGGCTCGGCGTCAACGCTGAAAGGCTACTTAGGACAGCGGTTAAGTTCGGGTTAACCTACGTACCGGCTAGCAGGTTCTTCATAGGCAAGGGTCCCGTTGATTCGGCTAGGTTAAGCATAGGGGTAATTAAGGCGGAGGACATTGAGAATGGTGTTAAGCTACTGTCCAGGCTGGTTAAGGACCAGTATTAATCATGTCGTCCCCTATGGTGTGCAGTACGAGTACCCCTCCACCACGCCCATTAACCTATCCACGACCTCGCCGGCCGTGTAACCCAACTTCATAGCATCAACGTAAACCCTAATACTCAACTCTGAATTACTAACCACACTTAGGCTAACTGCGTCTCCCCCAGCCAGCATCTTTGATGCATAGTCCTTAAGTATGGGCAGTAGGGCGTGGGCAATGGGCCTGTTAAGCTTAACGGTGCAGGGGACGTACCTTCGACCACCCTCGCTGTACTTATCGTAATTCATGTCGCACTCCACGGATGCGTAGATGTAGGACTTGTACAGTATACTCATGCCGACCTCACCTCGTTGATTTTCACCGTAATTAAAGCATTAAGCCATGTTTAGGCGCGCCTAACCTCAATAACCCTGCCGTTGCTGTCCCTAATCACCTTCCCCCTCGGGTGTATGTAGTCCCTTGGGGCCTTTGGGAATGCCTCGAGGTACTTGTTAAGCACCTTAGGTATCTTAACAGTCCCATCCTCCTCCTGGTTATTCTCAAGTATAGCCGTTATAGTCCTCTCGATGGCTATGGCTGTGCTGTTGAGGGTGTGCACATACTCCCTCTTCATGCCTTTCCTAATTACCCTAATCCCAAGCCTATAAGACTGCCAATCGGTGACGTTGCTGCATGACGCCATCTCCCTAAACATCCCCTGGGCTGGCATCCAAGCCTCAAGGTCGTACTGCTTGGCGGCTGTCCTGGACATTTCCCTCGGGCACACTAGGACAATCCTAAAGGGTATCTCCAGGCTGCTCCAAATCTCCACTAGGTTGCCTAGGAGTTTCTCATGCCAATTCCAACTATCCTCAGGTAGGGTGAAGGCGAACTGCTCCACCTTGTAGAACTGGTGAACCCTGAAGATGCCCTTAAGGTCCCTATTACCAGCCCCAGCCTCCCTCCTGTATGATGGTGAGAAGCCGGCCAGTAGTATGGGTAGGTCCTTCTCAAGCAGTTCACTACCCCTGTACAGCGCAGCCAATGGATGCTCGGCGGTGCCTATTAGGTAGAGTTGCCCATTATCCACGCTGTATATTGCGTCCTTGAAGGCCTCGAAGTCTATCACTGAGCTTATCACGTCGTAGTTGAGCATGTGGGGCGGCATAACGAGCCTAAATCCCCTCTGCGTGAGGAAGTCAATTGCGTATAGGGATAGGGCTAGGTTGAGCCAGGCTAAGTCGTCGAATAGGTAGAAGAACCTGCTCCCGGCAACCTCCCCAGCCTTAGCCGTATCTCCAAGGCCAAGCACACCCTCGAGCATGTCGGCGTGGCCCACGGGCTGCCAGTCAATAACCTCAGGCTCAACACCACCTAAACCACTCAGCTGATTCAAGTAGCCCCTCCACACCCTAGGCCTACCAACGTACTTCAGGGCCACGGACTCCACGGACTCGTTTTGGCATATTGAGTAGACTGACTCGTGGATCAGGTTAGGGAACCTCCTCAATAGCGAATCCCTCTCACCCTCAATCCTGCTGAGCTCGGCGTTGAGGGAGTCCAGCTCCTTAAGAACCTTGTTAGCCTCCTCTATCAAAGCACCCCTAGCCTCAGGGGGAGCCTTAGAGATTTGGCTACTGAGGGCATTCCTCCTATGCCTAAGTTCATCAACCTTAGCCTTAATACCCCTCCACTCGCTGTCAAGGGACATGAATTGGTCAACCATCGACTCATCATACCCCCTCCACCTAAGCATCCTCCTAACGTCATCAGGCCTTTCCCTAAGGGTAGCCAGTAGGCTCCAGCTCACATACGCAACCTGGGGCTAACCTTAATAACGCTTATCCACGTTCCACAGAGAGTAAAAGGCGCGGCGTACTGATGGGTGATGGAGCGTTTATGGTTCCCGCGAAACCTTATTAAGAGACTATGCGTTAACGCTGTGGTTAGGGATGAGCAAGAGGCTTCGGTATAGGGGGTTTAGGGGTAGGGAGTTGATATGCTTCTTCTGCTTCAAGCCTGTTAAGCCCAGTGAGGCTAAGGTCGTGGTTATCAACGACGAGTACATTGGCATGAACTTCAGGGTTATTGCATGCAGCGACTGTGCCGAGAGATATGGTAGTGTGATTAAGCTTAAGGCACCTAGTCAAGATTCAACCCAAAAATGAAAAGATTCAATAGGTTAGATGCACTGGTTATTGTAAACGTCCAGAACGGCCTTAAGGTCCCTAAGCGCCACCTCAGGTGGCATTGGAACCGGCTTATCCTCCTCAACAGCCTTAATGAAGCCCTCAAGCTCAGCCTTAACAACGTTAACCTTGGGTAAACTTATTGGTTTACCATTAAACAGTAAATGACCCCCTCCTCGCCCTTTTTGGGCGGGGTTTTCACTGTGGGGGTCTTGGTTGTTACCCCCTCTTTGGGGGTTAATGGTTTTACACCATTGGTTGTTACTATGTAGCTCAGTATCTTTTTTGGTATTGGTGCTTCGTAACCTACCCTCTTCGCTATGTTCCTTGCCGCATTCAAATCGGCGTTAATCTTTATTCCAGTTAATTCGCATACGTAGAGTCCTCTCTTGATTCTGCCGTTTTCATGGTTTATATTGCATATGGAGCATTGTTTACTAGTACCGTATTCATTAACCACGTTGAGCCTTATGCCGTATTCCTGCAGCACCTCACCCAACCACCTAATGACCTTGTTGAACCACCAAACATTGGTGTTGTACTCATTACTGTTGTTTTGGCTAAGCATGTATGGGTATCCGATGAATACCTCGTCAACACCCATTCCATGGAGTGTCTTGGCTAGGAATCTGATTGCCGTCCTGTAGTAGTGCCTAAGCCTTTCGTGTTGCTTATACTTGGCATGCAGCCAATAGGCATGGTACCTCCTCCATGCTTCGAATCCGTGGTTCCTCAGCCAGTCTCTGACTGATTGGTAGGTGCCTATTTCCCTCTTCCAGTAGTAATACTCAGCTTTAATCGTCGAACCCTTGATTAGGATTGCAGTGTCGCTGTGATTAAAAACAACGGCAAACAAGTTATTCAACCCAATGTCTATGAAAGCCTTGTTACTACCCTTGGGTTCCTCGATTTGTATCTTCTCGTAAATGCCCTTAACGTAACCCTTTGGGTTGCTCTTCGCTGGTTTAGCTCCAACAGTGATCGGTACGTATGCGAACCACCTACCATCCTCAAACTTAATCACCAACGTGCCCTGTTTACCACTCCACTTAATCCTCCCAGCGTACTTTATCCTCAAACCCCAATCCTTGAGGACCAAGTAACCCTCACCACCATTAATAGGCTCCAAGTAGTATCTGTCATTCCTAACGAGAATCCTCAACAACCTCCTGCCTAGTAGCCTGTCCTTCCAAAAACCAGGTGGTGAAGGCTTACCCATGAACTTAGGCAACTTGCCTTGCCTGTAAAGCCTAAACAACTTAAAGAATGAATCCCAAGCCCAATTATTCAGGTTAATCACCTGCCCAGCATTAACACCAAGCACTGAATTGAACCTGTAGTAGAATTCATGCTCAGTGTCCTTAAAGTTTACCTTGCCTGATGCCCTAAACTGCACAAGCCTAACATAATTCAACTCATTCCACAACTTGGCAGTAGCATCAGCTAGCTTCCTCAGCTTCCTCTCCTGTGCACCACTAGGCAACAACCTCAATCTAACCGTGCGTACGTCCCCTTTCCTTGGTTTAGGATGGGAAGGTGTGCCTGGGTTGGTGAAAAGGGTGGGGTATCGCCCCACCGGCTCATCCAAAGAGATTGAACCCCCTCTCGGAGGCACCAACCCAGACACCGAGAAAAGCTAAGCAAAGGAGGAATTAAAACATAACCAGAAGCAAAAATACTGGACAATAGACTAAAACTTTAAACAAACAAAGAAACAACACCCCCTAGAAGGAGCGAGACTCAACCATTATTGTCAACCAATTACGGTAGGCCAGGTGGTTGGAGGTGGGTTAGGAGTTGGTGGGTGGTGGCGCCTTCATAGATGGTGGGATACACTTCGTCGACACCCTCCTAAACATAGGTGGTGACTACGATAAGGCCTGTGGCGTATCCTACAGGACGATAAGCGGTATTGAGGGTGAGGACACAACCGTAGGTATATTCAGGTTTAAGAACAGGGCTAGGGGGTTCATAATGTACAGCTGGGGTATGATGAAACCACCCAGTGTACCAGCCTTTGAGGTTTACGGCGAAAACGGCAGCCTGATTGAGGACCCAGTCAGCAGGAGGGTTAACGTGACTTACGGTAGGGTTTACGGCGACAAAATGGTCAAGCCTCGCTCCCTCTAGGAGTGGGGTTATCCCACTTATCCCATTGTGTGGGGTCTTATGCGTCAGGTTTATTACCCCAACTTTACTGGGATGTTTAATAACCCCGCAATAGGCGGGGTAACAACCAAGACCTCCAAGATGAAAACCCCACCCTTACAGGGCGGGGAAGGGGTCATCTAACTATTATGGTGTGCACGTTACCCAGCTCCTTAACCAGTTCAACAGCCTTCCACACGGCTGGGTCGAAGTACCAGTTCTCAGCCACCATGAACTTAACCCTATGTCTCACTGAGGCGTCAATTATAGCCCTAGCTTCCTCCATAGTCCTGGCTATGGGCTTCTCCAGGATTACATGCTTACCAGCCTCCATGGCTTTAATAGCCATTGGGGCATGCATATCGTGGCTGACTATCAGGTCAACAACATCAACATTGGACTTAACCACGTCATCGTAGTTAGTGAAGTAACCCGCAGCCCCGTATTCACCTGCGCATTTCTTAGCTGTCTCTGGGCTCCTACTGAATACGTAAACCTCAACATCACCCCTATTCAGCTCCCTGAGGGCATTCAGGTGAACCCTACCAAAGCCACCGCAGCCAACCACGGCTATGCGCATGTCAACACACCCTCTCCCCAAGGCGTGAGTCATCAGCCCCCTGCACGGTTAGTAGGAGTGGCTTACCCCTCTCACCGCATGTGGCCAGTAGCATGCCTTGGCTGGTTAACCCGAACATGGTCCTGGGCTCCATGTTAGCGACGACGACTATGAACATGCCCACCAACTCCTCGGGCTTATAGTGCTCGGCTAGGCCAGCCAGTATCTGCCTCCTCTCCGAGCCCAGGTCAACAACCAGCTTAATCAACTTCCTACTACCCTCAACCCTCTGAGCCTCAACAACCTTACCAACCCTCAAATCCAACTTAGCGAAGTAATCCCTACTCACAGTACCGCCACTGGACTGGGCCATATTGAGGGTACCACGGCAGCTTAATAAGTGTTAGGCACTGATGCGTTTCATAACCAGCGCATACTACATAGCACTACATTCACTATATATCAATATTCAAAACCTATGTACAGTAACAGTTATAAGGAGGTACTAATCACCTATTATCTCTGTATGATAAGTAAAATAAATCCCCATAAGATGTATATAATAGTGACACTGGTGGTACTTGCGTTAATAGGCGTCAACATTGTTCACGCATCAAGTAAGCCCAAGATAATTTACTGGAACTCCTACGGTACATTAACGGTTCCACCAGGCACCCCTATTTGCAATATTTGGAACCCCAAGGGTCTATTATGGATGGTTAATGCCTGGGAGTCGCTGGCCTACTATAATACCCTCAATGGCCAATGGTGGCCCGTTTTAGCTAGGAACTGGTCCCTATTCCCCCAGAACGACACCATCATCATTTACCTTAGGCATGACTTGTATTGGTTTAATGGCTCAGCTGTAATGCCCTTCACTGCTTGGGATGTTTACGCTGAGTTTTACATTGGTGCTAAGGCCTTCATGTGGTGGTACCCGTATGTTAATGCTGATGGGATTAGGGTGATTAATAATTACACCATTTCAATACGGTTGACTGCATGGAGCCCAGACACCATAATATTCATACTCACTGAGCCAATCACCACCCCGTGGATCTACTGGAAACCCATTGTTGAGAGACTTAAGACCATGAATTCAACCCAGGCATTAACCTTCGGCTCAGATAATGTAACCACGTGGAATCCACCATGCTGGTCACTGTCACCTTACTACTTCCCACCAACCACAGGCTTCAGTCCAGGTACTGCAACCTTTACAACGGTGCTTGAGCCAATGTACTACAATGGTGTACCTCTACTTGCTAAGTGGCTTGAGATTTACCCATACGCAATATCCCTAACATACTATGACCCTGAATTAGACTACGTGCAAGTCCTCGGCAACACCCAGGCCTTAACAGGCTTACTGTCAGGTAAGGCAACGTGGTCGTCGCTGGGTATTTCACTTGCTCAGGTTGGTATTGCTAATAAGAGCGGTCTATTGGCCTACATGCTTGAGGACTTCGGTGAACTGGGGATGACCATTAACCCACTATCTGGGTTCCCATTCAACACACCCCAGTTCAGGGAGGCTCTATGCTACGCTGTTAATCTAACGGCCGCAAACGCCGTTTGGGGTATTGGCGTTTATTACCCAAGCTACTACCCAGAGCCAATCTTCCCATACACGGTGGGCACTTACCCAAAGCATCTCCAAGAGTACCTAATACCGTGCAGCTACAATACAACTAAGGCTGCTCAGTTACTTGAGAGTATCGGCATGTATAAGAAGGGTAACCAGTGGTACCTGCCAAATGGGACACCGCTTAAGCTGACGGTGATAACGCCATCGGGTTTCACTGATTGGGCAACCATAACCCAGGGTTGGGCAACCCAGCTAAGCCTATTCGGCATACCGACAAATGTGTTAGCCCTAGACACAGGCACGTACTGGGGTACTGTGTTCCCTGGCGCCCAATTTGAGGTCGCTAATGCCTGGCTTGGTTACGGTAGGGGTTACTATGATCCAACTGGCCTATCCTTCCAGGGACCATTAGCGGCAATACCGTGGGTAACTGAGTCTGAGACTTATGTTTGGCCTTTCCAGTGGCCAAATGGGACATGCGCACCAGTAACCATGCACCTACCCAGCTACTACAACACCACAGTTCCGCCACTCAATGGTACAGTGGTTTGGTGCATTAACTCGACCTTCGGTTACATTAACCTAACCAACTGGTTTAACCTGTTTGATGCAGTGACGGTCGGTACGCCTGAGTATGATGAGTTGCTTAAGGTTATTTTCTCATGGTATCACTATTACGTTCCCATAGAGCCCGTTGGTTGGAAGAGGGGTGAGGTTAATGTTGGGCCTAAGTACATGATGGTCACTTGGATGTATGATGTACCTAACCCCATGTGTGAGAAGTACATCCCACCCTGGCTTAGGATCGAGTTAATGCCATCAGACAACTCGTACATAGTTGGGGCTGAACTGGACTACTATCAGGTAATTAGCTCACCGGTTTGGGAGGCGCTCTGGGGTAGTGGGGCACCGGCTGGCTATGTGCCACCTCTAGTTGAGGCTATGGTTAACGGTAGCCTTTGGATTAAACACCCCGACTACGCCAAATTCCTAGGGCTAGACCCACAGTTCGCCTACTCGCATGGGTTAAACCTAACAGCCCTAGCAATATGCCTAGCCCAATACTTCAACATAACCAGTCAGTTAAACCTGGCTGAGCTTGAGAAACTTCAATCACAGGTAATCCCAGTCACCACCACAACCACTACTACATCGACGACCACTACGACTACATCGACGACTACTCCTGTTACCACCACATCCACAACGACTACGACTACCACTACAACTACTACCACAACTACAACGGCTATTACTACAACTGCTGTTTCAACGGTAACAACCACTGCCACCATGACAAGCACGGTAACTTCAACAACAACGTCAACCACAACGGCGGTAAGCACGGTAACCGTGACGAAGACAGTGGTATCAACAGCACTAATAGCAGGAATAATAATCATAGTAATAGTCATAGCAGCAGTAGCAGCAGCAATAGCGCTAAGAAGAAGATAAGCGCAAAATAAATCCTTAAAAAATTAAAAATCTTTAATCTTTTTACCTAACTTCCTTCCCATTTTGAATATTAAACCTGTACCTCCAGGGATGTGAATTAGATAAGATATATGAGAGAAACCGCCTGCAACATGTTGAGGAAGGGAGTTACTGGGGTATTCAACTTCGCCGTGGTCAAGCGTTAGGCATATATTACTGTCGGTTAAAAATAGAGTAAAATACCTGGTTAAACATAGTGGTAATTTAAGCTAAATGCATCAGCACGTCATCACAATAATCTAGGGTTAAGGTTTTATATTGCATATACCCTAAGTTAGAGCGTGAATAAATGGGTGTGACTGGTTATACTCTTTAGATATCGGCCATCGATATTTAGGTTTACAATGTCCGAATACCAATTTATTAAGATGTAGGTAGGTACAATTGGTATGAAGCTTAGGATGTCCTCTCCTAGGAGGTTAACAAGTATAATACAGGGCGTAGTCATGATGGTGGCGGCTGCGTTGTTTATGATGGCCTTAGTGACCCATGTGGCGATTTCAAGTGAACAGTATAACATAACGCAGGCTGTATCGTCGACATTAATGTACATACCTGGTGCACCCAATTGGAACCTATTCATCCCGCACCCAGTCGCCCAAGATCAGGGTGCCTATGACACATACATGCCGTTGGCCTTCTACAATCCAATAACAAACCAATTCTTCCCTGGTTTAGCCGATAATTGGACCATTCAGGTGCTTCCTAACGGTAGCGGTATATTAACTATACATCTACGTAAGGGCTTATATTGGTTTAATGGCTCAGCTGTAATGCCCTTCACGGCTTGGGATGTTTACGCTGAGTTCTACATAGGCATTAAGGCCTTTAACTGGTTCTACCCATTTATAAATTATAGTGATGTTGATGAGGATCTCACTGTTGTTAACAATTACACTATACGGGTATTGTTTAACACATGGTCACCAACCGAGTGGATCTACGTGATTACGCAGCACATATTTACACCATGGCCAGTTTGGAAACCCTTCGTTGACAAGCTTAAAACCATGAACCACACTGAAGCCGTTGTATTTGCGCATAGTAATATCACTACGTTTGTTGCACCGTACTGGGCTCTTTCACCTTACTATGTGTCTAAGGTTGGCTCAAACTTCATAATAACAACCCTTGAGCCGCCTAACCTACTTGAGGAGTGGAGTGATGTGTTCCCGCTGAACTCGTATCTGTATTACCCAACTGTAACGTCGTTATTCGTTGGTGGTAATACCCAGGCTATGACCGCTATGCTTGAGGGTACCTCCCAATTCATCTACGTGTTCCTGTCGCCGCAGCAAAATGCTCAATTAGAGAGCCACGGCATCAATGTGTTTGGCATATACTCATTCGACATATACGGCATAACCATTAACCCAAATCAGTACCCATGGAATATACCTGAAGTTAGGAGAATACTATGCTACGTGTTGAACACCACAGCCATGGCAGCATCCTGGGGCTTACAATCCCTGCTACCAACCACTTACAATATACCGGCAGCACCATACACTTTAAGCACCTTCCCAAGTAACATAACCAGTATGCTGTTCACGTGCCAGTACAACATTACTAAGGCCACTCAGATACTTGAAAGCCTAGGCTTCTATCAGAAGAATGGACAGTGGTACACGCCTAATGGTACACCACTAGCGTTAACCATAAGTGGCCCCTCAGGCTTCACGAACCAGATAGTGCCAGCCTCATATGCAGCTGAGGAATTAAGCGCCTTCGGTATACCGACTAAACTCGTAGCCATAGAGCATGGTACCCTTGAAAGTAAAATAATATATTATGGTGAATTCCAGGCACTCCAATGGTTTGGCCCTAAGGTTGTTAGCTACATTACGGCATGGACCCAATGGCCGCTTAGCTCAGTTTGGACGTATTTTGTTGGTAATGTGTTTAATACGTCTAAGCCATGGCCCTTTGCATGGCCTAATGTGGTTAATCACCAGCTCATCGGTTGGTACTGCAAACCACTGACACTCAACCTACCGATACCAAACAACACAATTGTAACCTGCGTTAACTCAACCTTCGGTTACGTTAACCTAACAAACCTCCAGTGGGCCATTGCGGCTGCTGAACCCGGTAGCCAGCAGTACGAGGAGGCTATTGCAGCTTGGGTAGCCTGGTGGGAGTATTATGATCCACAGTTCATTTGGGGTGCTAAGATTGAGCCGATACAGTACAACCCAAGTTACTTCGACTTCACCTGGGCTTATGCATGCTTACCCAAGTTAACAGCGGACATAGTTGTTTACCCGTCAGCGCAGCAGATGATAATGGGCATGTGGACCACGTGGCTGCCTGACCCATTCTTCTTCGGTGGTGTTGCCCCACCAGGCGTGATACCACCAATAGCGCAGGCAATACTTAATGGCTCACTGTGGACTAAGTATCAGCAGTACGCAAACTTCCTAGGCTTAACACCGGAATTCGGCATAGACATTCCTAAATTACAGACCTGTGTAGCGTCATACTTCCACGTACCATATACTCCGGTCACCACTACATTCACAACCACGACTACGACTACTGCTGTTTCAACGGTGACTTCAACAACCACGGTAACAAGCACAGTCACAACAACGGCAGTAACGACAACAACAGCGGTGAGTACGGTAACCGTGACAAAATCAGTGATCAGTACGGCACTGGTAGTTGGAATAGTAATCATCGTAATAGTGGTAGCAGCAGTAGCAGCAATAATCGCAATGAGGAGAAGGTAAGTTGAACGGTTGAAATATTTAAAAACTATAATAATATCAGTAAAATCATGCTTTTTTTATTTTACCTTGCACTATAATCACTATAATACTTTGAAGCCTATTAAATATCGGCATCATCTGACGTCAGCAGTATCCTTAGTAACTTGCGTATACCATTCCTTAACTGGTTATCGACAGTACTTGGTGATAAACCTAGTTCTTTTGCTATTTGCCTTATGCTTACTCTCTTTGGTTGGTCGAAGTATCCTAGTTTGTTTGCTTTTTTTATTGTTCTTTCCTCTGCCTTTGTTAATATTGTTCCTATTCCCCTCTTCATTGCCTTTTCCACTGCCTCTGTTGCGTCTATTCTCCTCTCCCTTACTCTTATTACTCTTCCTCTTGTTTCTAGGTTTTTGATTAGTGTTTGTGTGTCTGTTTCCTGTGGGAATATGAATCCCCACTCCTCAACACCCTCCTCAATGTGGTCCATTACCTCAATGCCTCCGAGTAGCCTAGCCCTATACCTAGTTGAGTTTGATATTGGTGACTTTAAAACCACTGAGAATAACCTTGGGTAACCATTGTTGAGGGGCTTAATGTCAACAACCTCAGCAACACCACTACCACCAATAACCCTAAGAAGCCTCCTCAACGTGTAGGAATCCCTAACCCTAAGAAGAGAAAACTCCAAGACACTATCAGCCAAACTATCAACAAAAGACTCAACAACATCATAAACATAACCACCAAAAACAGCACCACCAGACCAATCAACAACATGAAAATAATCAAAAACAACAAACTTAAAGCCATATTCCTCATTCAGCAATTTACTAAATCCTCCCATAATAACTCGAAGATATGTAAATACTTTATATCTTTTACCTCATTTTTAACTACAGATTCAGTAGTTTATATCTAAAGTCACCTCTGCCTCATTAATAGGCGTTATTAATACCTTACTATTCTCATTGTAGTTAAAGGCAGTGGGTTTGCCGTTAATGCTAATTCCAGACGGTTTACTGGGTGAATAAGCCATTAATTCACCAGCCTCAACTAAACCTACCTTAAACCTGAATGTGCTGGAGACGCGTTCACCACTGATCCTAATTATCGAGACAGGTGGTAGTGCATAACTTGAGAGACCTAAAATCTGTGGTTCATTAGCCCTTAAGGCAAAGACAACGTGGGGTTCAGCTTTCCTTACACATACGTTTAGGGTGCCTAGGCCTGATACACCAGTCCTCAGGTTGAGTAGAGTTGTGTTTTCCCTGGGACCTAAGTTAAGTTCATCGCTCTTCAATGTGTAACAAACCTCATCAAGATCCCTATTGACGTTGAACAGTGCAATGGCTTTAACACCCCTGATGCTGGTTAATGCGATTAACGGTATTGCCTCAGTGTATGGGTCATGCAGATACATGTCATCTATTAATTCAGCAGGTGAGTCAGGTCTTAGCACAGTCCACTGTGGTGATAGGAACATCCTAAGCAGATTAACGTTAACACCCCTCCTCCAGTATGGGTCTTTATCAACAGCATCCCCAATGCCAACAACCGAGTAGAACAACACCCTGGCGAGTAGGTCTGCGTAGGCATGGTGATCCTTAGTCACCATTACGTCGAAGAATGGTGAATACCCGAGTTGAAGGGCCAGCATAGCATTGTAGGCGTTTTGGTAGAGCAGGTAATGCTTAGGTAGTGGTGCGCCGTAGTCTGAGCTTGTACGTATCATTAATGCATTATCATGCCTAGACCCAATGAAGTAGTGGTAGGAGTCGGGCATGCATAGCTCAACCAGTATGCCGTACTTCTTAGCAGTGGTTAGTAGGGAGTCGAGGTACCTTTCAAGCATACCAACCCTGGTCATGTAAACCTCACTACATCTTTGCCTAATCGTCGTTAACCAGTCATGCTTCACGGAGAGCACACCCTTATCCTTAAGCACCCTTAATACGTCGTCGAAGTACCTTTCTGGCTCAGTTATGCATGTGGCATTACTGGTTACGACGGAGCTGTACTTATTTACGTATGGCGACGCCTTAGATATGTACCTTAGGTGAACGCTCACCAATGGTCCAAGCATCTCAGCCATCTTCTTTAAGTCACCACCCAATTCAGGCACTTCACGGTATTCAATGGCGCCACCATCATCGGGGTTCTTGGGGTACCACCATGAGTCAACCTGGTAATACCTAACCCCAATGCCATTACTATCCATATACCTCTTAACCTCCATCATGGTCTCCATGTAGTTCATACCTGGCAATGTCCTGTACCAATACATGCCACCTGTATCGGTCCAGTATTGAAGCGAATCTATGAACTCTCTATATGCCTCAATGGCCGTCCTAGCCCTGCCATACATCCCCCTAATGAAGCGTCCCCACCTGTTTAACGCCTCCGTAGGTTTATCACCATAGACTATCAGTGAACTCAACACCGTCCCCCTGGGTATGTTACCTATAGTGCCACTGAAGCCGAGGATTGCATTAAAGCCAAGTGAACTTGGCGTTAGCTTAAGCAACTGTGGGGCTCTTGGTTCAAGAGCTGACACTATCACGGTGGCTTTACTGGTTGGGTTAATGAACATTGCGAAGGGGGCTAGTGTTACTTCTCTCTCCGGTGAATTAATGAAGACTGGCCTAATCCAGTTATACGGTGTGTAGCTAAATACCCTGCCTAAGAATAGCTGAGCCCTTAAGGAAGCGGTCTTAACCTTACCTTCATCATCGGGTTCACCCTTAACATCATCGTTAAACGTGATAGTGGGCACCATAACAGGTTCATCATCATAAACCTTAACTGTGAAGGTTACGTTAACCCCACCCGAGGAGCCATTGATACTTATTGACATGAACCTACCCAAGCCATCACTGCCACTCATCATGGAGGAGCTGGTATGCTCAATGCTATTACCCACCACGGTGGCAGTTGCCCTAAGCACAGTCTCATCCCCATTAACCAATTCCCAGGAGGAATCCCCTGGAACAGTGATTAACCTTAACCTACCCCATTTCACCAAGTAAGCCTCAACCATACCACCAACTCAAGGTAAATGCCGTTATAAACCATATGTTAAATACAATAATGTAAAAATACTAAGTGCATTAACCCTCTAACCTGTGAAAAATGATACCCGTAAAACACTGTACAGCATACCACCCCAGTTGCTAAAAGGAATGAATCTCATCGGCTACAACCCAGTAAGGTTCAGTGGGTTGGCTCCTAAGCACTAAGGTTTTAAACTCCCGCATTACCTTTTAACCTGCATGTCCGAGCTTAAGGAGTTGCTCTGGGTGGAGCGTTTTAGGCCTGTTAGGCTTGTGGATTTGGTTGATCAGGAGGGTGTTAAGGTTGGTTTGCTTGAGTTTGTTAGGCGTGGTGACTTGCCTCACCTGCTCTTCTATGGTCCTCCTGGTG
>NZ_LCTF01000064.1 GCF_001663375.1 Caldivirga sp. MU80
GCCGAGCCTGGTCCAAGGCGCGGGCCTTGAGAGCCCGTCCCCGTAAGGGGGCCCGGGTTCAAATCCCGGCCCCGGCGCCATGTTTATGTGGGTGGTTGCTCCGCTGTTGGGTTGGGAACCCTTACTAGTAGGCCTGAATCCTCTTCGTAACTTGGTTGGAGGGCTGGTGTGGGTAGGTGGAGGGGAAGAGGGTGTTTGTTTTGATCGTGGTTTTATAGTTGGGTTGCTGTCACCGGCCTGAACAGCCTATTGGCTCGAGCGTGCTCCATGATGAGACTCCGGTTATGTATTGTGATGCGCTTGGGCTTATGGAGTATGTCCATGATGTTAAGGATGGGATCAGGCCCGTGCTTGAGCCTGTCGGCTGTGCGGTAAGCCACCAACCACCATCAACCCAAACATACTCATAGGTGTTATTGTAACCAGAACAAAGCCCATTAGATGCAGGCTGCGAACTAGTCATAACCTCAGCACTCATGAGCACTGGTAATAGTGTCTCATATTCTGTGCCACTTGAGTAGTTTGGTAGTATCCAGATGGGTGGTGATGTGTCTTCAAAGGCGTTTGCGTACAATGCGTTCGTATTCGCATTATTTAGGTTAAAGGTCCACGTGATGTTATCCTCAGCAATATTATCGATACCATCCGCCATCGGCGATAGGGTAACACTAACAGTCTCACTACCACTCGGTAGGGATATTTCATACGTAAACTCCATTGTGGGGCCCTCGGGCCCTATTGAGATGCCGATGGAGTAGCTGGACTCCTGCGAGCTCGCCGGAGGCGAGTAACTATTCAGCATGCTGCCGAAGGGGGAGTTGTAGAGGTTCTGCTGGTACTCGTAATAACTATAGTAGTAGTCAATAGCGCCACTCTCCATGAGGACTTGACCACCATTATCAACCATTGTTGTGGTTGGTTTGTAACCAACGAAGCCGTATACGTAGGCGGGTATGTTCGGTGGTGTCATATTAGCCTCAACGTTAATGCCTAACTCTATGCATGTGTCGTAGTAGAATGTTCCATTACCATCACTATAACCCTCAATACCCCACTCCGTATACGGTGCACCACTTAATTGGCCGGCCCATATGAGGTAATTATGGTTACCTTCGTAAATGCCAGGCTCTAACTCGTTGGCGCCCTCGTAATAATTCGAATAAGCTAACCAACACGGGTCCTGGGTCGGGCCTAAATTAACACCTACCTGGGCCTGGCTAGTTGATGGATGCTTTAATATTATGTACATCATCACTGCCCTTAGTACATCCCTTGGCATTGCTGGACCAATGATTAGGTAGTACGGCCCGCCAAAGGCTACTGCTAAGGCCTCCTTGCTGCCGATTGGTATTATTGGGTATGCGATTAGGTAGTCGCTTGGTTTACCAGGCCCACCCCATTCAGTCGAGTTAAGCACACCATACCTCCTAGCCCATGAGTAGGCCAGTAGGTACTCCATTGCCGGTACATCGCTTGTGTTTCCGTAGAGCATGACCAGGTCGCCCTTGGTTATTAAATTGGTTAACAAGCCAATCACTGGGCTCGTTAGGTTAAGCTTCACCTCCTCATTAACCACGCTAATGACGACACTAGGCTTAATCACTGAGTAGCCCATGAGTACCGTTGAGTTACCGGGTAAGGAAGGCAATTGACTCAGGTTAACCGGCTTAATAAGCGACTGCGGTACACCAACAAGCCTCTGAATCAACGACTGAGGACCAACAACGTAAACCGGCACGTTTGGGATAATACCCATTGACTCCGGAGCATTAAAATTAACCTTCGCCGTTGTGCCTTGTTTATTAGCAGCATGAATCAAGAGTAGTATTGAGACTATTACTGTGGCTAAAACTACCGCAGCCACTAATGAGGCAAGCTTAGATTTGAATCTCATACCGGGATTGCACGCTCTATGGGCTTTTTAACCCTTCGGTTTGTCATGATTAACGGCATTCTCACACCCCTACTGAACCACCTGCCCACGTAGTACCTCATTGCTCAACACCCAGCCTCCACGCCTCCGCTGCCGATGCCATTATTGCCGTTGCCTGTTCAACCAATGCCATGTACTTTATGTAGTTAATGACTGCTAATCCGCCTCCTATGAGTATTGGCGGTATTAGTGTGAGTATTA
>NZ_LCTF01000029.1 GCF_001663375.1 Caldivirga sp. MU80
AATTGTGGCTGTTGATGTGATGGTTAGTGGCTTTGTTACTGTTACGTAGCCTATGTGTATTCCCCCGCCTACGATTAGGCCGAGGATTGTGGCTAGCGTTATGGTTAATCCGAGTAGTGCCTTGGTTAGCCTTGGGTTTGGGTAATCAAGCATTAAACTCGCCTAACACTAATTGCCAGCCGTGTGCAATTAAAAGGTGACTCAGCGTTCTCACCTAGTGGTTTTTATTGGCGTTCATTGCGGCTTATGGTTTCACCTCGCCGCCAGATCATTAGCTTCACTGGTGGGTTATGGATGCTTGTGGTGGGCGTTATCTTGCCTCATCTTTTTCCCAAGATGTAATTCACAATGTCTCTTAGCTTAATCTCCATCACCTTGATCCTTAGTTTGCTTACCCATCCTTCTCTACTTCAAGCTTAACCCTATAAGTCCCCTCCCCCTCCTGCACCCCCTAAACACCTCAGCCCACTTAAAAGCATCCTCAATAAGCACGCTCAATCCGTAAGCCCCGCATCAAGCTGCAAAACCACCGAAAAGATACAGATGGCTCACACTAAACAAAGGCGAAAAGAACCAAATATCGCCTCATAACCACAAGCAACCATTGAGTGTAACCTCGTTACAGCCTTCAGGTACTTTAGAAGTGAAATGGATGGCTTAATAGGGCATGGAGTCCTTCCACCCTTTAAGAACCTCACTGAGGAGTTGAATTAGGAATGTTTGGGCTGGTAGAGTCGTGGTGATATTAATATTAATTTTACGTTTAGGTATGAGGTACTTAAATCGACTAGTTACCATGGTTTACGTGACCGAAAGACTACCTTGAGTTTTGGAGTGATAGAGTCACGATAATATTAATATTATCACGGCTCTAGCAGTCCAAAACTCAATGACCTCTAGGTACCGGTTGACATTCATTCTTGCATTGTTTTTACCTCACCGAACTTAAACCTTCATGGAGGGTGTGTCCTTGTCTGGGTAGATGGGGTTGCTTTAGTTTCATTGCTTGGTGTTTCTCATTCTGCTTCTTATTAATGTGCTGGATAGTTTAATGCCGTAGCCGTCCTTAATTATGGGTATTGATACTATTGTTAATGGGTTTAACCCATTCTTAACCCTAATGTCGTTTATCTCGAATGCCCTCTGTAGTGTTTCTGGGCTGACAACAATGCCGTCGATGCTTGGGTCGCTTATGGCGGGCCCATATGGGTCACTTATCTTCTCAATAATCACGCTACCCCTATCCGCCTGAAGCTCCCTGGTTAACGTTATTAGCAGTTGGTTAACCCTCTCCTCAAAGGGCCTAACCCTATATGACTTGTAGGATTGCGCGAACTCATCACTAGTAACACCAATAAGCACCCTTTCGCCGTGCTTAACCGCAGTGTAGAGTAGCATTATGTGTCCACTGTGAATCGTGTCAAATGTGCCACCTAGGGCTACTTTATGTAGCCTAATCATTCACACCCTTAAATCAACCTTAAGGCACCGGATATTAAAGCTTACGTGCCTAATCCAGGTTTAAGCCATCAAGGGGGTACGGGCTCTGGCTTATTACCGTTCAAGCTGAGACAAAAATTTATTAAAAACCTAAACTAGGGTGGCTTTATGGCGAGTAGGTGTATGAAGTTCGTTCAAGATGAACTGGGCTCCGTGGTTGGGAGTATGGTGCTGGTTAAGCTTAGGGATGGGACAACCATAAGGGGTGTTTTGAAGAACTACGACCAGCACATGAACCTACTGCTGGATAATGCGGAGGAGATAATAGACCCTAAGATGTCGGTTAAGAGGGGTATGGTTGTGATAAGGGGTGACACCGTGCTCTTCGTCTCACCGATAACATCATAAGGCTGATAAACATCAAGACACTGGGTAACGTCACCATGCAATGCGTAACCAGGTTCAGTATACTAACACTGCATCGCTGGAGCCACGTCAGCCACCTCATCCATACACCGTGCAGGCCAAGGTTATCCTAAACCTTAACCAGCCTCCAGTCTAATGCGTATATACGCCTTAAACCTAGATGCAACTAGGAACCAACCACCAGATGATAGGACCTAACCCACCGGCGCAATAATGCCGCCTCCAGTACATCCTTTAATGACCAGTGGTTCGCATGCGTCCATGCATTAACCCTTTTACCGCAACCGTGAACTGAATAACTGCCCCCATCGTATTGACTGGAAATAACACGTAACGTTATTGAGGTTGCTGTAATACCCTCACCATTAATATTGATGGCGCCTTAGGGGGTGGTTCATGGATGCCCGGGGGTAGGGAGGTTAGGTAGTGGTTTAGATTTACACCGTTCAAGATAAAGCCTGCCCACCATGGTTTAGCGGTGAACCAATAACACCTTATTTCATATGGACTTAAATTTTAATAAGGTTAAGCCCAGTTGTTATTCATGGCTGCTGACGAGGAGGTTTTAATAGTGCCCCAGCCAAGGCAACTGCAATTCACAGGTAGGTGGTTTAGGTTTGACGGCTTCAGTAACCTACCTGATTACATGTTGTTCGACTTCAACATCCCTAAGGGTTCCTGGGTAGTTAATTTAAGTGAGGAGGAGGGTGATAGATGCACCATTAACGTTACAGAGGGTTTAATCGAGGCTAGGGGTAATAGGGCCATTTGCTACGCAACCATGATCCAACTGGCGCTTCAAAGGAGGGGCTTCATGCCCAGTGTTGAGGTTTACGAAGAGCTTAACTTCAAGATTAGGGGGTTCCACCTGGACATAGCCAGGGGTGGGGTTCCCAGGGTGGATACCTTTAAGGGCATTATTAGGTGGCTGTTCCTGCTTAAATACAACTACTTCTTCATATACCTGGAGGACCTCTACCCCTGGAGGAGTTACCCTGATATAGGTGTTTCAAGGGGTAGGTTGACGGAGGAGGAGTGGAACTCCATTGTTAATTACGGTGAGTTATACGGCATAGAGGTTGTGCCATCGCTCGAGTTACTCGGCCACATGGAGAACATACTCTCCCTGCCTAGGTACAGTAGGTTTAGGGAGCTTTGGTGGGTTCCGAGGGATGGCACATTGGATGCCAGTAATGAGGAGGCTAGGGCATTCGCCCTAAGGCTCCTCCAGGATGTCCTGGAGACCAGTAGGTCGAGGTTCATCCACATTGGTGGTGATGAAACCTGGTCGCTGGGTAGGGGTAGGAGCCTCGATAGGGTTGGATTCGTGTTTAAGGGGCCTGAGCTATACCTAACCCACTATAGGGCATTGCTCGACATGGTTAAGAGGTATGGTAAAGTGCCCGTGGTTTGGGGTGACATGCTAACCGGGGTTTACCTACCCAGCGAGGAGAGGGCGATGTGGGGTAATGTCATTAATGATAGGATGTGGGATGAGGTTATTATAGCCAATTGGAACTATGAACCATTGAGCGTAGGGGAGTTTAGGGATATGATAAGCAGGGTTGGGCACTACAACAATCAACTAGCCTGCCCAGGCCTATCAAACTGGAACAGGTTCTACCCAAACTTCGAAAGGGCGTTAACCAACATCAGAAACTTCCTGACAGCCGCCAGGGAGAGTGGGCTTGGGGGCTTCCTAATAACGGCTTGGGGTGATGATGGCGAGGAGTGCCTATTCACATACCTAACACCACTAATACTGGCATCAATGGAGATAGCCGAGGGTACCGGTGACTGGGAGGCCAAGTGGGTTAGGTTAAGCGGTGAAGGTAAGGATGTACTTAAGGCCCGTGAACTATTCGGCAGCAGCGTGGTTGCCGATAACATAAAGAACGTGGTGTACCTGGACAGGTTAAGCACCTTAAGTGAGGAGGTTAAGGGCACGATTAAGGATGCATGGGGCAAGATCCTAAATGAGGTCAGTGGCGTAAAACTGCCCGAGGACCTGGAGCTGATAAGGAGGATGATTGAGGTTGGGTTAAGGGCCATTAACGGTGAGGCCAGGGAGGACGACTACTGGAGTTTAATAGAGACCTACGCTAAGCTATGGTTAAGCGAGAGGAAGCCGGAGGGGTTGGCTAACGTGTTATCTAGGTTCGCCAAGTCACTGCTAATGTTGAGGCACGGCCTGAGGTACTGAGTAATACTTAAATAGATTAACCAAGGCCTAGGCGTATGAACCTGGGTGTTTCAACCTACTCATACTGGCATTTCGAGAGGGAGAAGATGCCCATAAACCACTACCTTGAGAAGGCCTCAAGGCACGGCTTCAGTGGTGTGGAGGTTCTGCAGGACCACCTGGAGGGTTTAAGCCTAAGCGACCTTAAGGAGGTTAAGAGAATGGCCTTCAACCTTGGTTTAAGCATATACGCCGTGTCCATACACAACAACTTCGTCAACCCATTAACCGGCTCTAGGGATAAGGAGGTTGAGATGGTTAAGAGGTGGCTGAACGTGGCTTACGTACTTGGGGCATCCATCATAAGGGTTAATTCAGGTAGGTGGAGGACCATTGAAAGCTTCGATGAGTTAATGAAGAATAAGGGAAAGGAGCCACCGCTACCCGGCTACACGGAGGAGGATGCCTTAAGGTGGGTTGAGGAATCCATAAGAAGCCTACTCCCAACAGCAGAGGACCTGGGTATTATACTGGGCATGGAGAACCACTGGGGTGTTTCAGGCAACGCCACTAATATGGTTAGGTTATTCAACAGTGTTAATTCCAGGTACTTCAGGGCAATAATGGATATGGGTAACTTCATAGAGAACACATATGAGCAGTTGGAGATGATAGCCCCATACACCGCCATGGTTCACGCCAAGACTTACTTCGGGGGTGGTGTGTGGTACACCCTGGATATAGATTACGATAGGGTGTTCAGCATGCTTAGGAGACATGGCTTCAATGGTTGGGTTTCACTGGAGTACGAGGGTAGGGAAGGCTATGATTCAGGGGTCTTGAAGAGCAGGGAGCTGTTACTAAAGTACATTAGGTGACGTTAATTGCTTATGGTTAAATCGCCCTTTTAACAACCTTAACCCTACCCATGAACACCATGTTCATGAGCATGGAGACGGTTAGAAAAGTTAGTGATAGGACGATGAACAGGTACCTAACGCCTATGATCGTTGACAACGCGCCACCCACTAGGCCACCGAGTATGGACCCCAGGGAGAACATTGAGAAGAACACCGCTGAACCCTTACCCCTCTCCACACCAAGGCTCATTAATAGGGCTGGTGTTGATATTATGAATAAGGCGTAGCCAATGCCCCTAATGACCTGGGCTGCGATTAAGGCACTTAAAGGTAACTGGGAGTAGAGTATGAAGGCCAGTGACAACACCACCCCGTTAACCATGAATAGGTACCTCCTAAAGGTTGAACTGCTGTCGAATAAACTACCCGTGGCTATCATGGTCGGCACCTCGGCGGCTGCACCAGCGGCAATGACCTCGCCTAGGTATAATATTGAACCACGCCTTACATACACGTAAACCGGCAGGAACCATGAAGCTGAGGATATGACCAACCCGGCTATCAGCGAGTAAGCCGATATGATTGACCAGGTGCCCAACGTCAGCCTTGTCGTGAACCTGGCTGAGTAGGTCTCCTTAAGCATAGCTGCCGTTATCACCAGTGCCATGGTTAACTCAAATAGGGCGAATAGGGTTGCGTATCTGAGTGATGAATCAAGGATCAGGAGTGGGATCACCAGGCTACCCCCAATCCAACCCACGGCACCCCCAATCCTAACAATGCTAATGCTCCTACCCAGCTTAACCATGGAGATCTCGGATGATGAAGCCAGCATTAGCGCCGAGAAGCCGCCCGCCAGGAAACCAACTATGACTGAGGTGAACATGTAGTAGATTATGTATGTTCTCAGCTCGAGAATAACCGTAGCCAGCATCATCACGAGTAAGTCAATCATAATCAGCCTCCTCCTACTCCTCAACAGGTCTGATAGGTAGCCTAGCGAGTATTGGCCGATCATGGAGGCTACGTTGTAGGATGTGCTGAATAGGCCTATGCCCATTAGCGTTAAGCCGCTTGAGTAAAGTATGTAGGTTGAAAATAGGGCATAGAGTGGTATCACGGACCAAACCAATGCATACGTTACCAGCAATACATACTCTACAGGGCTATTTAAACCACGCACACCCACAGTATGCATCGGGGGATTAAAGCTTTCACAATTAGGACGCTGGGATGCAACCACTCGCAGTCACCTATCCTTATAAACCTCCCTGGCGTGTTAAACTCATGAGGATTGCTGACCTTCATGAGGACATATCATGGGGGACTTCCCAGTACTTCAGCGATACTATTAATGGGCCAGCTCAATCTAGCATAGCCCAGCTAGCTAAGTTCGACCAGACTCTTGTGTTCGCTGCAATATATCCACATGTGAGGACTTGGAATGAGGATGCAGATAAAATAATGAGGTTGTACGGTAGGGCCACTAACCCAACCCACTTCTCATTCGACCTCGTAATAGACCACCTGAAGTTCTACTATTACCTCGAGAGGAGGGGGCTTGTTAAGATAATTAGGGGACCCAACGATGCATTGGGTAAGGTTAACATAGTCATAGCACTTGAGGGCACTGACGCCCTAAGGGACATCTATGACCTTTACATTCTTAGGAACCTCGGTCTCAGGGTTATTCAGCTGACGTGGAACTACGACACTAAGTTCGCCGCATCATGCAACTCCAGGAAGGATTACGGGTTGACTGGGGAGGGGGAGGAGTTGGTTAAGCTAGCCAATGAACTAGGCATGTTGATTGACCTTGCACACGCCAGCAAGCAGACAGTACTGGACGTGGCTTCAATATCCAGGAAACCAATCATAGTTAGCCATGCCAATGCGAGGAGGCTCAAGGACTCTCCCAGGAACCTTGACGACGACATGATTGAGGCTGTGGTCAAGACCGGCGGTGTGATAGGGGTTACGGCAATACCGTCGCTGTTACCTAGGCCAAGCATAGAGGGTGTTATCGATAACATTAGGTACATTGGCGAGAACTACGGTTGGGAACACGTAGCCATAGGAACGGATTTCCTTGGAATGTACCCAGACGAGGTGATAACTGGTCTTGAATCCGTGGATAAGTTGGCTAACCTAGGTAGTATGCTGGGTGATAAAGCTGACGACGTATTATGGGGTAACGTTTACGGAATGCTTAAGCACATGTATTAATTCACCTAGGGTTATCCATCAATATGCATAAATAACCTATATATAAATCTACTTAGCATATATATAGTAAAAGTTTTAAACCCTCAGATAGGTAACAAACTATGGGTAAACTACATAAATGGAAAAACAGATTCATAAACATGACTAATACCAAGAGGATAAAATATAAACTTTTAATAGGCATACCCTTACTACTCTTAGCGTTCTTAGCGGCATCATTATTTAAAATGGTCACCACAGCGCAACAGACTGTAACAGTAACTACCTACATGAGTATAGCATGGCCTTATGTCCTGCCGTATAGTTTTAATTATTGGGCAACTAACTTTCTGTCTGTAGGTGTTTGGCAAGATCTTGTTACACCTCCATTGGCACAGTACATCTGGTATAATAGCACATGGATACCTATTTTAGCTAGCAACTGGACTCTTCAATACTTCCCTAATGGTACTGGACTCTTCATAATTCATCTGATTAAGAATAATGGATGGAGTGATGGAACACCCTTCACTGCTCAAGATGTTAAGTGTACATTCCTAATAGATTACGCGTTCAGCTACCCTGCTTTCCTCTATATTAGTCCTCAAATTGATACGCCTGATAACTACACCGTAGTATTACATATAGTTCATCCGGCTTCACCTATTGTCCTTGAGTGGGATATACTTTACCTGATGCCTCCACAGCCATATAAGGTGTACGGCAACTGGTGTATGGCTATTCAGAACCTTATTAATCAAGGGTATAGTAATACATCACCCCAAATGACCAACCTAACACAAGCCTTGGTTAAGTGGAATCCACCGGTGTATTTAGCTGATGGTCCATACTATGTTGATACAGCCACTATAACAACCGATACCTATTGGCTCGTTAAAAACCCATATTCGGCATGGGCTAACCAAGTTAAATTCGATGCATTAAAGAATCATAATGGTGAGACACCAGTAATAACACCACTTGTTTTAGCTAAAGAGATTGATTATGCAACTCATGGATTCCCACCTGCGTCAGCTGCACAATTCCAGAGTATTGGTTACAGCATCGCATCACCACCAACGTTGTTTGGGCCAGCCTTATTCTTCAATTATAATGATTCAACGTATGGCCCGCTGTTCAGAAATGTGATATTTAGACAGGCCATAGCATATGCAATAAACATGACTCAAGCTGCTCAAGTATCACTGGGTCCATACGCTAAAGTTGAGGTGCCATGGCAATTCACCGGTGTGCCTAAGTCAACGGCTGAATCGTGGATTGAGTCTTGGGCAGTAGGACAAATAAGCAGCTACGTATACAATCCAAGTAAGGCTGCCCAATTGCTTGAGAGTATAGGGTTAAAGAAGGTCGGTAACCAATGGTACTGGAATGGTAAACCTGTGGAATTAACCCTAATTTATCCTGCAGAATTTGCTGACTGGGGTGCAACAGCACAGAATATAGCCGCTCAATTAACAGCCTTTGGTATTAAGATAGACTTAAAGGCAGTGACTTACTCAGAGGTACCTACACTGGTTGAAGAGGGGCAATTCCAGTTGGCAATACAGGGCTGGGGTGCAGGTGCCCCCACACCGTTCTTCTCATATTACGACTTATTTGCAACCTACAATGCCCGCGAGTACCTTGGCACTGGGACACCTGGAATGGCATTACCCATGATATGGAACACCACCAATGGTCTCATCAATGTTAGTAAGTTAATATATGAAATCGGTTACTCGACCAATGTAACTGAGGAAAGAGAGGCATTCTCAAAGTTAGCTATTGCATTCAGCCAATATCTACCAGTCATACCGATATGGGAGAGGTATGGTGACAATGCCGTTCTTGAGGGCGTGCGTGTATGTGGATGGTTACCATTTAGTAATCCACTTTGGGAAAATCCAGTGTATCAAAACAACCCGGTGGTGCTTCAAGTGCTTTTTGGAATAGTTTATCCATGCTCAAGCTATCACTGGTCATCCATAACTTTACCGGTATCAATGTCAATGGTATCCCCTACTACAACAACCACATCGCCTACTACAACCACTCCTACCACAACTACTGTGCCCCCAACCACTACTACAACTGTAACAAGTAAAATGCTAAGTACAACTTTAATCATAACCGTAGTAGTGGTAGTAATAATAATTGCCGTGATTGCCGTCGTATTTTTAATGAGAAGAAGGTGAGGTGATGAGCGCTAAGATAAGAAGTGTATTAAAAAGTTATGCCTTTTTAAGATTAATAAGAGCTATCGTAATAATAATAGTAGTGGTATCAATTTCCTTCTTTATAGTAAGGCTAATGCCTGGTAACCCTGTTGATTTATACATAGTATACCTTGAAACAACATACAGCATGCCCTACCAACAAGCTAAGGCCATGGCTGCTGCAATATTTGGTGTTAATTTAAACGAACCATTATATAAACAGTACATCGAATACATGATAAACGTATTTAGGGGTAACTTAGGACGGTCAATGTTCATGAATGGCATGCCTGTAATTAAGATAATTGCCCAATATCTACCATGGACAGTATTCACTGTAGGTACAGGTCTGCTCATTAGTTTCATATTTGGAATATTAATCGGCATGGCAATAGCGTATAGAAGAGGTGGAATATTGGATTCAACTATAACCATCCTATCGTCAATACTTAACTCTGTACCCAATTACATAATAGCGATGCTACTAATAATAATCTTTGGTGATTATTTAGGAGTTGTACCGTTCAGTATGCTTAGAGGTGCATATTCAAGCAATGTTATACCAGGTTGGAATATTCCATTTATAATGAGCGTAATCCAACATGCAATATTCCCCATATTTACCTATGTTATAACTACTATAGGTGGCTGGATACTATTAATGAGGGGCAGTACAATTTCCGTTTTGGGAGAAGATTATATAACTGTCGCTAGGGCCAGGGGCCTTCCTGAAAGTAAGATAATGACGACATATGTTGGGCGTAACGCAATTCTCCCAATATTTACTAATTTCACAATAGCAGTGGCTTTTATATTCGGTGGTTCTGTATTAGTTGAGAGCATATTTGTCTACCCTGGTATAGGACTAAGGTTACTACAGGCAATAAATCAGAGAGATTACCCAGTGATGCAAGGTATATTCCTAATAATAACAATAGCTGTAATTGCCGCTAATTATTTAGCCGATGTACTTTATGGTCTGTTAGATCCTAGGATAAGGGTGAGATAGCTATGGCACGCGCCTCCTTAAGAAAAACATACGGTAAGGCACTAAGCAGAACCAAGGAGAACCTAGTCGAGGCATTCCATGCATTGGTTGAGGATAAGTTAGCTATGTCAGGGTTAATAATACTTGTTGTGTTCGTGTTAATGGGGTTAATTGGGCCATTTTTCATTCCACCTCCAACACCGTCACCTAACATATATGCGCCTCCAAGTTTACAACACCCATTTGGTACGGATTTCCAAGGTGAAGATATATTCGCTAAGATAGTTTATGGTACAACAAGCATGCTTATAATAGCGTTCGTAACAGGTATCTTCATTACCATCATAGCTGTATTGCTGGGTTCAATAGCAGGGTATCTTGGCGGTTATGTTGATAATGTTATAATGGGGTTTGCTGATATCTTACTGGCAATACCCCAGCTTCCATTATTCCTTATTCTTGCGGTTCTCGTCAAATTCTTAGATATTGTATCATTAGCCTTACTAATATCGGCATTATCATGGCCAACTGCTGCACGTGCCTTTAGGTCTCAATTCTTGTCACTTAAGGAGAGAGACTTCGTGGAAGCGTCAAGGCTACTTGGATTTAATTCCTTAGAGATCATAGTGTATGATTTAATACCTAATATACTCCCATACATACTCATTAATGTAGTGTTAAACGCTGTATATGCAATTTACATAGTAACTAGTCTGGCATACTTAGGTATAATTCCATTTGAAAGTAATAACTGGGGTATTATGCTATATCAAGCATGGGCTTTTGGAACAATATATAACAAAAGGACATTTATGTATATTATGGCTCCTATAGGAGCCATAGTCTTTTTGCAACTCGGGCTACTTTTATTCTCAAGGGCACTTGAGGTAATATTTAACCCCAGGGTGAGAACCGGTGAGTAATAGTGAACTTATTTTAAGTATAAGAAATCTAACAGTAAAATACAGGAGTAGAAGAGGGTATGTAAACGCCTTAAGGAACATCAACCTTGATATATATAGGAATGAGGCATTAGGTATTGTTGGTGAAAGTGGCAGCGGAAAGACAACACTTGCACTAGCCATAATTAGGCAATTACCCAATAACGCAAGGATTGTAAGTGGATCAATAATATTTTATGATGACGGCAATAAAGTGGATCTTTTAACTATGAATTACGATGAGTTTAGGCGTTACCTATGGGAAAAGATAGCCTTTGTCCCTCAAGGTGCAATGAATTCCCTTAATCCAGTACTTAAGATAAAGGACCATTTCACAGAAACCGTTAAGGCGCATAATCCTGATGCAAGTAAGGAGGAAATTGTTAGAAAGGCTAGGGAAGTGTTGAAGGTGACTTTGCTTGATCCTGATAGGGTACTGAATAGTTATCCTCATCAGTTATCGGGTGGTATGAAGCAGAGGGTGATGATTTCATTAGCACTCATATTAAACCCAGCGATAATAATAATGGATGAACCTACTTCATCACTTGACGTGGTTTCTCAGAAGATTATTCTACAGAACCTGAAAGATATAATGAGGATGTTCAACGTAACTATAATAGTCATAACACACGATATAGGTGTTGTTGCTGAAGTAGCTAATAGGGTGGTAGTTATGTATGCTGGTAAGATCATGGAAGTGGGTGATGTAGAGTCAATATTCTATAATGCACTTCATCCATATACACAAGGATTATTAAAGGCTGTTCCTAAGCTAAGAGGTGAGGCTGAACTATACTCCATACCTGGTGAACCACCCGACCTAGTTAACCCACCTTCTGGGTGCAGTTTTCATCCAAGATGCCCCTTTGCCATGGACATATGCACAATTAATGAACCTTCCCTTAAAGAGGTAAACAGAGGGCACCTAGTAGCATGCTTTAAGTATGAAACAAGGTGATCAATATGGGTAAAGAATTGATAAAATTAATGAATGTATATGTATCCTTTAGAATAGGTGGATTATTCACGAAAGTACTTGTAAATGTTCTAAGAAACATCAATCTAATTATATATGATGGTGAAACACTTGGCTTAGTGGGAGAAAGTGGTTGCGGAAAGACAACGCTTGGAAAGGTAATTGCAGGGTTAATTAAGCCTACATCAGGGAAGATACTATATAAGGGCAAGGATATATCAGCTATGACTAAGGATGAATTTCTTACATTTAGGAGAGAGGTTCAATATCTACACCAAGACCCATTTTCATCACTTAACCCAGTTCAAACAGTCTATACAATACTTTCCAGACCATTGATTAAACATAAGATAGTTGATCCGAGTAATGTCGAAGAAGAAGTTATGGAGCTGTTAAGAATGGTTGGGTTAACGCCACCATCGGACTTCATGTATAGGTATCCTCATCAATTATCAGGTGGGCAAAGGCAGAGGGTTGCATTGGCTAGAATAATGAGCGTAAGGCCAAAGGTTTTAATCGCAGATGAACCTGTATCTATGATCGATGTATCACAAAGAATAGGAATTCTTAGACTTCTACTTGACTTAAGGAAGGAGACAAACATGACAATAATATACATAACTCATGACTTGGCAACCCTAAGGTACATATCGAGGGAAGGAAGAGTCGCGGTTATGTACCTAGGGGGTATGGTTGAATTAACAGACGTAGAAAGATTATTGACTAGGCCATTACACCCATATACGCAAATATTGCTTAGTGCATTATTGGAGCCTGACCCAAATATTACTAGGAATAAAAAGGTGAATCTGAGAAGTATGGACATACCAAGTATAGTTAACTTACCTCCTGGTTGCAAGTTCCATACTAGGTGTCCATATGCCATAAACGGTATATGTGACGTTAAAGAACCTGACCTAGTCGAGGTGGAGACAAACCACTACGTAGCATGCCACTTAGTTAAGGGTGATTTAAAGTGACCTTGGGTAAAACATTAATTGGTATAGGCTTAACCCTGATATTACTATCACTAATTACCCTACCCTTCGAGACCTCATCATCTGGCGTATTTATAGTAAATATCATGGCCTTAATAATATCAGTAATTTTTCTAGTTCTTGTAATTGTATTAATTATTAAAAGAATAATAATCTAAGACGATTTAAAATTCTTCATCCTTCTAACCTCATTCTTCCATATGTAACCTGCCACCCTCCTACCTTGCTTAGTTAAATCATAGTATATGCCTCTCCCTCTCCTTTCTGGGTTATGCTGTTTAACCTTAAGCCAGGGTTTAACTGAACTGGTTACCTTACCCTTCAGGCTCCCCCTAAACTCCTGTAGTAGACCAAGTTGAACAAGGTGCCTACAGGCTTCCTCAACCTCATCCTCAGGTACTATTGGTCTCCAACCAGCCGAGCCCAGTAGTCTCCTTGCCAGGAGCCATGGTGTGTCTGGGCCGTACTTGTAGATGTGGGCCAGTATCTTCTTCTCTAGGTCAGTTAGGTTTAGGCTGTCCCCCGCTAAGCCCACGTTGGTTTAATTATTGCGGGCTTTTTAACCCATACCCAGTCTCATGCTTAACTAAGTAGTAAAGTGGGGAGGTAACCTAACTGTGAATTGAATATTTAATCCATCTAAGTTTTTTAGCTGGTTTAGGTTCCAGATTCCCAACTTGATATGTACCTTGCCTGCTCCTCGGTTAGGGTATCAATTTTAATGCCCATTGATGCCAGTTTAAGCTTGGCAATCTCCTCATCAATCTCCTGGGGTAGCCTGTAGACCCTTGGCTGTAGCCTACCGGCATTCCTAAGTATGTACTCTGATGCCAATGCCTGGTTACTGAAGGACATGTCCATGACCTCGCTTGGGTGGCCTTCAGCCACTGATAGGTTGACTAACCTACCCTCCGCCAGTAGGTAAACTTTCCTACCGTTAGTTAGCGTGTACTCAACCACGAAGGGCCTAATCTCCCTCTTTGATATTGAATTCTTCTCAAGGGCCTCAACGTCAATCTCAACGTTGAAGTGGCCTGTGTTGGCGAGTACTGCGCCATTCTTCATCTTAAGCATGTGCTCGAGGCTTATGACCCTTATGTCGCCTGTCGCCGTTATGAATATGTCACCCAGCTCAGCCGCCTCACTCATGGGCATGACCTCGAATCCGTCGAAGACAGCCTCAAGGGCCCTTATCGGGTTAACCTCGGTTACAATAACCCTCCTTGCCCCAAGCCCCCTAGCCCTCATGGCAACACCCCTACCAACCCACCCGTAGCCAGCCACCACCACTACCTTACCCGCTACTAAAACGTTGGTTGCCCTAATTATGCCGTCCCAGGTTGATTGGCCAGTCCCATACCTATTGTCGAAGAGGTACTTGGTGTAGGAGTCGTTTACGGCTATTATGGGGTACATTAACTTGCCGTCCCTCTCCATAGCCCTAAACCTAATCACACCCGTGGTGGTCTCCTCGGTACCACCTAGGACGCTCTTAACAAGCTTAACATAGTCCCTTACACCGGCCGTTTCAAGGGCGTATTTCGTTGATTCATCGCTAATGCCAAGGGCTAGTTTATGCAGGGTGCCAGCCACGTCACCCCCATCGTCCAGTGTTATATGTGGCTCGGAGGATATGGCGAATCCTATGGCGTTGTAATACTCCCTCACGCTCATGCCCTTCCAGGCATACACGTGAATACCCTCCTCAACCAACGCCGCGGCCACGTCATCCTGCGTTGAAAGTGGGTTACTTGGGGCTAGGTAAACCTCAGCCCCACCTGCGGCTAGTGTTTTAACCAGTACTGCGGTCTCCTTGGTTACGTGTAGGCTAGCGGCTATCCTAACACCCTTAAGTGGCTTCTCCCTGCTGAACCTCTCCCTTATGCTCATTAGGACCGGCATGTGCATCTCAGCCCACTCAACCTGGAGCCTACCCTTAGCCGCCAATGACGCATCCCTAACCTTATACTCGACCATTGCTTAATCACGATTCAGGGCATTTAAAAGTGTTAAGCGGATTAGCCACTCCTTAACCAAAGCTGAGGGGGTCTACATTACTTAGTTAGGATTGGACCCGGCATGTCTCAACAAGCCTAGTTAGGTAATTTTCACCGAACCTCTCACCCGCATTAAGCGGTATTATTGATGCTGCGCATGACTGCCTTATCAACTGTTCCCCAATTGAAACAACCCTACCCATTAGCCTACCCAACTCACCCTCAATCATCGGCTTCCAAAGGTCCCTATTAGCCGTGTACGTACCACCCATTAGGGCCACTGGTAGTTCGGGGGCATTAAGCCTCCTGATAACCGTGGCTAGGGCTAGGGCAACCTCCTCGGTCTCCCTCCTAAGTATGGCTAGGGCCTCCCTGTCGCCATTCCTAGCAGCCTCAAAGACGCACCTGGCGAAGGAGGCTATGGAACCCTTAACATCCTTAGCCGTGTATATCCTCGTAACCAACTCCTCCACCGTGGATGCCGAGTACTGTTGGAGGGCGCACTTAACTAGGCTAGTCTCCCCAAGCCTACCGTCATATGACCTAACCACGGCTGATAGGCCCATGGCCCCTATGTGGTATGCCCCACCCTCATCATCTATCAGGTGCCCCCAACCCCCAACCCTAGCCCTCCTACCCATGTACTTCCCGTAGAAGTTGCTGCCCGTGCCCAATATACCGACGACACCGTCACCAGTCAGGAAGGCTGAGGCGTGCGCTGCTTCAATATCCTCCGTTAGATATATCCTAGCACCCCTTAGGTAATCCCCAAGCCCCCTGAGTAGGCAACCCCTAATTTCACTGTTCCATGCACCACCAATGTAGCCGGCCATGGATATGCTTAACACTGCAACATTAACGCCGCTGCCTACCTTAGTTATGGCGTTCAGTATGCTTGTGGTTAAGTTGCCGCAGACCTCGTTAATGGGTAATGCCGCTGGGTTTGAGGGGCCTGCCTGCCCAATAGCCATTAATTCGCCGCTGTACGAAATCACAGCCGCCTCAGTCTTAGTTGCACCCCCATCAACACCCACCACTACCTCAACCATGTGTACTTCCCGCCTATTGCAGTTTTAAGCTATTATTCAACGAGGGGCTCCTTCAACAGCACCGTTGCCTCATCGGCATTAACCTCAACGTTGATGCCCAGGGGCATTGGGTACGTGTTTAAGCCATGCTGATCACCACCGTGGCAGCATGGGTAATTCATGAATGATGGTGCATTGGGGTTGAAGACCCTTGCAGCGTCTATGATGGACTCAACAATGCTCCCACTGACCTGCCACTGCTGCAGCTCAGGTATTTCACCATAAACAACAGCGTTAACCCTGTTGAGAATCCCCATCATGCCTAGCGTGACTAGGTACTCATCGAACCTGTGTATCAGGATGGGTATCTCCTCTATGAAGAGCACCTTACCCTCTGGGTTAATTTTAAACTCAGGTATTGCCTGGGGTAGGAGGAACTTGAGTAGGTTGCCGCCAATGACCGTACCACTGGCTTTACCTGGGGTTATCACCCTTGGGAATGGGCCATCTTGAAGCGGCTTAAGCTCCGGGGTTTCACCGCTGAGTATAGTTAACGCCATATCCATATCCCTCCTGAACCTACTTAGGCTAACCTCATCGTTAGGCGTCACGTTTAGGTCAAGCATTGGGGCCTGCAGCGACGGTAGGCCTGTTTTCGCGTATACTGCGGTTTGTATGGCCGTTATGTCGCTGAATCCTATAATTACCTTCGGGTGCTCCTTGATTACATCATAGTCAAGCAGCCTAATAACCCTGACGGCGCCACTCATACCCCTAACACACCACACAGCGTCAACGTCATCCCTAAGGAAGGCGTTCATTAAGTCCCTGGCCCTAGCCTCATCTGTTGCCGAGTGGAACCACCTATTTAAGGCGTACTTAATGGTATCGCCTAAGGTAACTCTGAACCCACGCTTCTTGAGGTAACTTAAACCGATACTCAGTGATGCGCCATTACCTGGGTAACCTGGAGGGGCTGAGGGCGCCACGACCATTATCGTTGACCCTTCCTTCAGTTTAGGAGGCTTAAGGCTATACTTCACGTGGCTTCGGTTCACACTAATCTTTAAAGTTTGTTGACTTGGAAGTGTTTAAAAAGGCCACCGTGAGACTGTGGTGTGGTTTTGATTGACAGATACGGTAGGCCGCTTTTGAAGCTTAGGATAGTGGTTAATAGTGAGTGTAACTTCAACTGCTTCTTCTGCCACTTCGAGGGTCAGGGTAGGCATGTACCAACCCTAACCCCTGATGACATTGGCTTTGTTGCCGATGCAGCCATGAAGATTGGGATAATGGACTTTAAGTTGACCGGCGGTGAACCACTACTGCGCAGGGACATTGTTGAAATAGTCAAGGTGCTGAGCCTAAGGAGGCCTAAGGACCTCTCCCTGACTACAAACGGCTTCCTGCTGGGTGAATTGGCCTACAGGCTTCGTGAGGCTGGCTTGATGAGGCTTAACGTATCCCTGCATAGCCTAAAACCGGAGAGGTACGCCTACATTACAGGTACCAGCCCAAGCGTGTTCCACAGGGTCATGGATGGGTTGCTTAAGGCTAAGGATGCTGGGTTTAGTGCGATTAAGCTGAACATGGTTGTGACCAAGGTTAACGTTGACGAGGTTGATGATTTAATAGACTTCGCAGCTAAGCACGGCTTCTCACTCCAGCTAATTGAGTTAATGCCGGTTGGTTACGGTGAGGTGGGGTTTGAGGATAATTACGTGGATTTAAACACAGTGGTTAGGCACCTGGCCGAGCGGGGTAGATTCCTTGGGAATAGGGTTGACCTGCACAATAGGCCTATTTTCAACGTTAATGGTGTTAAGGTTGAGGTTGTGAAGAACTACATGAACCCCAACTTCTGTGCAGGGTGCACCACAATAAGGCTAACAAGTGATGGGTGGCTTAAGACCTGCCTATACAAGCCGCCATCCATTAGGGTTTGGGATCTGATAAAGAACAGGGACCTAGAAGGCTTGGTTAAGGCGTTTCAGAAGGCTAATGAGCTTAGGGAACCAAATTTCAAGTATGATTCGGTTAAGGGGCATGGGTCACGGAGGCTCGTTAACATTAGGGTTAGGCTCAGGGTTGGCTAGATGCATTCACCACGGTACTTGTACACGACCATCGTGATCTCGTTCCTTATGCTCCTGAACTTGTCTAGGTTATCCTTAAGTTCACTGAGCCTAACCTTCTCCTTCCCGTCGAGTTGACCTATCTCACTCTTCAACTTAAGTTCACCGTACTCAGTCTCTAACTCGGATATCCTAGCATCCAACTCCCCAATCATCCTGGTTAACTTCTCAATCCTCTCATCACACTCCCTAATGTACCTCTCCCTCTCGTTCTCAAGCATCTTCCTGAACTTGTCTATCAAGTCCTGTGGTATCTTCTCGTTGTTGTTAATCATGTTGAGCATTACGTCACCCAGCTTAAGCAGCATGTCGTTAACCTTCCTAAGCTTACTAACTGTTTCCTCCAGCTTAACTTTGATTTCGTTAATTGTGGATTCAAGTTCATTCTTGGGCTTAACCACTATAACCCTCTCCTCATCGTTAATCTTAATTACGTAGTCCTTTGCGGAGTACTTACTCTCCTCACCATTCCTACTCACGCTCAACCCCGTTATAATAACCTTGGTCTTGCCATCATCCTCCTCAATCCTGTATTCCATTGAGGCAACCCTACCTAATTCATTACCATTACCATCAACCACGCTCCACCCCCTATAGGACTCCATCCTCCTCCTGACTTTGTCATCCCTCCTACCGAAGAACGGTAAAGGCATTAATATAGATGATTCATTAATGTTAAATAACCCTATTGGTTAAATTAAAAATACCTGACAGGCATGCCAAGCCTCGCCCCTTCTAGGGGCGGGGTTGCCCCACTACGTGGGATAGGTTTATAAACACCAGCTCTACTAGGGTTTTCAGTAACCCCCAAAGAGGGGGTAACGCCCAAGACCCCCAGCGTGAAACCCCACCCTTCAAGGCGGGGAGGGGGTCATTAAGCATCCCCATAGCCAATTAATGCTTTAAACCCTGAGCCAGTGAACTAACTATGGTCGTGTTTGAGCTTAGGCTTAACAATGGGTTGAGGGTTGTTGGTTCACACATAGGGGGTAGTGGGGTTGAGGCAATATACATGTTTTACAATGTTGGGGCCAAGAACGAGAGGGATGGCATATACGGCGGCTCACACCTAGTTGAGCACATCCTCTTCAGGAGCATTAAGGGCCTTGAGAGGAGTATTGATGAAATTGTTGAGGGGGTTGGCGGCTACTTCAACGGATTCACGGGCTTCGATACCACAGCCTACGTTGAAGTCCTACCCGTGGATAAGGCTGAGTTGGGCTTCATGATTGAGGCTAATAGGATGGTTAACGCGCTATTCCTGGATAATGAATTCAACCTGGAACGTAGCATAGTGTTGAGTGAATTCGACATGAATGAGAATGATGAGGAGGCTAGGATGTCGCTAATAGCCGCCAGGAAGATGTGGGATACCCACCCTTATAGGCATATGGTGATCGGCGTGAGGAGGGACCTGGAGGGGGTGACCAGGGATGAATTGTATAGGTATTACAGGCAGTACTACCACCCATCCAACGCAGTGCTGGTGGCCGTGGGTGGGTTAAGTGAACATGAGGTTGAGAAACTGGCTAAGTCCTACTTCGGGGGATTGAGTGATGAGGGGTTAAGTGGGGCCATTGAGCCGTGGGATGAGGAGGGGGCTGGGGTTATTAGGATGAGCATTAAGGGTTCAACAAGCGTACCGAGACTACTCACCATGTTTAAGGCACCGGGCCTATCCAATGGCCAAGGCTTCAGGGCGCAATTACTAACGGACTTCATCCTGATTGGGGATAGGCCATTGGCCTACGGGTTAACTGCAGCTGAACCCATCTCAGTCCCCAGGTTCGCCAGGTTATATAGGCTTGTGGAGGAGGGTTACGCAACCAGTGTCTCAGCGGGCCACGACTTAACCCTCATGAATGGCCCCTACGAGGTTGTCCTCAGGGGTGTTAAGGACCCTGATAAGGCCTTTAATAGGTTAATTGAGGTAATGCTTGATAAGCCAACTGATGATGAGGTGGAGAAGGCTAGGCTAAGGATGAGGGCTAGGCTAGGCAGCTCAACGGACTCACCGAGTAAACTGGGTCAAATATACGGGATGGGCTCGGTGCTTGCAAATGACCCAGAGTACCTGATACACGCTGTTGAGGATGCTATTAAACTGGGGCCTGGGGATTACGTAAGGCACGTGGAGGAGCTTATAAGGTATGCGGTGGTGGTTTACTATGGCTAGGGTACTTAAGTTAACCCACTGGAGTGGCTCAACTGTACTGGACCTGAAGCTCAACCTAGGCCTAGTCAACGAGGACGTGCCGGGCATATCAAGGGTTTTGATTAGCCTTTGGAAGTGGTCTAGGGGTGTGATGGAGCTTGAGAGGAGCGGCGCCTCAATATCCTTCAGCAATTCATGGGATTACCTAACCGTGTCCGTTAAGGTGCCTAGGGAGTCCACCAACGTGTTAAGGAGCCTGTGGGACGCCCTAACCAAGGTTGACCTATCAATGCTGGGGAGGGCTATTAACGAGGCATCGACTCAGGTTAACCTAGCCAGAGAGGACACCAGGTCTAGGTCAATGGCTGAGGCCCTGAGGGGGTTAATGCCAAACTCACCCTACGGCAACCACCCCGAGACCCTACTTGGGGTTGACTTAAGTGGGGTTAAGCCTGAGGATGTTAGGAAGGCCCTGGATAACCTAGCCTATTACTCAATAACCGTGGTTGGGGGTGATGTTGAGGTTAATGGCTCACCGGCCACTGGTAAGTGGCCAAGGCCCAGTACGATTAACAGTGGTGAGGTTAAGGTCTCCCTCAGCGGTAAGGTCCAGTACACCGTGGCCATAGCGTACCCAGCCGATTCAATATACGGCAAGGTCTACGACTACATGGCCTTCAACACACTGCTTGGTGGAATGGGGCTGATAAGCAGGCTCTACACTGAGGTTAGGGTTAAGAGGGGGCTTGCCTACTATGCGTACTCAGCCTACATACCGCTAGGGGGTACAGGCTTCATAGTCGCCATGGCGGGGACCAGGGAGAAGTATGTTAACCAGGTTAAGGAGATCATGATGAGCACCGTTGCCTCAATGAGGGAGGTGAGTAAGAGCGACATCGAGTTGGTGAGGGGTAATCAAATAGGTAGGTTGGTGGTTAGGGCTGAGTCGCCTGAGGGTGTGGCGCAAATGTACTCAATCATACCGCTCTACGGCCTACCCAACGACTACTATGATAGGTACGTCAAGTTCCTAGGCGACCTAAGACCAGAGACCATAGCCAGGTTGACGGATGAGTTAAGGAGCAGCTTCACAGCCGTGGCTGGCCCGTAAGGTGGTGCCTCATTGGGGTTCAATGTGCGTATTCACTGATATAACTGATGGCACCCTCCTGGCCACCTCATCCTCAAACCTGTCAATTAACTCATGTGCCTCCTCAACACTCAACCAACCTGGTACCCTGGCGATTATATCTACTGCGTAGCCGTTGCCAATGTTCTTAACCCTTACGCTGGAGACTACTATATTATGCTCCCTGGCTATGTTGTAGACCTCACCGGCGATGTCTGGGTTAACCTGATCAAGAAGCACACTAACCGACTCCCTGAAGTACCTGTACCCAAGGTACATTAGGTACGCTGCAATGGCGAATACGGCAATGGGCTGAATAATAGGTATAAACTCTGATGCTACAATGGTCGCGGCTATCAACAGTGAGTCCATTAAGTCTGCTAAGGCATGTTTAAACTCAAGGTTCAGTATCAAGTCGTGGGTTTTACCATACCCAGCCCTTAGGAGAAGCATCCTACTAAGCACCAGGCCCACCACCACGGCAATCACGAATATTGAACTTAATGGTGCTCTTTCCATAATACCTCTCGCAACATTGATAGCCGTCTCGGCTACTAACCATAGTGACGCCCCAATTATTACGATGGCCACCGTGTACATGGATAGGTACCTGTACTTATAGTGCCCATAGGGGTGGTCTAGGTCAGGGGGCTTTAACACTGGTCCAAGCCCAATGTACAGTGAGGTTAGGACTAGTACATCTAGCATTGTGTGTAGGCCATCTGCTGTGAGGACCGGTACACCCATAATTAGGCCTAGGGTTATCTCTATTAACGATACGGCACTTGCCAATAACACTGCGGTCTTTAGGTATTTCCTCACCTCCCTCCTCATTAGTACCCCACGTCCATTGGTTAATCGATCCTCCTCTTTAATACCTTTACTATTCATATCGCTTCCGATAACGGTAGCGATTTCGGTTTTTTATAAAACTTACTGCAAGGAAAACGATTTATAGCTTACCATAGAGTCAGGAATCAGTGACTATCAGCGAGGAATTCGTGAATGAGGCTTTAATGAGGATTAAGCCAGGTGAGGTTATTATACTGTGGACTAATGGGGAAACCTCGATTGAATTCGACGACGTGACATCGATAATGATTAACGTGAACAGTGATGAGTATTCAGTACTCAGGATGATCGCAATGGCGAGGGCTTACAACGACCCATTGATCTTCTCAAAATGGGCCATAACGGACGAGTTATCAGGCAGGAGGTACAGTAGGGTTGCTAGCCTAGCACTACTAAGCAGGTTAATTGACTACATACTGGTGGAGTCAGGCTACGAGGATTACGTGACCAAGTCCTTTAATGAGTCTGAGTTTAGGCGGACGTTGATTAATGGGCCCAGTGACCTTAAGTTAAGGGCACTTGAAGCCCTAGGCCTAGACGTACCGTTTAGCATTGAGATGAGCCATAGGGGCAGCGGCATCATTAATGATATCATTAAGGGCTTAGGCAGTGACTTCATAAGCCGCTATCTTGACTTAAGAAGCTATTTACTAAACAATACAAGTTTAGAGTATTTACTCAATTACCTGGACCTATTGTTTAGGGATTCATAAACTTCGACCATAAATTAATGATACATTTGATTAGAAATACTTTGAATTTAAAGCATAAAGACAATCCTAATGTCAAGAATTATTCACGGAAAAACTTATAAGTGCAGTAAGAACTAGTTAAACTTATGATAACTATAGTGGGTTCAGGTAGAGTGGGAGCCACCGCAGCCGCCTTCCTAATGTTCTACGAGGTGGATAACGACGTGACGCTAATAGACATAATCCAGGGGCTACCCCAAGGTGAGGCGTTGGATCTTAACCACGCCGCGGCTATACTGGGTAAGTCCGTTAGATACAGGGGTAGTAACGACTATAGGGACATGGAGGGCAGTGACATAGTCATAATAACCGCTGGGTTAGCTAGAAAGCCAGGTATGACCAGGGAGGAGCTTGCAGCAGCCAACGCTAAGATAGTTGCCGAGGTGGCTGACCAGGTTAAGAAGTACGCCCCAAACTCCATAGTCATAATAACCACCAACCCGTTGGACGCCATGGTTTATGTGCTTTATAAGAGGCTTGGCTTCCCGAGGAATAGGGTGATAGGCTTCAGCGGTGTCCTTGACTCAAACAGGATGGCCTATTACGCATCACTACTGATAGGCATAGCACCCGAGTCAATAATACCCGTTGTCCTTGGTCAGCATGGGGAGAATATGTACCCAGTCCCTGAGGCCTCCTTCGCCTATGGTAAGCCATTAACCGAGTTCCTAACAAGCGATCAGTATAATGATGTCGTTAAGAAGACTATACAGGCAGGGGCTGAAATAACTAACCTAAGGAAGTTCAGCAGTAACTGGGGCCCAGCGGCTGGGTTGGCGCTAATGGTCGACTCAATTAAGAAAAATAGGAGGAGAATATTCGAAGCCTCCGTCTACCTGGACGGTGAATATGGCGTTAAGGACATATTTGCCGAGGTCCCGGTGGTGCTTGGCAGAAATGGAGTGGAGAAGATAATTGAACTTAACTTAACCCCAGAGCAGAGGCAGAAGTTCATGCAGAGCATCGAGGCAATCAGGAAGAACCTAACCCAGGTCCCACCTGAATACCTCAAGTGAGCTAATTAACCCCGGTTAAGTTATTAAACCAAGGTTAATAATCCCCCTGCGATGGTTAACGAGGATGAGGTTAGGGGGTTATTGGCCAGCGTATTGAGGATATATAGCCCAAGTGGGGGTGAGGGGGAAGTGGCAGACTTCATCTTAAAGTACCTTAAGAGCCACGGTGTAGATGCTTGGCTCGACAAGGCCGGTAATGTAATATCCATTAGGGGTAATGGTGATAGGGTGCTTTGGCTACACGCTCACATGGATACCGTGCCTGGTTTCATTGAGGTTAGGGAGGATGGGGGATTAGTTTACGGTAGGGGGGCCGTGGATGATAAGGGGCCCCTTGTGTCCATGGTCACAGCATTCCTTAACTCAAACCCAGGCATAACCCTGGTCCTCACATTGGTAACTAGGGAGGAGAGTGATAGTCTCGGTTCACTAACACTGGTTAATAGTGATTTACCAAAGCCAACCGGCATAGTGGTGGGTGAGCCAACCAACATGCACATAGCCTACTCATACAGGGGTAGCGCCAAGGTCGAGGTTAAGTGCCTTGGGCATGGAGGCCACACGGCCGGGCCCGGGGTTGAGGATAACCCAATACTGAAAGTGTACGGCGCGTTAAATGGCGTAATTAATAGGCTTGGTAGTGGCCAGTCCTCCCAATCATACACAGTGACCCCCACGATGGTGCACTGCGGCGACCACCCAGGTAAGGTACCCACCGAGTGCTCCATGGTAATCAACGTAAGGATACCGTTAAACTCAACATGCGTAGAGCTGGAGAGGATGCTAGGCGGCATGGAGTGTGTTAGGGTTGTTGACTGCACAGACCCAGTATCAGTCAGCGTTAATAACCCAGTGATCAGGGCGTTGGTTAGGGCCAGCCTGAGGAATGGCATTAAACCCACCTTATCCAGGAAATTGGGGACAAGCGACATGGCCGTATTAGCAAAGTTAACCCTAAACATGGCTGCCTATGGACCCGGTGACCCGACACTTAGCCATGGGCCTGTGGAGTACATTAACATTAACGATGTTGCACTGGCCAGCAGGATACTGATTAATGCAATTGAGGAGTTTGGACATATAGAGTCGCGTTAAGCTGAATTTAGTATTCGCATCAATTTAAGCTCAGGATAATGCTTTTTAGCAGGGGATTGGTGGTTTATTATGAATGCTGATGATGGATTGAGTAGGTTACTGGTCTTCATCGGTATCCTCATCCCGTTCCTAATGAGCGCCTCCTGTGTATTCTCTGTGGTTTACCTGTTCCCCCAGCTAGCTGTGGTATTTCACGTGGGTGTTGATGCGTTATCCATCATGGTTACCTTATCCTTCATAGGTGGTGCCGTTGGGGGTGTTTCCTCGGCATGGTTGCCGATGCCTATGGTAGACGCGTTGGGTTGCTGTTCTCAACATTAATCTTCTCCCTATTCACCATAATTACTGGGCTAGCGGGTAACCTATGGGAGCTTTACGTGTTCTGGTTCCTGGTGGGTTTTGGGGTTAACGCAGAAAATGGCATCACATACGCTTTAGTCGCTGAGAACTGGAGGAGTGGGCGTGGTTTAATGGGTGGATTAGTGCAAGGCATATACTTCGTAGGTATCGTGCTAGATGCCGTGGTAAGCGGCATGATCAGGAACTGGAGGCTAGTCCTAGTTTCTGTGGGTGTAGCCTCACTGGCGTTATCATTACCCCTGGTTATGTTAGCGCCGGAGACCGTGGGTAAGATTGGCTTGAGGCAGGTTAGTTATGGTGACTTGTTTAGGGGGCGTCTACTTGCCGTAACCATACTTAGCACTATTCTAGTCGCCTCAGCGTTCCTATACACAATACCCCTTGTTAGCCTTGCACCCACCTACCTCAAGGCCGTGAAGCCTCTTGGGCTTAATGCATGGCTCATCGCATTACCGCTAATCGGAATCGTCGCCTACGTGGTGGCTGGTTATGCGTCGGATGTTTACGGTAGGGCAGAGACCCTAATAGTATTAGGTGCCTTAGCCCTTGCATCTTCAATAACCCTCCTCATTACCGCAAGGGTGAATGAGGGCTACGTTGCATTACCAATAGCGTTAACCTACTTCTCATCATCGATCTTCGCATACCTGGGCATATGGATTAGTGAATTATACCCAGCAAGGGTTAGGGCTACGGCTTCAAACTTCGCATTACTACTAGGCAGGCTACTGGGTGGAGTTGGCCCACCGTCTCTCCGGAGGCGGCGGTTCATGAAATCCCCACCGTCTCCTTCTCGACGGTCTCCCTGGGCCCCCTCACCGCAGCAGCTCCCCACCCGTCACCGGGGGTTCCTTGCCACTACGGATCTCGGAAACCCAGGGTAACTAATAAAGGGTGTTGGGGTTGGGTTAATAAACCCAACGCCAATGGAAATGAGTACTACAAATGATTATGAAAACTAAAACTACCCCTTGTGGCTACATTCTTCGGTTACAACCTTGGCATTGGGTTGGGCTATGTCTGGCCTCCTCCCTATTTGGGAGGTGTCCTTGCCCAGTCTTCATTGGCTTCTCTGGCTGGGTTCATGGGGCTGCCCCGGGCCAGCACCGCGGGGCTTTCCTCGCTGGCCGTGAAGGTCTTTAGTACTGCATGTATATATTGCACGATATTTTGTGGTATTAGTGGGTTTGATTTCCCTTCGTACTCTCTCCAATTCATTTCTAGCTTCATGTTCCACCAAACTCCCTTGGTCCAAGACCTTGGTGTTGTTTTCCACAACATATTGAGAATGGATGCGTGATCCCTATCTACATAATGCCCAAGTGGGCACTTTAGTACATGCCAATCATTGGTACTCTCAAGCTTCGTAAAGTGCACTGGGCACACTCTGCTGTTTCTGTATGAGGAGACACGAAATATCTTGGATCCACGCTCCAAAGCCTTTTCTTCCACAGCCTTCTCCAAAGCCTTGAATGGTGTCTGCTTTATGCGATGCCTCACCTCGTCCTTCCCAATACCATTAATCATCGATTCCTGTGGGTTGTCGCCAAGCTCCTCGGTTACAATGATTCCTGGAGTTTTTGCTAGTTCACTAGCTACCTGCCTAACCCTACCCAACTTCCTATCCTTCTCCCTTAGGTGCTTAACACGCTTCCTAAACTCCCTAACGTCTGTAATGCTCACGTACTTGCCGTTTGGTAGGGCGTACAGTGGCTTGAGCCTCTCGGTAATTGTATCCCTAATCCTCCCATACCTCCTAGCCAACCTACCGAAATCAGTCTTAATCGTGTATAGTTCTGGAACCATGTATTGCCTATTCCAATCAGCCACCATACCAACTGTGGATGCCAGGTTAATCCTACTAATAACTACCGTGTTCTCGTTAATGTCGAAGGTAACGACTGATTGTGGTTCCTCCTCCTTTGGCTTGACCTCGAAGATGAAGACCGCATACCACCTATTTGTCTTCCTCTTAATGATTAACGTGCTAGCCAAAACAGCTTCTCCAGTCAATACCCTCCACCAGTACTGCCAGAAGCGCTTGTGCAACCTTAACCAAACCTCCCTCCTCCCACCAAGTAAGGATAGCTCAAGCTTAACTGGGGCTATTGATTTAACGAACTGTTCATAACTCCATGCCTGCTCTGTAAACCTAATCGACACAGCCTTAACCTCAGGGTAGGGCTTGTCCACCAAGCCCTTCCTCCTCCTCTCCATGAATGACTTGGCGATCTCTGCGGCTTGTCTAATTGCTTGAATTATTAAATGTGCATGCAAGCCCTGGTACTCACTCCTATACTTGCTGTAGAACAACCTCTGGAGTTGGGTTGCACTCGTAACATTGTTCACAACAGCGTATTCAACAACCTCACGAATAATGTTAAGGTACATGGCTTCAACCGAATAGAGCAACTTATTAAACTCCTTAGCAACCTCAAGCTCAACAGCAACAGCCCTACGCAACATCCACAAGGAAAACCAACAACCAAACTTAAAAACCCAACCCCACCCTAAAGGACGAGGCTTAACCATTATGTTAACGTTATGCGCGGCACTAGCCCTAGCATCAACCCTACTGCTACGTGGACTTGCCGCAATAGGCTAGGTGATGATGAAGAACAACAAACCTCACCCTTCAGGGCGGGAGGGGTCAGGTGCACCTATGGCCCACTGAACGCCGTGGAGAGTATGGTGCACCTAAGCTTTATTAAGTCACTTACGGGTTAGGTTAATGTAGTATGGAGGAGTTGGTTAAGAGGGCTAGGGAGCTCGGCATTGACGTTGAGGATTTAATAATTACGGCGATTTCAAGGAGCGATCCATCTAATGGCTTGAGGCTAAGGCTTGAGTTGGCTAGGAGGTACTTGAATGAGGCCGAGGACTACGTTAGGAGGAATGACCCAGTTCAAGCGTCTGAGAGGGCATACAAGGCCGCTGAGGAGGTTGTTAAGGCACTGGCTGAGATTCATAACTTACCTGAGCACCAGGAGGCGTTGAGGGAGGGTAGGTGGTACACCTACATGCTCTTCACAGCGTCCAGTAAGCTATCTGAGAGGGTTGGGGAGTGGGTCTCCCTAGGCTGGAACACCGCGTACTCACTGCACGTGTGGGGTTTCTACGAAGCCAAGCTATCCACCGGTGACGTTGAGGTTGCCTTAAAGGTGGTGAAGAGGATGGTTGACAAATTTGAGGGGCTTCTAAAGACCAAGGAGTAAAATAATACTACTAAGCATCAATATAAAGCCTAGTTACCACTCCTCCTTTATGATTTACTCACCGCCTATTCAGTGGGTGTGTTGGGTACCTTAGCCCTGGGTTACGTTGCTTATTAATAGGTCAAATTCCCTTTGGTTAAATGCGAAGGAGTAGTTGACCAGGGTTTCATTTATGGTGAAAATAATTGTGGTGGGTGTTGGTTCTTGGGTTGACTCGTACGTGGTCATGGTCATGTTGGCTATTACCCCATTACCCAGTATGCAAATCTTAGTTACATTAACCGTTATTTCCACGGCAGGTGATTGAGCAATCGTTTCGTTGGGCGGCTTTATCGTTATTAAAGCAGTAGGTGGCTTCACCCTTCCAGCGACCTATGCCAATATACCTTGCGTTCCTTAATGAGCTCTCAGTCATGTAGTAGGATAACATGGTGTACTTGGTGTAGTTGCCATACGGCATGCACTTGCTAATGACACTGCCCGATGGCATCTCCTTCGTTACCAAGCAAATATTATCATTAGTCTTATAGATGGCTGATTCAACATATACGCTTGAGTTTTCGCCGCCCTGGATTACAAATTCCGTTCCATTAGTCACCACAGCATCCACTAATGGCGATCTGGATATCGTGACCACGCCGTTAATCTGCAGTACCTCTGAGATTAGGCTCGTGTTAATTAATTAGGACTCGGTTAAGCGATAAGTACCCGTGAAATTCTCACTAATCAGTAGCCTTTCTGCGTTTAAAAGCGCCACTTGCTGGCCGCCCCGACTTAACAATATAAAACGTAACCGCCGCCACCAAGGCTACCACTATCACTACCGCAATTACCCATCCCTTCATATATCATGTTTAGGTGTTTCTACATTATTTTTAAGTTTTACTTTAGCGAATTTAGTTTTCATGAAACCTAATTGGGTGCTTAATGTTGGTGAAATCAATACTACAAGTCTCGCTAAGTCTCCCGTTGGCAATGCTGATGGTTCTCAGGGTCAATTTAGGGATAACTCGGGTCGTTAACCTGTGTGTTAAGGGCCTTGCTGAGGGGTTAACTGCTTTAATAGGTGTGGCCGCTGGGGCTTCCTGTGGGTAAGGCTACGGAGTCCATTCATGGGCATGGGTTCGGTGACGAGGTTGGATCAGTGGTACCGCCCATATACCTAACCACACCCTTTAGGCAGGTTATTGAGGCTCAGTTATCGGATAGGGGGCTTGATTTGAAGTACTCTAGGGAGGAGAACCCAACGGTGAGGTACCTTGAACGCGTCTTAGCTAGGCTTGAGGGTGGGGTTGATGCCCTAGCCACAAACAACGGCATGGCGGCCATATCAACCATACTCATGACGATACTCAAGTCCGGTTTAAGGCTAATACTCCCCGCCGAGGTATACGGCACCACGCTGGGCTTAGCCATCAACATGAGGAAGTTCGGGGTTGAAACAGTCGTAACCATGCCCGAGACTAAGGACTTGGCTGAGGCCATTAAGGCTAACCCAGGCTCCGTAGTAATTGTTGAAACCATAACAAACCCCATGCTTAGGGTTATTGACGTGGATCACCTAATCAAAGTGTCCAGGGATACTGGCTCAACGCTAATCGTCGACAACACCATGGCTACACCAGTCCTGTACAGGCCCATTGAGCATGGGGCTGAGTTAGTCGTTCATAGCGCCACGAAGTACATTTCAGGGCATAATGACGTCTTGGCCGGGGTCATAGTGTCCAGCAGCCAATCCATAATTAATGACGCCTGGCAGTGGAGGAGGAGACTGGGCACGATAATACAACCCCTCGATGCCTACCTGGTTTTAAGGGGGGTTAAGACAATGAACCTGAGGGTTAGGAGGCATTGCGAGAACGCCATGGCTGTGGCTGACTTCCTAAGCAACCACCCAAAGGTCAGGGAGGTTTATTACCCAGGGTTAAAGTCAAGTGCATATCATGAATTGGCATCAAGGATGTTCAACGGCCTCTACGGGGGCATAGTCTCATTCAAGATTAAGGGTGGTAGGGAGGAGGCCCGCGAATTCCTAAATGCACTAAGCATGGTTAAGCCAGCCCCAAGCTTCGGCGGACCTGAATCCTTAATCACATACCCCATAACCAGCGCAGCACAGCCAATACCCGACGAATACAAGGCTAAACTGGGGATAGATGAAAGCCTACTAAGGCTGTCCGTTGGGCTTGAGGACCCCGAGGACATAATAAGCGACCTCGACAATGCACTAAGGCGGATACCGTAAATAAACGTACCTTAGGAAAAGCTTAAAAATGATGAGGGGTGGTTAAGGTCAAGGCGGGGGTGCCCGAGCTTGGTCAAGCGTCCTAATCCTTAGTGGCTTTACTGTTAATAGATTGTGCGTAAACGACATCCTACTAACACGTGATCGGTAGATTACTAAGAATGTACAGCACCAGAATTTATTCAAACCCACGCAGGCTTTCTTGCAATGATGTTTGGTTTTACGGTAGTTATACCTCTTGTGGTCCTCACGTTAGCACCACCTTCAGTAGTTTCTCCATGGTTTGTCTTAGTGCGTGTTGTTGTGCTGTGTGATTGTCACTATGGTTGCTCTTCATGAGCATTGCGTGCATTATCAGCATTGCTAGCTGGCGCCTAATCATTAACCACCCCTTTAGCTTTTTACCACGATTAGTTTGTGTATGGCGTGTGTTGACTTTGTTCCTCAAGGTGCCGGGAGTGGTTGAAGTGTTTGTTGGGTTTGATTCGCCGTGATGGTTAGCCCATCATTGGCTTGTGGGTTTATGGGTTATGTGTGCCTAGCCTCCACGCCTCCGCTGCCGATGCCATTATTGCCGTTGCCTGTTCAACCAATGCCATGTACTTTATGTAGTTAATGACTGCTAATCCGCCTCCTATGAGTATTGGCGGTATTAGTGTGAGTATTA
>NZ_LCTF01000030.1 GCF_001663375.1 Caldivirga sp. MU80
TAACCCCAGAGAAAATAGCAGGAATAACCCACGGATCACCATAAGGCCCAATGAACCTCACAACAGTCCTATTACCCACAGTAACAGTCTCAATCCTATAAGGCCTCAAAACTATGAGGGGGGCATTCGGAGACACAGCAGGCCATGCGCATACGCTAGGGCACATTGGGTAGACGTTAAAATAGCCAACACCCACGTAGTATAGGCTAACCCTCGAAGGGGAATCACGGGTAAGGTGAGTTACAAGCAACACACCCACCACGGCTACCACAGCCAACACCAAGCCAACCCAAACCCACCAACCCCAACCCATACCCACCTACCCACACCTAAAAACCAACTTATATCCCCTCCCCCAATATTGAGTATGAAGCAGAATATAGCCCACTACCCCATCATTGCATTAGGAATCACAAACACGGCCACTCACCTTGACGGGTGTTAGGTGGTTAGCCTAATGTTGAAAACGTTTTAAAGGCCTCATTGATCGGCGGCTTTGTGGCTAGGTTTAATGCTGGTTTGGCTTACTCCGTGGCCCTTGCCTTCGTTTGGGGTGTCGCCTACCCCCTCACCAGGATGGCTGAGGCCTATGCTTCACCAATGGTTATTTCATTGGCTAGGGTTGCCCTGGCCTCGCTATTCCTGTACCCATTAGCCAAAAGGCTGGTGGTGAACCTCAAGATGCTGGTGGCCTCAGCCCTAAACATGGGCCTATTCCTAACACTACTCAATCTGTCAATACTTCATACCCCAAACCCTGGCTTGGCAGCGCTCATGGTTTACACTCAGCCGCTCTTCGTAGTAGTACTGGAGAGGCTAATGCTTAAGCACAGGTTGGGAGCCATGAGGGTGGTTGGGGTGCTGCTGGGCTTCGTGGGTGTGGCCCTCGCTTCAGTTAGGGCTGTTTCCCTTGGCCTCGGTGTATTGGCTGGGTTGATGGCTGGGCTACTTTGGGGCCTTGGGACTGTGATGTATTCAATGTGGTTCAGCGGCCTTGACCCCATAGTGGCTAACGCATCATCATCAGTGTTGTCAATACCCATAGTAGCCCTAACCCTCCCAATAGACCCAGTCGTATCGCTAACGCTAAGGGGGGTTGCGTTAATCTTACTGGTGGTTCTTGACGCACAGGTGCTTGGATTCATGCTGTGGTTCAAGGCCATGAGCAGTGAAAGGCCCAGCACCGTGTCATCCATACTACTAGCCACCCCAATACTAGCCCTCTACTTCAGCGCCCTAATGCTTAAGTCACAGTTAACACCACTGGAGCTGGCGGGCACGGCGGTAACGGTGATGGGCGTCCTCATGGTTATCAGGTCGAGTTAACTTCACTATAAGGCTATTGAGGGGCTTATGAGGGTGGGATTCCAAATAAAGCTGCATGTTTTACCAAGGTTAAATCAACTAGGGGTTAGTGGATTCACAGTATATCCTTCCTGAGCACTCCCTTACTTCTATGTGCCTCCTGGTTCCTTAACCACTGCCTCAGGAACCTGTTGTAGCATTCCTCAGAGCAAAACACCCATGGCCTATTAATGCAGCAGGTCTTAACAACGATAGGTTGTCCGCTGATCACCCTACCGCAGTACGTGCACCTTACTTGCCCCGTCCCTGTGTTCAATAAAAATGGCATAGTTAACCAATAATTGACTTATTTTAAAGGGTTACGATGGTGTTAATCCGCATTGAGGATGGGGATAAAACTTATAAATTAATTATTATGAGCCAATAATCAAGTGATCATGGTGAAGCACCCTATTGCTGAGTCCGAGATCACCAGGGCTATTGTTAAGTATGCGTTGAGGGACCTGGATGAGTACTCTAAGGTGGATGTGTTGATAGTTGGGGCTGGTCCATCAGGCATGACGGCAGCCTACTACCTGGCTAAGGCTGGGTTAAAGACACTTATCCTTGAGAGGAGGTTCAGCTTCGGTGGTGGTATAGGTGGAGCAGCTAACCACCTACTCAGGATCGTGGTTGAGTACCCAGCCTCCGAAATCCTAAGTGAGGTGGGGGTTAGGCTGTATGAGTACGGTGATGGACTGTTCGTAGTCGACCCAGCGGAGATGATTGCTAAATTAGCCTCAAGGGCCATTGACGCCGGGGCTAAGTTCCTGCTTGGGGTGCACGTGGATGATGTGGTATTCAGGGATAATCCCCCAAGGATCACTGGAGTGGCCGTGATATGGTCAACGGTCCAAATGGCTGGAGTACACACAGACCCAATTTTCCTTGAGGCCAAGGCTGTTGTTGACGCCACTGGTCACGATGCTGAGGTTGTGGCTGTGGCATCGAGGAAGACACCTGAACTCGGCATAAAGCTTTATGGCGAGAAGTCGGCTTACGTTGACGCCGCTGAGGACCTGGTCGTCAAGTACACGGGTAAGGTTGTTGATGGTCTCTACGTAACGGGTATGGCTGTGGCCGCGGTTCATGGATTACCTAGAATGGGGCCAATATTCGGTTCAATGCTACTCAGCGGTAAAAGGGTGGCCGAGCTGATAATCAGCGACCTCAAGGGTTAATTCGGTTAAAGGTTTAAGGTAACCCTTATTTACTATTTGCAGGGTTCTGAACTGGGTTCAGAGCATGGGTGATGAAGGCGGCTTGAGTAGGTTGGGTACATTCCCCTGGAGGGACTATGGGGTAGTCTTTTCACTCCTCTTTGGGTCTAGGCTTAGTGGTAGGTTGGTTAAGGGTGATTGGGATGTGGCGGTTTGGCTAGAGGACATTAATGCTGCTGTTGACCTTCAGTGGGCTTTGGCTAGGCACCTTGGGGTGCGTGAATGGGATGTGGACCTGGTGGTGCTTAACAACCACGAGGACCTACCCTGCACGTTGATAATCGACATATTGGGTAAGGGCAGGGTAATTTACTACAGGGACCTTGAAACTTACCTGGACATCAAGGCTAGGCTGCTTCACCCATGCCTAGACTTCATGCTAGACGCCGAGAAGCTTCAACTACTTAAGGTGCAGATGGAATCGGTGATGAGGAGGTGGGTTCATTAGAGCGTCTACTTAAATTACTTTTACAATACACGGCATTGCTGGATGGGTTAAGCGAGATCGACCTCAATGATGAGTATAGGTACTACTCAGCAGTCTACCTACTGCAGGTGCAGGCCCAGGTAATCATAGACATAGTTATGAGGGCGGCATCGACCCTTGGTTACGAGGTTGAGGGTTACGCCGATGCAGGGCGTAAGTTAATGTTAGCCGGGGTAATTAACGAGGATGAGTTCTCAATCTACAGTTCTTTAGTCGGTTTTAGAAACATTGCCATACATCAGTACGGTTCCTTAAACCCAAGTGTGGTTAAGGGCATTATAAGCGGTAGAAGATACAGGGATGCGGCTAAGGTGGGTGTTAAGGTGGTTAATGAGTTGCGTAAGAGGGGTATTGATTGTTGACGCGTTTTAGCAGGCCTTAACCCACGTACCCCTTGACCCATCCCACCTTAACCTACCTGCACTTATCTGTCCATTTATCAAGTCCTCGAGCCTCTTATAAAATTCCTCATTCTTAGATATGAACAGACCCGAGTAAACGGCATTAACGAATTCCTCATCACACTCTTTAACAGCCCTAAACGCCGACTCAGGGCTCATAATCTTGGCCACTATCCTTAACCCACCTGCCTCATGCTCCTTAACCGAGTACTCAGCTCCATCCATGATTATTATTAGGTTTATGGGCGGCTTAACCTCCATGACGTAGGCTTCCCCCGTCACCCATGGGCCATACATTATGGCTAGCATTGGTACCTTTGGTAGGGAGTTGATGTAAGCCGTAGCAATACCCCACTCATCCTGCATCTGCCGGTCGTGCGTCTGGGGTTAAAATACGGAGTTCACGATTCACTTTAGTGCATAGCTGAGTAGGAAGTTGGCCAGTTGAGCTATCTTATACCTGCTATAGTACCAAAGTACCCTACCCCTCATCCCCCTTGACACTAACCCTCTACCTAATTGCGAGTGGGCCGTTGCCACTAGGAGTTTGAGGGTCCTCATGTCACTTACCGTGGTTGAGCCATGGTGCATGTGATGGCTTAGGGTTACCCAGGGCATCAGCTTAATGCCGCTGTAGTACAGTAGTATACCAAGGGTGGTTTCATCACTGACGTACAGCCTAATGCCCGGCTCAATGCCCCTTAATGAATCCTCAATCTTACTGAGCACACCCATGTTTATCGACTCAAGTAACCCCCTGCTCAGCCTAACCGCCTGCTTAGGACCGATGAAGAAGACCCCCTTCCACAGGCCCGGTATCCTGTAGCCGTAAACCTCAATCGACTTACCATTAACCTTAACCTCACCCAGTTTAACGCTCCTCTCAAGGAAGAGGGACCTACCCTTGGTTTCATGGTCCAGGACAGTGTAGTAACCGTACCTACTCACTAATTCCCCATCGGCGCTCGCCAACTCTGGTTCAAGCAGGTTATCGCTGTCAACCACCAGGGCGTCTAACCCCTCCTCCCTGGCATCCCTAACGATCCTCATGAATGTCAGGTTCCTGTCACGCCAATTACCATACCTAACCTCAACCTCCTCAGGTATAATCCTCCTAAGCAACTCCAGTTGCCTATCCTTAAACACGTTGTCCACGTACACTAACCTACGCCTAACCCCAAGTAACCTGGCGTTAACCATGAAGTAGTCAACCACCTCATGCACCCTGTAAAACGGCAGGTACGTTATGAGGGCATCCACCGGGGCGTAGCTGGGTAAAAAGGCTTAATAAGGCTTTCCTGAGTCCAGTTTGACCCCACATTACTTAGATTTTCATTGCGATTTTGAAGCGTTTATGTACCGCTTTAGTTAAAGTTCGTTGATAACGAATGGTAAACCCCGTCCCTCAGGGTGGGAAGAGGTTCAGTATTACTTGCCTATAGACTGGGTCCCTTACCACGTATAGTTCACCTACCCTAGAGACTATGAATGTATTTATTAATTGATTCAGGTAATTAGTCAATGCCGTTTCGGAAACATTAGCCACATCCCTCAGTTCCCTCCACCTAGCCCCAAACGCCATGGCCCTAAGCACCCTCACCCTCCACGTTGAGCCACCTGTAACCCTCCTAATCTGCTCCGCAGCGATCTTACTAGCCTCAGTTAGGGTCTCCCTTAATGCATCAGCATGCCCAGCCCCACCGCACCTTCTAACCCCATAGAAGTTCAGCCAACCAACCAGGGTTCCCAATTCACTCAAAACCTCCCTCAACTCCCCCTCGTTGAATGGGGTATTGCAGTTAGTTAGGCCGAGTTTCAAGTATTCCAATGCATCCCCCTCGCTCCACGGATTGAGACGCACCTGGACTGGTGGTCTCCCGTAAAGTGGTGAGTCAGGCTTAGGGTTGATGAGTAGGTTAACTAGCCCTACGGCTGAGCCTGTGAATATTACCGAGAGGTTGCTGCAACTGTTGAATAGGTTATGCAGAAGCGCCAGGAATGGCGCAACTCCGTTTCTAACATCCTGGACCTCATCGAGGACTAGGATCGTCCTCTCCCTACACAGTGAGTTAAGTATTAGGGAGGCGATGGGCTTAACCCTCCTTGTGAGGGTTAGGTCTATGGATATGGTAGTGACCCTAACCCCAATAGCCTTAAGGGCCTCAGCCAACTCATCTCTAATACCCCTCGGTGTTGATAGGTATATTTGCTCAATGGCCCGCCTAAAGGAACCTATGTTAATCAGATCCACGTAAACGCCCCTCCAGTTAACCGAGTTCATGACTGCCTTGGCCAGGCTTGTCTTACCCGACATCCTTGGGCCCAGTATAACCACCCAATTACCCCTCATCACCATGTCCCTAACAGTATTGAATTCGCTCTTCATATCAAACAGCTCCTCAGCTCTCTCCCTCGGCCTTTCGGTGAACCACACCCCCTGTGGCGCCACACCCCCTGTGGTTACTAACCTTAATAAACCCTACCCCATTAACCGTCAAGGCTGAAGTAGACTTAAAAACCCAGAGTCTATGCGCCTCTGATCAACTTTGAGCAGTGAGGGTCAAGCCGTAGGTGAAGCCAAGCCAGAGGGGGAGACTACTGCCGCTACTCAGCCTACTACCGAGCAGCCTACCGAACAACAGACCCAGGTAACCGCTGGTGAGGGGCAGGTTGAGGCTAAGCCCGCTGAGACCAAGGTTGAGGAGGCAAAGCCTACACTACTTGATGAGTTGACTAAGGTTAATGCCAGGAAGCCTAACCTGAGCCAAGAGGTCCTTAAGGCGCTTAAATTATCCCTTAGGATGCGTAGGGATAGGCCGGATTTCATTAGGTATTACAACAAGGAGCATAAGATTAGGCTTGAGGACTCACCGTGGAGGAGGCCCAAGGGCATTGATAATAAGATTAGGATGAAGAGGAAGGGCTACCCACCCATGGTTGACGTGGGGTATAGGGGGCCCAGGGTGGCTAGGGGGATTCACCCAAGCGGCTTCATGGAGGTAATTGTGCATAACCCAAGGGAACTACGCAACGTAGATCCAAGTAGGCAGGCCATTAGGATAGCCTCGACTGTTGGGGTTAGGAAGAGGATTGAGATTATTAGGGAGGCGGTGAGGAGGGGTATTAAGGTGCTTAACCTTGATAACAAGACCAGGGAGGCCATCAGGGAGGTGACCTAAATGGACTTGAGGGAGACGGTAGCCAGGTTACTCAATGTACCCAAGTCGAGGGTTGTCATAAAGCAGGAGGCCCTTGAGCAGCTTGAGGAGGCCATAACCAGGAATGACGTTAAAAGCCTACTTAAGGACGGCCTAATCGAGGTTAAGCCGAAGAAGGGTAACAGTAGGGGTAGGTGGAGGGTTAAGCATGAGAAGAGGAGGGCCGGTAGGAGGAGGGGTAGGGGGAGTAGGAAGGGCACTAGGAAGGCTAGGGGGGCTGTTGGTAAGGAGACCTGGGTGCCTAAGATAAGGAAAATTAGGAGGTTCCTGAACACCCTTAAGCATAGGGGCATCATCGACAAGGCCACTTGGAGGAACCTATACAGGATGGCTAAGGGAGGCTACTTCGAATCCCTAGCCCACCTAAGGACTTACATGATTCAAAACGGCATTGTAACGGAGGATAAGATTAAGGCAGCCTTCAGGGGTGGCTCCTAATGGCGAAGAGCGGCAGGTATAAGGTCAAGTTCAGGAGGAGGAGGGAGGGCAAGACGGACTACTATAAGAGGAGGATAATGGTAATGAGCGGTAAGCCGAGACTGGTGGTTAGGTTCAGCAACAGGTACGTGACGGCACAGGTAGTGGTGTCCGCACCCCAGGGTGACTTCACCGTTGCCCAGGCCAGCAGTAGGGAGTTAGCCAAGAAGTTTGGTTGGCTTGGGGGAACCGGCAACACATCAGCCGCCTACCTAGTGGGGCTACTGGTGGGCTACAGGGCATTAGCCAAGGGGGTTAAGCTGGTAGTCCTAGACATAGGGCTACATAGGGCCACCGCCGGTGGTAGGTTATTCGCAGTGGTTAAGGGTGCCGTTGACGCTGGGCTTGAGGTACCCCACGGCGAGGATGTCCTACCGGATGATGATAGGGTAAGTGGTGAACACATAGCACAGTACGCATCAAACCTAAAGCAGAGTAACCCAGATCTGTATAAGGCTAGGTTCTCCAAGTACCTAGCCAAGGGGTTGGAGCCTGAAAACATAGTTAAGCATTTCGAGGAGGTTAAGGCTAAGATAATGGGGAAGTACGCCAAGGAGGAGAAGGCTAAGGCTGAGGAAAGTTAAAAGCTCCCTCCGCTTTCATAAAGCCAATTTAATCATCATGTAACCGTTACTGGGGTATCATGGCCTTTACAAAGTTGAGTCGTAGTTGACGGTTAGTGAAGATTACGGTTAGTCCAGTGACTAGGTATTTCAATTGTGATGGTAAGTAAGCCCTGTTCAGGTGAAAATAGGTTAATTAGGGGGTAATGTTTAAAAGAGAGCCAATGCGAGGGCTATATATGATGTGGTGGGAAATGCGGGAAACATGCCAAGGACACTAAACGTCACTGTGGCTAAGGTTGGCGGCTCACTGCTTAGGCCAGGTGAGGTTGATAAGGTCCTGGGTAAGGTTGTTGAGAGGCACCTCGCCGATGATGGTAAACTGGTGATAGTCGTATCAGCAATGAAGGGTGTTACGGATACACTGATAAGGGCCTATGACGAGGGTGAACCAAGGCTCATTGAAGACGCCATCCAACCCTACCTAACTGAGGCACAGAGGCTTAGCTTAGGCAAGCTGGGCAGCATGATTGAGGGGATTGGGGCTAGGCTTAAGGGGTTGGTCAGCATTAGGGAGCTTTGGGCGAGGGATTACGTAATCGTGCACGGTGAATTATTATCCACAATGCTAGCCGAGGCGGCGCTTTACAACAGCCTCGGCGTCGACGCTGGTGCAGTTTATGATGTGGGGATTGTGACAAATGAGGATTGGGGTAGGGCATCGGTGCTTGGGGTTAGTTCACACTACGTTAGGCATAGGTTAACTTGGGCCCTGTCAAGGAGGAGCGTGGTGATTGTCCCAGGCTTCCTAGGCATAAGCTTAAACGGTAGGTTAACCTCACTGGGTAGGGGTGGGAGCGACTACACGGCATCCCTAATAGCATCATACCTAAACGCCCCTAGGCTAATCTTCTACACGGACGTTGAGGGGATAATGACTGGTGACCCTAGGATAATAAACGATGCAAGGCTCATACCAAGCCTAACCCATGAGGAGGCCTACGTGGCCTCACTCACGGGCGCCAAGAAGTTCCACCCAGGCACCTTTAAGCCACTAATAGATAGTGACGTCCACGTCGTGGTCACTAACCCATGGTCAAGCAGTGGTACGTTAATAATGTCCAAATGCATTAACACACCTAAACTGGTTTCAATATCGGAGGCTGGTTCAATAGGTCTCGTCAGTCTCAAGAGCGGCTACGCCGTCACCGTGGTCGGCTGCGTCATGGGGCTAGATGAGTTCAGGAGAGAGGTTTACCTAATAATAGACAGCTACGGGCCAATCGACGTAATCAACGACACTGAGGGTAATGCAGTAACCTCAATAGTCAAGGACCAGGACGTGGCGGTTAAGTTGGCTAAGGAACTGCACAGGTGGGTGGTTTCATGGATAAGGTGAGGGTTTCCATACTTGGCTCAACGGGGCTCGTGGGGCAGTGGATGGTTAAGCTACTGGCCAACCACCCATTCATAGAGGTGGCTGCCTTATCAGCGTCGCCGGGTAAGGTTGGGCAGAGGTACGGTGACGTGGTTAAGTGGTTCATAGAAGGTGACGTACCCGAGTACGCCAGGGGTATTAGGCTTGTTTCAACAGACCCAGCGGACCACAGGAATGTTGACGTTGTGTTATCGGCATTGCCCAACGAGGTTGCTGAGCCCGTTGAGGCAAGGCTCCTTGAGGCTGGTTTAAACGTAATATCTAACGCATCCCCAAGGAGGATGGACCCAAACGTACCCCTGATAAACCCCGAGGTTAATTGGCAGCACCTGGAGGTTCTAAGGGACTTTAAGGGCCCCTGGCTTGTTAAGAACCCCAACTGCACCTCAGCAATAATAACCCTAGCCATAAAACCCCTAGCCGACCACATAAGGGAACTTTACATAACTACACTGCAAGCAGTCTCAGGGGCAGGTTACTTAGGCTTATCCTACCTAGCCATAGAGGGTAACGTGATACCCTTCATTAAGGGTGAGGAGGATAAGATAGCCGCCGAGTCCAATAAGATGCTTGGTGCTATGGGTAGGGGCGAGTTCACGCCGTGGGGTAGGCCAGTTAGGGTGACTTCAATTAGGGTTCCGGTTAGGTACGGCCACATGGCCTCAATATTCGCCGTAATGGATAGGGAGTATGACGTTAGTGAGGTTAAGCAGGCCTTATCGGGCTTTAGGTCACTACCCCAGGAGGCAAACCTACCCACCGCCCCACCCAGGCCAATAATAGTCCTTGATAGGCAGGACGCACCCCAGCCAGCCAAGGACCTGGATCACATGGCTGTGACTGTGGGTAGGTTATCCACATCAGGTAGGGTGGTTAGGATGGTTGCCCTAGGCGATAACTTGGTTAGGGGTGCCGCTGGGATAACAGTACTGACCCTTGAGGTCATGAAGGCTATTAAACTTCTTTAACTCATAGAAACAGTAAACTAGGTCTAAAATTGTTAGAGAGATAGGGGCATTCAAGCGTTAGTGCCCGACATGGCGGTTACTTGAGGTTTGTTGGAGGTTAACCGTTGAGGCTACGTTACTTAGGGAAAGGTTTATATAGAAGCGGGTTTTAGGGATGCATATGTCATCCCAGCAACAACCAAGGGGTGGTGTTCCAGTAGCCATACTTAAGGAGGGTAGTTCAAGGACAACGGGCTCTGATGCAAGGAGGAGTAACATAATGGCCGCCAAGGTGATAACTGAGATACTTCAAACAAGCCTTGGGCCAAGGGGCATGGATAAGCTGCTCATTGACGCCTTCGGCGATGTTACCATAACGGGTGATGGGGCAACAATACTGAAGGAGATGGAGGTTCAGCACCCAGCCGCCAAGTTACTGGTTGAGGTGGCTAAGGCCCAGGACGCGGAGGTTGGTGATGGCACAACCACGGTGGTTGTCCTGGCCGGTAAGCTACTTGAACAGGCCGAGATGCTGCTCGACGAGGGCATACACCCAACCATAATCATAGACGGCTTCAAGAAGGCCCTCGACTTCATAAACTCAACAATACCCGACATACCTAACCTGGTTAGTCCAGTTAACCTGAATAACAGGGATGAGGTGGCTAAGATAGTGGCTAATTCGCTCAGCAGTAAGGTGGTTTCCGAGGCAAGGGACTACCTAGCCAAGATAACGGTTGACGCCTCATACACAGCCGCTGAGCAGGCTAATGGCAAGTACAGCCTAGACTTGGATTGGGTTAAGGTTGAGAAGAAGAAGGGCCAGAGCCTCTACGAGACCCAGTTCATACAGGGCATTGTGCTGGATAAGGAGGTTGTCCACCCAGGCATGCCGAAGAGGGTTGTGAACGCTAAGATCGCTGTCCTGGATGCCCCACTGGAGATTGAGAAGCCGGAGTGGACCACTAAGATATCGGTCTCCTCACCTCAGCAGATTAAGGCGTACCTTGAGGAGGAGGCTAACATACTTAAGGGTTACGTCGACAAGCTGAAGGAGATAGGCGCCAACGTTGTGATAACCCAGAAGGGTATTGACGAAACGGCGCAGCACTTCCTAGCTAAGGCTGGTATTATGGCTGTTAGGAGGGTTAAGAGGAGTGACATTGAGAAGCTGGCCAAGGCCACGGGTGCCAGGATAGCCACAAGCATAAAGGACCTAAGGCCAGAGGACCTTGGAACGGCTGGGCTTGTGGAGGAGAGGAAGGTTGGGGAGGAGAAGATGGTGTTCGTTGAGCAGTGCCCCAACCCAAGGGCAGTCACAATACTGATTAGGGGTGCAGCTGACAGGGTCTTGGACGAAGCTGAGAGGTCCATAAACGATGCCCTCCACGTCACAAGGGACCTATTCAGGGACCCGAGGATAGTACCCGGCGGAGGTGCCTTCGAGATTGAGGTTGCTAAGAGGCTTAGGGAGTGGGGTAGGAAGCTACCGGGCAAGGAGCAGCTGGCCGTTATGAGGTATGCCGAGGCCGTTGAGAAGATACCGGAGATACTAGCCCTAACAGCCGGCCTGGATCCGGTGGACGCCATAGCGGAGCTTAGGAGCAGGCACGATAAGGGTGAGCTTGATGCTGGTGTCGACGTGTTGAGTGGGAAGATAGCCAGGATGAGTGAACTTAACGTGTGGGATCCGTTAATAGTCAAGATGCAGGTCATGAGGAGCGCCACGGAGGCAGCCATAATGGTGCTCAGGATAGATGATATAATAGCGGCAGGGCAAACCAAGTCATCCGCAGGCGGCAAGGGTAAGGGTGGTGAGGAATCTAAGACAGGCGAGGAAGGCACCAGCGGGTCAAGTGACTAACCCCCAGTTTAAACCCGGTGATTAAAGGCTTGGTTCAAAAATTAAACAGTTATTAGTAACCTAAGCAACTCCCTCTCGTATATCGTCGCCACCAGCACACCGTCATCATTAACAACACCGATGACTGGGTCCTCAAACCCCCTAAACCTCCTCAAAACGTCAATAATCCTAGCCTTGGTTGTTACCGTGGTTAATTCGTTTAACGGTAGGTCGCAGGCTGGGGTCATCCCATAGGTGGCTGGGTCTATTTCAAGCAGTTGCTGCATGGTTAAATACCCGAGGGGCTTACCCTCACTGTTAACCACAACCACGGCCCTAACCCCCCTCTCAACCATCCTGTCAATGACTATCCTGAGGTTGTCGCTGCACGTAACCGTTAGTGGCTTAGCGTACTCACTAATACTCATCACGTTGTTGTTAAGCTTAACTCTAATCAATGGGTTAACGCCGGTTGTTGGCTTAACCACGGTCCTTACTAGGAGTGGCGCAACCACTGAGTTTACGGTTATGGCTAGGGTTAGGTATGAGTAGGTTAACCTGGTTATTAGGCCTGTGGTGAGTAGTACCAGCAGTAGCGATACGTCAACGCCACCCTTGGTTGACGTGCCTAGGCCGTTGATTATGGGGCTGCCCCCAACCACCATTGATGCTAAGGCACCCGCGGCCACCTTAGATGAGAGGAGGATTAGGGCGATTAATAGGCTAGTCATTAGTAAATCTGGGCTTAACCTTACGAAGTATAGCCCTATGCTCACGAAGAAGATGGGTTCGAAGAAGCCATACGTGAAGCCGTGTAGCTTCTCGAGGAGTTCAGGCCTATCCTTGAGGTAATCCCTAAGCAGTATGCCTAGGAACAACGCCGCCATGGCTGGGTTGAAGTTGACCGCCTCGGCTAGGAACGATATGACCAGGACTAGGGATATGGCTGCCGCGAACTCAACCTCCCTAGCCTTAACGTAACCCTCAACCCACTCAAGGGCCCTCGAAACCCACCTACCCACAGTGAATATGGCAGCTATGAGCACCGCAATCCCAATCAACGTAAGTAGCGAACCACCCAGCCTAGCAGTGACTAGTATCGCGAAGGCCACCACGGAGGCGACCTCCACTAGGGCGCCCTGCATAAAGAGCATGTTGCCAAGTTCAGTCCTAGACAGGTTAATATCCATCAACAGCCTGGCCAAGGGCCCAACACTAGTCATGATAAGGGGTATGGCTAAGAGCGGCGTGATGCTGACGTTAAGCGCCCTAAGGGAAAGGTAAATGAGGGTGAAGGGCAATGCCAACTCAACGGCTGCAGCGGCGGTAACCCTGGCGTTTAAGCTACCCCTCCCAACCTCAAACTCCTCAGCGCCTGATAGGAAGAGCAGCAGTGTTATCCCCAGTAGTGATATGAATTGAATAATAGAATTAACCTTAACGAACCCAAGAACTCCATTGCCAAGCACCACACCAGCCACCACAGCCCCAACGAACGGCACAAGCCTAATCCTTGAGAACGATTCCTCAAGTAACTTAGCCAAAATAAGTATCACGCCTAGGTACAGTAGGGTTAACGTAACCCCATTCACGGCAAGGCTAGGCGGCATGGCCTATTTATCCTTTATCCCTAGGTGAATTCGCAAGCACCACTACTTGTTTAAGGTGAATTTGATTTAATCCTTTTGGGCAAGTACTGCCCACAGGCTAACCCCCATGCCGCTTACTTTGCGTTCACCAGTAGCCCATGTGGCTTGTAATTAAGGCTTCCATGGCTTCAATTCATTCAGGTTTAGGGTCTTAATTAAGCGTTGCTGGACATGAACTCTCACTTACTGATGGTTGCTAGGCTTTCTGGAGCACCTCCTCCAGCGTTATCCTCTCCCTCCTACTCTCTATTAACCAAACCCCCAATTCCCTAGCCCTCTGCTCCGCCGTTGGGTCCACCACCAATGCGTAAATGACCGGCACCAGCCTACCCGATACCTTATCTGGCCAACCACGCTGAAGCCTCTGAACCCTGTTAAACACGTTGCTCACTATATTGGCGCTTATCCTAACCTTAGCCTCACCGACTACTGTTATTGAACCAGCGTTGCAGTATATGTCGAACTCATAGGATTTGTTAACCCATAGGCGCTCCGCTGTGCAGCTATAGCCCCTCTGCCTAAGGAAGTATGAAACCCAATCGCGGGCCGAGTCCTCAAGGTCAACAGTAAGCCTTTGAAGGGTTGTGGCTATATCCTTAACGTTCCTCTTAATCCCCCTGACATCATTCTTAAGGTCCTTAAACTCATCCTCAAGTTTAGCAACCCTACCCTCAAGGCTTGTCATCCTGTTATCAAGGTTTGCGACCTTGCCCTCGAGATTAATCATTCTATTCTCAAGACTGGTCATTCTATTTTCGAGATTAGTCATTTTACCCTCGAGGCTAGTCATTCTGCTCTCGAGTCCTGTGACCTTACCATCAAGACCTGCAGCTTTATTTTCAAGTCCTGTGACCCTATTTTCAACGCCTACAACCTTGTTTTCAACTCCTATAATCCTCTCCTCGATGCGTTTAATATCTTCCTTTGTAGCCACGTTTAGTGGTAACGTAATTACACCAGCAATAGTCTCGGCTAACCTTAGCTTGGCTTCTGGGTTTTTGGTGAGGAGCTCAGTAATAGCCTCAATAACCCTCCCATCGCTCCTTAATGCATCAAGGAAGAGATCCCTAATGAAGGCTGGGTCACTGGTAGCAATTTCCCTTAAAATCCTCTTAACAGCCTCAACATCCACGACAAAAACGGCACCTTAATGATTAAAAACCTAACGCTAACCCCCCCTTAACGTTTCCTCCACCAAACAGTAGTTATCGGTGCTCACTGTGGCTTTTGATCACCTGGGATGGTTACGTGTTGTTAATGTCTGCGGCGCTGGGTGGCTGGTTTCATTGAGTTTGGGCTGGTAGAGTAGTGATAATATTAATATTAACATTATTGAGGTTGATACTGCAGCTTTTATTCCCTCATTGACAACCCAGTGGGGTGTGGATCTGTCAAAAATTTGGACTGCCAGAGTCGTGATAATATTAATATCACCACAACTCTACCACTCCAAAACTCAACGTTGCTTAAACGCTCGGTAGCCATCAAACCAATTCAACATAGCCCTAAACATCAGGATCCATGAACATTAGTATTAAGATTATCACTACTCTGACAGCCCAAAGTTTAACGTGCCCAGACACCTTAGGTAGCTGATGAGTAAGTCCACATCGCTGTTATTAGTCTCAATCTTAATATTATCGCTACTCTACCACTCCAAAATCCGATGAGGCTGGTTGGCCCACCGGCCCCTTGGTTTAATGGGTTGTACTGTGGGTTGGGTGGGAAGTTTCAGTGATGGGTGCTGGGCAGTGAGGTGGGGGATCAGGGATGGTGGGGAAGTGGCTGGTGGTGGAATGTCGCCGTTTGTGAGTGGCGGCAGTTATAAATACTGGTTGGGTTATCCTTAATTGTGAGGGGTTGGGCTGGTAGGTTGCTTAGGGTTGACTTAAGCTCGGGTAGGTATTGGATACAGGATATAGATCCATCAATCCTCGTGTCCTTCGTGGGTGGTAGGGGGCTTGCCGTTAAGTTGCTTTGGGATGAGCTGCGGCCTGGGGTTGACCCACTCAGCCCATTGAATAAGCTTGTTATTGCAGCTGGCCCATTGACCGGCTACCCTGGCCCAAACACGGGTAAGCTGGTCATAGCGGCTAAGAGCCCTTTAACAGGCGGCTACGGTGACGGTAACATTGGCAGCTGGGCCTCCGTGCACCTGAGGAAGGCTGGCTTTGATGCCATGGTTATTGAGGGGGCTTCACCCAAGCCAGTCTACCTGTACGTTGAGGATGATAAGGTCAGCCTGATGCCGGCGGACGACCTATGGGGTCTGGACACCTTCGAAACCGAGGATAGGCTTAGGAGGGTCCATGGGTCCAACGTAGGCATGCTGATAATCGGCCCCGCTGGGGAGAACCTGGTCAGGTTCGCCACCGTGGTTGCGCAGAGGGGTAGGAGTGGTGGTAGGCCTGGGATGGGGGCTGTGATGGGTAGTAAGAGGCTTAAGGCCATAGTGGTTAGGGGGACTAGGCTCCTACCCCAGCCAGCTGACCCATCACTGAGCAAGATAGGTGTTGAGGCCGACCTGGCGGCTAAGAGGAAGGAGGGTTACCCATTCTGGATGAGGCAGGGCACCACGGCCACCGTGGAGTGGGCCCAGGAGGCAAGCGTACTACCAACCCTAAACTTCAGGGAGGGGCAGTTCGACCAGTATGACAAGATAGGTGGGTTTATGGTTGAGAGGGGCACGGTTACTGTTAGGTCATGCCCAAACTGCGTAATGCCCTGCGGCCACGTGGTTAATGACGCTGAGTCCAAGCAGTCTGAGCTTGACTACGAGAACATAGCCATGCTGGGGAGCAACCTAGGCATAGGCGACCTGCAGAGGGTTGCCCACCTGAACAGGGTTGCCGACATGATGGGTATGGACACCATCAGCCTAGGCTCAGTGTTGGGGTGGGCCATGGAGGCCACGGAGAGGGGGCTCATTAAGGATGGCTTGGAGTGGGGTGACTACAGGAAGGCCCTTGAGGTCGCCTACGACATAGCCCACCAGAGGACTGAACTGGGTAGGCTACTTGGGCTTGGGGTTAGGGAGGCGTCAAGGAGGGTTGGGGGTGGGTCAGGGGACTTCGCAATGCACGTGAAGGGGCTTGAGGTGAGCGCCTACGACTGCCACGCAGCCCCGGGAATGGCGCTTGCCTTCTCCACCAGCCCAATAGGGGCGCACCACAAGGACGCCTGGGTGATATCCTGGGAGGTTAGGAATGATAGGTTCGGCTACACTAGGGAGAAGGTGCTTAAGGTCATTGAGCTCCAGGACATTAGGGGAGGGTGGTTCGAGGTAATGGTTGGGTGTAGGTTGCCGTGGGTTGAAATAGGCCTTGAACTGGACTACTACTGGAGGATGTTTAAGGCAGCCACGGGGCTTGACTACGACATTGGCGGTGTGGCTAATAGGGTTTACACCCTGATTAGGGCATTCTGGGTAAGGGAGTACGGCGGCTGGTCGAGGGAGTACGACACACCACCCTTAAGGTGGTTTAAGGACCCGTTAACCAAGGGCCCGTTAAAGGGTGCGGTGCTTAACATGGAGGGTTACCAGAGGATGCTGACCTGGTACTACGAGGCCAGGGGGTGGGATGAGAGGGGGATCCCGAGGAGGAGCACGCTCAGGAGGCTTGGCCTAGGTTACGTTGAGGGGGAGTTGAGCAAGGTGGTGGATCTAAGGGACTAAGCCAACGCAACGAGGAATGACCCCCTTCCCACCTTAGGGAGGTGGGTTTTTCATTGTGGGGGTCTCGTCCGTTACTCCCTCTGCGGGGTTAATGGTTTCGTTCTTGGGGTGGTGGAAATAGTGGGGTATCGCCCCACCGGCTCATCTGAGGTAAGGGAAACCCCCTCTCGGGGGCACCAACCCAAGCACCAAACACCTACGCAAAGCTAGGATTAATAAATCTATCTCCATGAGACCCACGTAGTGGGACAACCCCACCCAAAAGGGCGAGACTTGTTGTGTGCTGTCAATTACCAATATTAATCATCCCTCATTAACGCCCTGTCTGCTGAGCAGGGCTCTCAATTCCTCAACCTCCCTACTCAACCTATCATCCCAAATACCCTTAAACAGAACCTCCACCCCAATGACCCACTTAACCACTTCAAGCACATCACCCCTAACCTCATGTAGGTTCCTGTAATCAACTAGGTTCGGGTCTAGGCCATTGTAGGAGAACCTGTGTAATGATAGGGCTATCCTAACGACCCTATCCACATCAATCCCCAGCCTCCCCAAATCCCTAGATATCCCTATCAACCCCGTTATTGGCGCTGAGTAGCCAACATTCTCATACCAATCCCTTTCCCTATCGGGCTTACCCTCAATTAACTTGCTGATATTATTCACAACCAGGGCACTTACTATAGACTTAACGCTCATGAATGCCTTGGCGGCTGCATTCTGCATTAAACCCCTATCCAGCATCTCAAGGGCTAGCCTAGCCTCAACCAACCCATCAAGGACCTTAGCGTAAACATATGCCCCTGGGTTACTCCTATAGTCCAAGTAACCAACCTCACCCATCCCTCTAATCACCCTCACGAATTTTTAACCCTTTAAGATGCTGCGATTAGTGATAACGAATGGCAAGTCTTGCCCTTTCTAGGGGTGATCCCGCCCCACGTGGAGTATGGAGTGAAGCATCTATTAACGCCACTCGCCCTTCAGGACAAGGAAGGTTGTCATTGTGTTTTGCTGGGGATGATTATTTCAATGGGTATTTCTCCTGCCAGATAGAGGGTCGACCATGTACTGTTTAGTTGCCTTACCAACCGAAGCACTAGGTATTCTTTGTTGCCAGCTTTTCTTACTGCTGGTGTAACGTCGTAGATTAGGCGTGCCAGACTGTTATTGAGTATTAGCTGGATGCGTGTGTGCTTACTGGTTGTTTTCTTAACAATTTCCACAACCTCACTATCCTTCACCACCATCGCGAAGCGGTGCTTACCCCAACGCCATACTTTACCCCTGGTCGTTATCATTATAAGCCCTACGTCTGAACCCACACTCACCCACCTATTGGGGGTTTACCCATCACTTATTTTTATAGCCTTCCTCATGGTGAGTACACCACTCCAGTGGGTTCCATTGATGGTTAGTAGGCCATGTCCCTAATTACCCTGGCACCGGCATTCTAACCCATGGCTCAGCTCCCACTGAATCCACCCTCACCAGGCCATTTAGGGAAACGGTGAACAATAGCTACGACAAAACGTACATCATGAAAGCAGTCAAGTCTCACCCCTTCTAGGGGTGGGGTTGCCCCACTATATGGGGTCTAGCTAATGGCCATTCATAAGCCCAGTAACTAGGTAATCACTGCTAGCCGGGAAGCGCCGTCGGCATCCGGTGTACTGCAGTTAAGATAGCATTAAGCTTGGCGCCAGTCGCTGGTTAAGTGTTAAAAAGGGGGGCCCTGTGGGCTTAATGATGAGTGAGGGTCAGGGTGAGGCGCAGCAGGGTCAGGGTGGAGGTGAGGTTAGCGTTAACCTAGTTCCATCACCGCTACCTGAGGGTGTTGAGGTTGGTAAGGTGCAGGTTAAGGTGGTTGACCAGTTTAACAACCCCCTACTCCAGCGTAAGGAGGTTAAGGCCTTAGTCTACCACGTGGGTTTACCCACACCCCAGAGACTCCAGTTGAGGAGCGAGTTGGCCAAGGCCCTTGGCGTTGATGAGGAGCTTGTCTACGTAACCCACGTATACAGCAGGTATGGGATAGGGATCTCCACCGTTGAGGCTCATGTATACTCGGATAAGAAGATTGCCGAGCTTGTTGAGCCGCTTTACGTTAAGCTTAGGAACATGCCTAAGGACCAGGCCAAGAAGATTATGGATGAGATAAGGAGCAGGAGGAGGGCAGCCAAGAAACCTGCGGCCAAGGGCGGTGGATAACATTCTTAATACAAGGTGACTAATCGATACGTAGAAATGCATTACAATTGCCGCATCTCCTTAGGGCTAAAACCGCATCGACTAAAACCTAGCTCACCATTAATCAAACCTAAGCCATTAGCAACTAACCCACTAATCAGTCTCCGCAGGTTTGATCCAAGAGGCATTGGCATTAAGCGAATGCACCATTCATGGTTAATCTTATTAAGACTGAGAATTATCAGTATACGCCGTGGGGGGTAGGGCACTGCTGGTGTATAGGGAGAGGAGTGCATCGTGGGCTGGCAGTGAGAGGGTTTTAGCATACATGGTTAAGGTTCTTAGGGAATTAGGCTACTTCACAACAGTCTTAACATTCGATGGTGAATGGGGTAATGGCTTCGAAAAGCCTGATGTATTGAGGGGTGTTCCAGGCCCTAATGGAGGTACGTATTGGCGTTTATTCAGGTTTATTAAGGGGGTTTATTCACTCACCTATGAACGCTACGTTAGGTTTAGGAGCAGGTTCGACGTGGTTATTGATGCCGCTTACAATGACCTTAGGGGTTGGGTTGACTTAGGCTACGTTCACTACCCATACTGCTCAGTCCACCTAAAACTACTATTCCCAACAAAGGCCAGGGTTATCGCGGCGAACTCAACATGGACGCTGACTAGGCTTAAGGGTTGTGGCGTCAGCAATGTGGTTGTGATTCACCCACCCGTTAAGCCAGTTAAATGCCGGGGTGATCCACTTAGGCTTAAGGAGGATTTAGTAATCGGCGTTGGTAGGCTTAGCAAGCCGTGGGAGGAGTTCATTGAGGTGGCTAAGTTGGTTAGGGCTAGGAGACCGGGCGTTAGGTTCGTGATAATGGGACTAACCGACTCCATGGCCAGGGTTAGGTACCTTAAGGAGCTGGGTCAAGGCGCCGTTGAAGTATTGCCAAACGTACCTGAGGAGGTTAAGGCCGACTTCATGTGCAGGGCTAGGGCAATCCTGCATACGCACCCAGCTGAGCACTTTGGGAATAACCATAGTGGAGGCCATATGACCCCCTCCCTGCCTTGTTGGGTGGGGTTTCACGCCGGGGGTCTTGGTTGTTACCCCGCCTATTGCGGGGTTATTAAACACCCTAGTAAAGCAGGGGTTAATAAACCTGACGCATAAGACCCCACGCAATGGGACAACCCACCCCTAGAAGGGACGAGACTTGTCTACTCGTTATCAACCGGGGCTGTGCCGGTGGTGCATAGGGATGGGGGTGCCTGGCTTGATGTAGTGGAGGAGGGGAGGTTTGGGTTCGGCTTCAACACGGTTAACGAAGCCGCTGAGCAAGTGTTAAACGCCCTAGATGCCAACGCTGAATACAGGGAGGCCGTGATGGCTAGGTCCATGATATTCAGCTACGGTAACTTCAAGAAGGCCTTAATAACGCACCTCAACATAGCTGCAACCCAATAGTGCGCTTAAGCCATCCGTTTCGGTGATGCGAAATCGTGCGGAACCGTGGTTCCATGGACTAACCCTTTTAAATTCAACGGCACCCATAGGGCTATGGGTCAGGTTAGGCTGGTGGTGTTGATATTAATTATTGGCGTCGCCGTGGCCCTTGGAGTATTGACGCTGCACGCCGCGGCTAGCTCCTCATCCCTGAGTAATACTATATATAGTAATAGTACTGTGTCCCTTAGCCAGAACGCCACCTGCACTGCGGCTAGGGTTCACGTGGAGCTTAGCCTCCTCCTTTACCAGAGGGTTCGGTTGGTGGCTAATACAGTGGGGGAGTCCACATTGGTAAACGGTACCTTAGATAGTGCCCTTAACCTAACCATCACCGCCAACGAGAGCTTGAGCCGTGGGCAGTGCCTCGACGCCCTTCATGAGGCAATTGGGGCTATTCAACTTGAGGCTGAGACCTGGAGCATGGTAATGTCAAACGCCACAAGGGCTAGTAAGGTCAATTACACCTGCATTAACCTAGCCAGCCTAGCGGAGGCGAGGTTAAACACGGTCATTAGGCTAACCACCAACTCAACAATACGCAGCGAAGCAGAGGCACTACTGGCTGAGTTAGCCAGGTTGAATTCAACCAGTTGCACGGGGGTTGAGGGTGTGTTGGGCAACGCCACGGTGCTCCTCAACGAGACCTTGAGTGGCCTCAGGGGTAGGTTGGGTAATTGGCTTGAGGGTAAGGTTGAGGCGGCCACCCTAGTCTACGTGAGCGTGGGTGAGTATAGGGGTATTGGTGAATTAGCCTCACTGAACCTAACGGAGTACTGGCAGTACATAGTTAAGGCCCTTGAGTCGGCTATGGCTAAGTACGCCGAGGAGCTTAACGAAACGTTAACTAGGCTACTGGCCAGCGGCAACTTAACGGGGTTAATCTCCTCCTACGCCACTGTAAACAGGTTAAGCACGGCGTTAACCATATTGAGTTCGCATGGGGTTAAGGTGGGTGAGGCTTGGGGCATATGCCTAAACGCCACCTCACTAATCAACGAGACAGCCAGCATATACGGTGGGCTTAAGAGCAATGCAACGGAGCTTAGCCTACTTGAGGCGTTGATTAGGGAGGTTTACCTAAGCTACGTAAATGGTTCATTAAGCACCACGGTTAATCAGTACTTTGAGTTGGCTAAGGTTAATGAAACTGTTAAACTATTAAGGGATGTTAACGAAACAATGAGTAAGTTGGCGGCTATGGGCTATCTGAAGTGGAGCAGGGGAGCCACGATAGTGGCCATACCGATACCTAACTCAATGAGGGGGTTAATCGAGAGGTACCTTAACCTAACCCTAGGCAACCTAACCCTATCCATGGCCAACCTAGGGCTATGTAATAACGCCTATAATGCGGGTAGGGGCATTGCAACGCTTAAGGCCTTGAACGCAACATCAATTGTTAAGCTAGCCTACTCACTATACCTAATCAGAACCTACTGCCCAATGGCCCTCCAATACGCCCAGTGGGCGGTGGGAGATTTAGGCAACCTAAGTAGATTAATTAATGCAACGCAGTGACGTAAAAATTCCTTGCCTAGCACTCCACTTTACTATATTAAGTAAATTAAGTAAAACATAAAGTGTGTGGTTAAAGCGTTAGCCTGAGAATACTTAAAAAGGAGGGCACCTAACTGTACCTATATGTCTACGGTACGCAACCTGTCAATCCTATCAGTGGCAATAGCATTGGCGGTTGCAGTACTGGTTGCACCCATGGCCCATGCACCAATGCCCTCACAGACACCCTCAACTACGCCGCAGTACTTCACCTGCGCTGAAATAATACCAGGGATATCTGGTTCAAACCCAAGCCATGTAGTGGTTTGGCTTAGGCTAAGCAACGTCACGACGCCCAACGGCCTAAATTACCTACTCAGCCAAATGTACTACAACCCAACCAGCCCATACTTCCACAGCTTCATAACCCCATCCCAATTCGCCTCATGGTACTCACCACCGAGCTCAGTGGTAAGCTACATAACTAGCCTAGCCAGTCAATACGGCTTAACTGTGCTCTACACGTTCCCAATGCTCATAGAGGCCTCTGGATCGGCATCAGCAGTGGATGGGTTCCTAACTGCCCTTCAATCAGCGCCCAGTAACATCCAGCAGTGGATACTAGCCGGTGAGTGCATACCAATCGGATACTTCGCAGCCAACTCAAAGGGGCCAGTCTACAAGCCCAGTTACGTCAAGACCCCGCTACCCCAAGGTTACACCGTCAGCCAGGTTTTAAACAACGCCGTCAAGGTTAATGGGAAACCAGCCTACACAATCTTAGGTAGGCCAAGTCAATTCTACGCCTACCCATTTGAAATATGGCTACCCTTCGGGCTTGAGTTCATATACGATGAGTATCCGGTGTTCATTAGCGGTTACCTTGGCCAAGGATACACTATAGCCATTGTTGATGCCTTCGGTGACTTCAACTTCACCATAGCCAACCAGCAACTGGCTTACCAGGACGTAGCGTGTAATGACCTGTACACCTTCGACCAGATATTCGGCCTACCTAATCCGCCATCATGCCAGGTCATATACCCAACCGGCATGCCCATACTGACACCGTATAACCTCGGCATCGCTGAGGGTTGGGCCGGGGAGACCGCCCTTGATATCGAGTATGCCCACGCCATGGCCCCAGGCGCAAACATACTCCTAGTTGTCTCACCTGACTCAGGTGACGACTTGTTCGTTGCCGTGGAGTACGTTGTGGCTAATCAACTGGCCAACTTCATAAGCCTAAGCTGGGGTGCCCCAGAGGACGTATTCTACATGCCACCGGTTTCCTACAACCTACTCTACGGTTATGATGAAATATTCATGCAGGCCGCCGCCGAGGGCATAGGCGTCTTCGCCGCCTCCGGTGACTGGGGTGCCTTCGACCTATTCGTGTACCCAATAGAGCCAAGCGTCATATACCCGGCCAGTGACCCATGGGTGACGGGGGTTGGTGGGACGACGCTCTACGCCACAATATCGCCAACGTTCATGGTAACCCGCACAGAGTACGCCTGGAACTGGAACCCGCTCTTCATGTGGGGGACTGGTGGCGGCTACTCCTTCACCTTCCCGGAGACCATTGGCCAATCACTGATTGACATAACCTACGAGAGGCCCTTCGTCTACGAACCAAACCTGGGCATTGACTTCTACACAGTGGGCCATAGGGGAGTCCCTGATATAGCAGCTGACGCCAACCCATTCACGGGGGTTCTCATTGTGCTTAACGGCGTCATACCACCATACATCGTGGGTGGCACTAGCCTAGCAACACCGTTATCAGCAGGAATGATGGCCACTGTTCAAAGCACTATGCCAACCTTCACCATAGGTGACCTAGCCCCAACACTATACCTACTTTACCAGAACTACCCAAGCATGTTCTACGCCACGCAAACCACGGCACCACTGCAGAGCTACTTAACCGGGATACCGGGCTTCATGTTCCAATCCCTGGGTGGACAAAATGGAGTCTACTGGGTCCTGCAGGGACGCTGGAACCCTGTTAATGGGCTTGGGCAGATAAACGTCTATGGGTTGAGCAGCGCATTAGAACTGATTAATAGCAGGTAATTAGGTTGGTGATTCAAATTCGATTAAAACCAAGAGATTATTCCTCCAATTAAATGACTCTGGGTAAGCCTTTTACATTTTCCTAGGCGTTATTAAGCATCAATGCATTTTCACTGGCGCTACTGAAGATGTGGGTGTTGTTTGCAACTGGGGGTTAATGAAACTGGGTGAGTGATGAGTAGCTTCATTGGTTCCAAGGCTTATTTTAACTGTTCCATGATGGTTCACAAGGGGTTCTTTAAATAGGGGTGGTTGCCTGAGGGGCCTATGTCCAGTAAATCCGGGAAATACGGAATAACAAAACTACTGCCAATACTCGCAGTGGCCCTAGCCCTCACCCTAGTGGGGGTGGGGCACGCGGTTAAGGCAATATCACTACCCGGTCCACCAGTTCCGCCAACGGTAAAGATAGTTAATCAAACCTACACAATATCACTAAACCTAGCATACGCCCAACCACCATTAACATATGTAAATACTACTGTAAGATCATCATACCCAATGGTATGGTATATGTACCAACTACTTTACAGTACTGTCCCAGCCTACTACGGTATAGCCAGTCAGACGATAACATTCTACATAGTTAACGCCTCGGATATAAAATACCCCAACGGCACTTTAGTGCCTGGCTCCTACTTAAACTACTTCAACACAGCAATTCCAAGTGATATTGGCTTGCTGGTTGGTGAGAGCTTTACAGTGACCACAAACAGTACAGGCGGCTTCACCTATAGCTTCAAGCTACCTGTTTCACCAAAAAGCCTAAACTATTCATCATTCAATGCCAGCTGGATGATTATAGTAACGCTTAACTACAAGGGCTACCAATGGGTCATATTCAACTTCACCACCGCACCCAGCCTACTTGGCGAAGTATTGACTAATTTAACCAGCGCTGCCTCACCACCACATACAGCTTATCTGAAGGCTCCCAACGGTGGACATTACATGATAATGGTGCCTGTTAACGGTACTACCGGTGAATACTACGCAATGCCCATGACCGGCCTGAACGTCATATACATCTGGTTTGGCCTAGACCTAGTCACCACCGCACCGGCGGCTATGGTTTTGTCATCAGTATGGCCTAACCTTGCCCTATCCTTCGCCGAGTACTACAACGGAACACCGATAATAGTCAACTCCTCAATCCCCTACAACCCAATGGCCACTCAGTTCAGCACAGGCATATATGGCGTCCAGTACGTTGCCTTCGGGCCCTTCATATACCTACCCGCTTTGATATTCCAGAAAGGCCACCTGGTAGGCTTCGCCCAGAGTGGTTCAAGTAACCCAGTCTACTTCACGATAAACGTAACCTACAAGTACTACAACCCAGGTACACAAGGCTACGTAACAGTCCCAGTATACTCAACTACTAACTACGTCTATGGGGGTTACTACAACGGTAGCCTACTGCTTGGTGGCACATTAGTTGGCTATGACTTCTACTTTGATGACTTTATTATTGTCTCATCATACTTCCCGTATGGTCTCCCTGACCTAGTTGTTGCAGGTGGCTTAATCACGATACAGGCTATGAACATATTAGACATTAAGGGTAATTTACTGGCCAGTTCAACCTACATGTTCTCACCAACAGCATCGCTGCTCTTTGAGGTTACCTTAGGTCCGCAGTACAGTCAGATACTGTTCGGTCCATTACCCATAAGCTTCCTATTCCAAGGCTTCACAATACCTGCGGTTGAATTCACTGGTGCTGTATACGCCAGTCCGTCATCACCAAAGGCACCGTCAGCCACTCCAATTTCGCCACAGCATATGGCGCTTAGTATTGAGCTTCAGACCACTAGTGGCACCTGGGATGTGGCCTTCTTGAACCTATCAGCCCTAGTTAACCTCGCCATACAGAGCAACACACCCAACGTGGTTATAGAGGATATCTACACTTCGCTACTTCCAGTCACATTCTTCGTAACTCAATACACCCATGGTGTCCCAGCCACGATGCAGGAGCCCCTGCTTGTTGAGAAGGCACAGCAGCTTAAGGCAATGCTCTACGCCGGCCCAAGCATAAGCAGCCTAAGCCTATTGGCAACAGGCCAGGTAGTGTATTTGAGTGAACCAGGTATTACAACACCTAGCACTGTGGCCGTATTCCCAACGCTACAAGTCTACCACATAGCTTATGGTAACTTAGCCCAGTCACCGGTAATTGAGCTACCTGTACCCACATTCATGGGTACATTCAGTTCAGCATACGTTACGTCAAGCAGTTCAGGTGTCCTAACAATTTCATCGCCGGTTTACTACAACACCACGGCTACAGTCTACTTCAACTTGCAACTCTACTACGGCACAATAATGGTTGGTTCAGGTGTCTTCAGCGCAACTTACACATATAACAGCACCTTCGGCTTTGCACCAGCTGCCGTTAACAGCTACCTAATTGCCCCAGTCTTCAAGGCTTACTACGGTAGTGGGACTGGGGCCAACAATACACTGTATGCAGTAGGCCCCGAGAAGCAGATAGCTGTAGCCACCGGTACTATACTATCTGAGACTGCCTACACGGCTGTGCAGGTTATGCTGTATAAGGTTGAGTTCGTTAACCTATGCAACCAGACCCTGACTCAGGGTGTTGTTGAGGTTTCAACACCTTACGGAACCTTCAACCTATCCCTAGCCTTCGCCTACCCATACACCGTGCTCCAGTACCCAGTGCAGGTCAACATGTGGGGTGTACCAGTATCCACAGTGACCCCAACGGCCAGCTTCACCCTGTACTACTTCGGCTACGTAATGCCACCTGTCAACCCATTCACAAGGCAGGCCATAACAACACCAATAACACTACAGCCAACGGTTGTTAACCTAGTCTACTTCCCACTGATTGACATAGTCTTCCAGGTGGTGACCAATGCCACAACGCCACCGACGCCGCTGCCTGGCTTCGTTGTTGCTGCCTACAGCTCGGTCACTGGTCAGAAGATGTTTGAGGGTATTAGCAACGGCACAACAGAGTACGTGGCCAGCGGCCATATTGTGGGCTTCCAGCTACCACCACCGAATCCGGTCACTGGGTTGCCTAACTACGGCACCGTGCTGATAATGAATGTGCCAATTAACGCGAGCTACATAATGCCTAACAGCTACTTCGCGCTGAAGGTTAGGACAATTTCACCAAGCACCGAGGCAACTTGGACGTACAGCTACCTACAGTACCTGTGGAACCAGACCTACAGCCAGTACTCAGCCTGGCTGGGCCTACCAAGTGGTGTAACGGCCTACACCTTCGGTACCAGGGGTCAGATTGACGAGGACTTGATGGTTTACTACAACTCAATGTACTCAATACCGGTTAACACGTCCTGCTACTACACATTTGAGCTACCTGTCTACGTGGAGAACCTACACGTCTACGTAGTTGACACGCAGAACAACGTACTGGCCAACCAGTTAGTCTACCCAGCCAGCCTACTGCCAGGTGCGGCAACCTGGATGAACACAACGCTTGTTATCTACGACGCCTACAGCCCATACAATGGCTCAAGCGTCTGGTACCAGTACCCGAACTACGCTTGGAACCTAACCTTCTTCAGCCTAATAGGCATAGCTGGCGCCAAGCCACTCTACACCAGGTTAGCCGGCATATTCTACAACCTAACGTCAATAGCCCTAGGCGAGGGCCTGTACAGTGACGTCCTAAACAACCAGTCATACCTATTAACCGCAGTCTACCTGGCCAATGCATCAAGCAGCAGCCCATACGCAATATTCAAGGTACCGTCATACCCATATGGCAAGGCCATTGAGGGCTACCTGGCTAGGTTATTCATGCCTAACCAGGTCTTGTACGGTAAGGTGTTCTACCTAGGCTACGAGGTCTTCAGCGGCAACGTAATAGTGCCACCGCCTGGAATGATAACCCTAGTCTACGCAAACGGCACCATTGAGTTCGTTAGCAGCTACACGGTTTACGTCGGCGGGCAAGCAGTGTCAGTACCACCCAACTCAATAGTCATAGTTAGCAGTGTCTACCCAACCACGATAAGCGTCAAGAGCAAGAGCCTATTCTACAACGTACCAAACACGGTGGTTGCAATAACCTTCTACGATGCATTGTTCAAGGTATTCATACCCAGCAACACGGTGCCAAGTAGCATAATTAACTGGGCCCAGAGCTACCTAGGTACTGCGTTAGCTCCATTCGAGACCGTGAGCCAGGCCTATGCCATAGCGCCAACCTACATTGCCGAGTACGGCACGGATTACATAGCTAATTTGATTGACTACTCCAAGTACGCCTCACCGTACCCTGAGTACGCCCTAATAAGCTACTACCTACCAAACCTGGAGGGTGAAGTATTCGCCCCAGGTCAGATGCCTATGCTGCTGCCCATGAGCAACTTCATATGGAATGGCACAGCCTACATAACCAACGTTACCGTTGGTTCATCAATATTCTCATTCACCACCACCGGCACTAAGTACGTCACTGAACCGTACGTCAGCCTACTGTGGCCACCGGCCCTATCAGATGCGGTTAAGTTGAATGAGTTATCAGCCGAGGTCACACTGACACCCAGTACCCCAGTGTCCACTGGTACATTCAACTCATTCAACAGTAGCGTAACCGTATCATTCTCACCGTCAACGGCCGCCCTGGCGTTAAGGACCTTCGAAGCCTACATATACGTTGAGCCGGGTAGTTCAATAATCAACGCAACCGCCGTAATACAGCTGCTGGTCACCAACAGCACCGGCACTTACGCCGTCGACGTGGCCACTAAGAACTTGACGCTGTACTACAACCTAGCCGTGGGCAGGTGGGTGCCCATGGCCTTCACAGTGAGCATCCCAAGCATACTAACCCAGTTAACCAACGTAACAGCCGCCAAACTGCTAACACAGGTGTTAGCTCACACAGCTAGCATAACCAGCGAGAATGTCATAATAACGGTTTACGGTGTTGGCTCAGGCTGGGCCTTCGAGACTCAGCCAGTCCTATCAACTTCAATGGGCGGCTACCTATCACGTAGCAGCACTACCGTGTATACCACAGGCTCTGGGGCAAGCCAGAGCCTAGTATGGTGGAGTATAGTTCCGGTTAACGCCACGACGCTGCCCTTCGCCACAGCCAGCACTCCTGTTGGCTGGGCCAACTACTTCGGTTCACCATTCACGCTACTGGTTTCAATAGGCCCAAGCGGCACAGCCCTAGTTGACATACCAACCTACGCACCCAACACCGCCGGCTACACGCCAATACTGCCAACCTACAACCTAACCGAGATACTGGTCAGCTACACAAGCCTAGCCCAAAGCATTGGCGCCGCGGCGACCGGTAACGAGGCAGCTAATGCACTGTACTTCGCGAGGATAGCCAGGGTCTACGTATTAGGCACTCGGAACACGCCAAACCAGCCAAGCTGGCTATCAGTAACAGTGACGGGTTATGCGCCAACCAATGCCATAGTCACCCTACCCTACGTTAACGCCTCAGTGTTCACTGTGCTAAACGCCTACAACGTCACGGGTAATTGGAGCACCATATACGTGAGCTCACTACCAAATGGCACGGTAACCGCCACTGTCAGCGGTGACATGAGTGAGGGTGTACCTGGAGTTGGCTTCGGCACTGGCGCCGGCTTCTGGCCGCTGTATGCACTGTACGGCGTTGTTGAGGGTAAGGCGCTGGGCAGTAACGTGGATGTGTCAACTAACTCACTGGCATTACCCACAGTGTACCTTGAGGGTATACAGGTGTACAACACAATGACCCCACCGTCACCGATACCGTATGCAACAGTCAGCGCAGGTGTTAACGCCACAGGCTACGTATTCTACGTTAATGGCACGGAGGTGGGCAAACCCTACACTTACGCCACGCCAATGTCACTACCCTTCGGTGCCATAACCACGCTGCCAGCCATGTACATATTTGGTTCAACCTTCTCAGTGAACGCAACCAGGGTATTGGCAGCCCTAAAGAGCAGTACGACCCCGACCAACGTCTTGGCATTCGTTGAGCCATCAATGGACCTAAGCATATCGTACTACGTAAAGTACGTGTATAACGTGACTTACACAAGCTACACCAAGAGCTTCGTATTCTACCTATACAACTACAAGGGCCAGCCAGTGACGGTCAATGGATACACCGGTGAATTGCCACTAAGTGCAGTGCAGAGCTTCATAACGCCGATAGTGGCCAGTAAGTCAATTAACGTTTACATACCGTTCGTTGAACTATACGCCGGCACAAACGCTATTGTGACGAGAGCCTACGTGAGCGGCGGCTACTATAGGCTTGTTGGTAAGGAGTTGGGTGGCTGGGTTGATGAGGGCATGACGTTCCCAACCACTGACGGCGACCAGTACGTCAAGACAACCCTAGCCGGTAGCTTCACAGTGACCGTGTACTACGCCCCGTTAACCATGGTGCAGGACTGGAACAGTAGACCACTTGCAAACCAGACCGTTGCGGTGTTCTTCGGTAATAGCCTAGTC